>JANPGW010000482.1:0-3041 GCA_031424115.1 Saprospiraceae bacterium | reverse complement strand
GGGCAAATTGCTCTATATAGCCAATACCCAACTCTCGGAGTTGGGTATAATCCGATGCCGTTGATAGTGGCGGTTTGTTCGATATGGTGATGTTTCCTGCCATTGTTTATTGTATATCAAAATACCTTTTTAGGTCTATTCTCAACACGTTCCAAATTCAAAAATCTCGTGTTGGCTACACGACACCAACACAGCCATCGGGCTTGAAGCGGTTATTTCTTCATAATCGTAGGTATTACCTGCCCTTGATAATTGAAACTCTCTTACAACATCTACATAACCCAATCTTTCAATAAAATTTATCACGACACTTTTTTCTAATGTACCACCAAAAGGAATATCTGCTCCAGTATTAAATGCCCAAGGTGATAGATAGCGGATTATATCTTGATTCAATACTTTTTTATATACCGAAAATTCATAACCTCTTTTAAATTGCACATTAAATCTGAGTCGCACCGGTTCGTAATCCGGATTGGTGGTTTCAATATTGACCAGCATACCGGCATGTTTTTTTAAAAAAGCCTTGATTTGAGCCAATGTATTCAAATCTACTTTTGGTTCAAGCGGGTTGACGGCGTTCAGATTGCGTAAGTCAGGAACAA
This sequence comes from Saprospiraceae bacterium, assembly GCA_031424115.1. Classification (GTDB taxonomy): domain Bacteria; phylum Bacteroidota; class Bacteroidia; order Chitinophagales; family Saprospiraceae; genus JAAFJT01. The sequence goes on along the minus strand of JANPGW010000482.1, from coordinate 2,436 downwards.
CGACGACCGTAACATAGCCCGGCGCCAATTGCACTAAATCTTTTTCGGGTGGCACTTTATCACTATATAAACGGGTATGATTCAAACACTTTGCCTTAAAAACGGAGGGAAACGCTTGCAAAATCAAATGTTCATAATCCCAAATCGTAATAGCTCGTTGCTTGTGCCGCAAACGCTCACTGATACGTTGCTGAAATGCGGTATCTGTTTCCTGTGGTTTATTACCAAAAGACGCATAGGGTTGCTCAATTTTTTTTATTGAATCAAGACTTGTGCGCGATTTTTTAATGGTTTGAGCAGCAAGTGGCATAGCATAATGTGCAGAATCGTTATTATTATCCGTGAATTTTGCTAAAACGGCTTGCGCATGTAAGGCTATAAAATTACAAACACTGTCAATCGGTGCTGATAGTGAGGGGGTCGTTTTTGTGGCAGGATATATCAATTCTGCTTTGAACCATACATAACCGCTCTCCAAAAGCGTATTGTTGGTCGTCGTTTCAGCGGGTAAATAAAACTTGATAATGCCTGATGTTAATAAATTATTGGTGGTATCACTCAGGATATCCCCACTTTTAAGCAACCGCCATTGGTTATGGCATAAAACGCTCCATTGTGTCGTTGAAGTAGGGCGTTCAGGATTGGCACTGCCTTCCGAAATTTGGAATAAAATACTCACTGCTTCTAATGCTCCTACATCCTGTAAACCGATAAAAAAAGAGCCGTTATCACTGTATTGTGGCAACCAATACGACGTACTTTTATTATCAATAAAATTAAGTTCTTTTTTAAAAAATGCATGTTCCTCCGCTTGACCGAATATGCCAAGATGGAAAAACTGAAGGTCTCGCTTTGAAAAACTATCAAAATCCTGATCCTGTAAATCAATTTCTTGAGTGGAAGCTTTATAACTGAATAAGAGTTCACTCGCTAATGGTGTGTAAGGCGGTTTTGGTAGCGGATGCTCATGCTTGTTATTGACATTATGAATTATCATTGAAGACAAGTCGTTGGCATATACCCCGTGTCCGAAATCTTTATTCAATTTTATCTTAACAAGGCTATCACTCACGGTTGCAGCAGCACTGCTTTGTAAAAATCCTAAAACAGCGTTGGTATAAAACGGAATAAAAGAATTACCTGACCTTAAGTACCCGCCTTTGTAATAAGAATACCCAAAAAACCAATTCCAAGCATAATTGAAAGAAGTTGGTGCTGTATCCGGCACACTCACACCTGCTTTAAAATCTCCCGTTGCGGCTGAAAATAGTTTTTTGCTGTTCGTACTTTGTCCTTTCAAATTACCATTGATGATATTAGTAGTGGCAGTAAAATTATTCTCAGATTTATAAGAAGTATCCGTATAAGCGGCATAATGAGCACTAAAAGTGGGCTTGCCAACCCAATCGGAAAATGTCACTTTTACACACTCCAGTGTTTTATTTAAAGCCTCAGCACAACCCACATATAACGTAGAGCCCACAACAGGCGTGGGACCAAATGGCATAAAAGGTTTCTCGGCGTTCACTTTACCCAAATCATTTTCGAGTGTCAATGTTTTTTTTATGCCTGAAACCTCTACGGTTATTTTTGCAGAGGCTAAAGTCACCCCCCTCAATATGGCATAATATTCAGAATTAGAAAGCCAGCAACGCATGACGGGCGATGTGGTTTTATAGCCACCTTCCAATTTAGCAGAATTGAAATTGACAACAGCATTTTTTTCATCCGCATCTAAAGTGGCTTCTATAGTTAGAGTGGTAATATTGTTAAGAGCAGAAGCCGTGGGCGTCGCTATCGTATTAATTTTTATGCTTGTTGGTTTGACATCAATCCAGTTTTTTTCGCCACTTAATTGAATATTTAACCCAAAACCGGCAGAGATACTGAGGGGGGTGTCTGCAGTAAGAATAAGCGATATTTTCCGGTTTCCTTCTGCCATAAGCAAAACAGGAGAAGCCAATGCAAAACCTATTTGAGCCGGTGGTAAGGTGATACTGTTATCTACATCACCACAAGTTGCTTGCGATTTAGGTTTGGGACCAAAAGCATTCCATGAAGGATTGTTGTCATCGAGGGCTTTAGCGATACCATCCTGTGTGTTTGCAGCAAGTGCATAATAGATTTTATGATTAGTAGGATTGATAAAAACACTGCGGAGATGCCCGATTTTTCCCCGATTGACCGTCAGATTATCGCTTGTTTTATACAGCAAAGGCAATTTTAAAGCATCTTTTCCGCCATCGAGTTCTGTATTTTTACCTATAATTTGCTCAAAAGCATTCTTCGCCAAGGTAAAAACAATGTGAACACGGTCAGCAACAGGAGCATTATTGGATAGTTGTAAAACGTCTTTGTAATAAAAATCAAGATGCCGTTTCGTGAGAGTGTTAATATCATTTTGGGCATTAAAGAATAATTTTAGAAAGCATAAAA
>JANPGW010000481.1:0-26622 GCA_031424115.1 Saprospiraceae bacterium | reverse complement strand
GTGGTGACAAGTAAATCGGTGCTGTCGGACAAATGCTCAGTCGTGACCACTGTTTCGATTGCCCCATCGCGGCTGATGTCTTTGGTTTGGACTTTATCATCCACATTTTCCCCGTCGCCACAGGCGGTCAGAGATAACAATAAGGTACAAGTCAGGAAATGTAAAGCGTTTTTCATTGACGTTGATGAAGTTTTTTTAATGACATAGTTTGAAAGTGGGTGTAAAACTTATTATCATCGAGTTGGGGCATCGCCCCTACAGTTCGGGAGAATTACAAAAAATGAATAATATTAATCGCGGCATAGCCGCAAAAGAATTATATCTTATGCGGCTATGCCGCGATTTGATAACGGATTTTGCAGAAACTACCTAACTTTAGGGGCGATGCCCCAATCCGATGACAACGAGTTAAACACGCTAAAAGTTTAGCTATAAGTTGCACAATTAATCTTCTTTATTTTCAAAATATTTGAAAATGAGAAAAACAATAGCTGCTACAATGAGAAATCCAATGAGTGAGGGCAGTGCTTTTAAGAAAAATATCACGGCTAATAAACCCAAAATAACGAAAAATACCGTTCCATTTTTACCCCTTAGTATTTTTTGAATATCACTTAAAATATTGTTTAACATAGGTTTATATATTTAAAAATGAATAATAATAATTTATTTCAAATAGCTTTTCATATTGTCAATATCTTTCTGAATTTGGCTGACAATGGACTGATATGACATCTCAAAATCAGCTTTTGTCTGCGAAACTTTTGAAGAGGATTGAGCAATATCTTGTTTAAGTTGTTCCATCTCTTTTTTGTGGTCTTCTATTTCTCCGAGCAGTTTTTTAATTTGCTCATTTTTTTGATTGATAACCGCCGCAAAGTTTTCAATTTGCCCTTGTTTATTGCCAATTTGGCTCTGTATCTGGTTAGTTGCCGATTGCTGAAAATTCATTTGTTCTTGTTTCAAAGCTTCGAGATAACCATTGGCAGTATGAACCAGTTTATCCGGCGTTGCGCCCATCGTTTGAGCCATAGCGAAGGCACTTTTGTACCGAGTGGCTTCATCCATGGGCATATTTGCCAAATTGTTTAAAGCCTGTTTGAATTCAAAATAGTCGAAACCTTCTACATTAACCGACTCCATAGCTTTGTACAATACCTCCATAAATTTTTCATTCAGGCTGCCCTTACCGCTCGATTGGGTCGAATTCGGTGTCATTGTAGAAGCACTATTGCTCTGCGAATCTGTCCGTAAAGACTGATTTTGAGAGGGACTACTCTGATTATTATTGTCAGCACCCTTTGGTGTTGCAGGGTTTTGATTGGGCGTTTGTTGCGGTTGATTCGGATCATCTACAATAAAGACACCTTTAAATTTATTCCAAAACTCACTCATAATATTGAATTTATAATTAGATAATTGAAAATTGGGTCGAGAAGTTCCCCCAAGTGTAAAATTAACGATGAATCTCTTGAAATTTCGGATTAATAATAAATTTATGATTCTAAATTAAATTTTAATGGAATACGCATAAATTTCAGAAAAATCCTTTACTTAACCCAATTTTTTAATGCATATATTTGACCCCTGTTTTAGGAAAAATGTTTCAACTCAATCTTTATAAAAAAAACATCAATAAATTTTATGGAATATCGCAATCTTGGTAAAAGTGGTTTGAAGGTCAGCGTCTTGTCTCTCGGTTCTTGGCTGACATTTGGCAATCAAATCAGTGACGAAACGGCTGAGGAACTTATGACCATCGCCTATGACGGTGGCATCAATTTTTTTGACAATGCGGAAGGCTACCACTTCGGGCAGTCTGAAATTGTGATGGGCAAAATTTTACAAAAAAAAGGGTGGGACAGAACGAGTTATATTGTGTCGTCCAAAGTTTTTTTTGGCAGCCGCAAAGATCAAAAGCCCAATCAGGGCGGTTTGAGCCGTAAGCACTTGATTGAAGCGTGCAATGAGGCTTTGCAACGCCTTCAAGTGGAATATTTAGACCTTTATTTTTGCCACCGCTCCGACCCCTCAGTTCCCATCGAAGAAATCGTGTGGACAATGAACCACCTCATCGCACAAGGTAAAATCCTGTATTGGGGCACCAGCGAGTGGTCGGCTCAACAGATTATGGAAGCGCATATGGTAGCGAAAGAATACAAATTGATTGGACCCACGATGGAACAACCCCAATATAATATGTTCTGGCGGTATCGGGTAGAATTGGAGTACCTGAATATTTTTAAAAATGTGGGATTAGGCACAACGATTTGGTCGCCGCTGGCGGGCGGTACACTTACCGAAAAATATGTGCATAATAATCGCCCGTCTGAAACGCGGATGGATATGAAAGGGATGCAATGGCTGAAAGATATTGCTCTGGTGCCCGAAAGGTTGCAAAAAATTAATGCTCTGAATGATTTAGCCAACGAAATGGGCACAACGCTCGCGAAATTGGCAATTGCTTGGTGTGTTAAAAACCCGAATGTCTCCACTGTTATCCTCGGTGCATCAAAGCCAGAGCAGTTGACCGAAACGTTGACATCATTGGAAGTGGTGCCTTTGATTACCCCGTCAGTATCCGAGCGTATTGATAAAATTTTGGATAATACACCAGAGTTTAAAGTGATGTAAAATAATGGGTGGCACGGCTCCAAGCCGTGTCACCCATAAAAAAAGGACAATCATTGAAAATCAACAAAATACACCATATCGCCATTATTTGCTCCGACTATCAGGTCTCCAAAAAATTCTACACCGAAGTCTTGGGGCTACGGGTGAAAAAGGAAACGTTTAGAGCTGAAAGAGACTCTTATAAATTAGATTTGATGTTGAATGACGATTACATTATCGAATTGTTTTCGTTTCCTCATCCACCGGCTCGTCCCTCGCGACCTGAAGCGGTGGGGCTGCGGCATTTGGCTTTTGAAGTAGAGGATTTGGCAGCAGCGATAGCGTATTTGGAGCAAAAAGGCATCCTTACTGAGGGGGTGCGTTGGGATGACATCACGGGAAAACGGTTTACTTTTTTCAATGACCCCGATAATTTGCCTTTGGAATTTTATGAAAAATAGCTTTTTCGGCGAAAAAAAGGAGATTTCTTTTATTTTAGGAAACGCAGGTGTCAGACATTTTAAAAATATCTGACACCTGCGTTCCCTAAAAAAAAATCCGCTCCGACAGAATCGGAACGGATTTTTAGTTCTTTGTAAATCAATATATTGCAAATATAAAAACTTTTTATGCAAATAACAAAAATTACACAGAGTTTTTATTTAAGCCAATACAGATGATTTCACCGGTTGAACCCAACCAAATTTATCTTCGAAATTGCCTGAACGCAATTTGTCAATCGTCATCTTTATCATCGTCGCTACTTTGCGGTTTTCGACCGGCGGCAATACCATATTGACATCACGGTAAGTGATTTCGCTGATATGAGACACTACCGCTGCCGTGCCGCAACCGAAAGCTTCTTCAAGCTTGCCGGCTTTGTAGTATTCGATGAGTTCCTCTACACTGATGTTGCGTTCTTCAACCGGATAGCCTTTGTCGCGCATTAATTTCAAAATAGTATCTCTGGTGATACCCCTCAGTATAGTGCCGTCGGTAGGAGGTGTTACGAGTGTACCGTCAATGATGAACATCAAGTTCATAGTACCCGCTTCTTGCACATATTTATGTTCAGCAGCATCGAGCCACATGATTTGATCGTATCCGTTTTGGTTGGCTAATTTAGTGGCTAAAAGCGCACCCGCATAATTACCGGCAGCCTTTGCTTCTCCCATACCACCCTGAGCAGCGCGAATATATTTTTCTTCAGCCCAAAGCGTTACCGGTTTAGCGTAATAAGGCCCCACAGGTCCTGTAATTACAATAAATTTATATGTATCGGACGGGCGAACACCCAATGCTTCGTCGCAAGCAAACATGAATGGGCGAATGTACAACGAACTACCTTCAGCCGGCGGAATCCAATCACGGTCAATGTCCACCAGGGTTTCTACGGCTTGCAGAAATAGTTTTTCCGGAATTTCGGGCATGCACAAGCGGCGGGCAGAAGCGTTGATGCGCTGCACGTGCATTTCCGCGCGGAAGAGGGCAGGCATGCCATCATACATTTTAGACGCTTTCATGCCCTCAAAAATGGATTGACCATAATGAATCGCCAAATTTGCAGGATGCATCGGCAAATAACCAAATGGGCAGATTTCAAAGTTTTTCCACTCCCCGTCGGCATAGTCGGCGACAAACATATGATCGCTGAATACATGTCCGAAAGGAATATTATTGAAATCAAGGCTCGCCAAACGCGATTTTTCTGTCAAACTTACATTAAATTTGTAACTCATTGTTAAACGATTTAAAACTTTATTTGGTTAGGACATTGCCTTTCATAAACGAATGTATAAATAAATTTTAAACTAAACGTTTTAAAGACGATATTTATATATATTTGGTTGAATAACGTTATACAAATTTGAAAATTTATTTTAATATTTCCAAATTTTAAACCTTAAAACTGTATTTTTGTAAAATAATCTTTTAATTTTTAATAAAAAATGCTTAATATTTAAAATTATATTTGGTTGCTGAAATTTTATAAAAAACTAAAAACTGAAAATAATATTTTGAAAACAGGATACTTGGATTATAAAATATTTGTCGCGCCCGAGTTAGGCGAAATTTCTAACGCATTGACCGGAGAAAACAAACGGCATATTTTCGTGGCTTATCTCGACGAAAAAAATCCGGAAATGGATGCTTACATTGAGAAAATTATCTCTGCTGCTAAGATTCATCTTTCAACAGACTGTTTATTATTGAAATATTCAGATGATAAAAGTATGCCGAGTCTCTCACAAATAGTTCACAAAAATACGATACAATTTGCTCTTTTGTTTGGAATTTCTCCAAGAGATTTTGGGCTCAATATTACCCCCCCTCAGTATATGCCGATTCAATTCAATGGATTGACTTTCCTTTTTACTGACAAACTCTCCGTTATTAACGCTTCCACTGAAAAAAGAAAAGCCCTTTGGGACTGTATCAAAACTTTGTTTTTAGACTGATGGTATATTCTTAAATATTTAGATTTCTATATGTTTTCATAAACATAAATTTATTGTAACGAACTAAATGAATCGTTTTTTGTTGTGATATATTCATTTTTAGGCGTTTTTTTTATTTCTTTTTACTCAAATTATTGATACATATAGAAAAATATATGCTAAATTTGTACTTATTAATCTATATGTGTTAATCCGATTATTATGAAAACACACTTTAATCTTGAATTTTTGAATGAAGGCACGGAGACATTGCGCGCCATCGCTCACCCTATGCGCATCGCTATCATTGATATGCTTCATAAAAAAAAGCAAATGACAGTTACTGAAATTTTTGAACAATTGGATATTGAACAAGCCATTGCCTCGCACCATCTGAGAATTATGAAAAGTAAAAATATTGTAGATGTGAAGCGCGATGGAAAAAATTCAATTTATTATCTCACTGACGATGATTTTTATACAATTGTTGAAATATTGACAAAAGTGATATAACTTATTCAGCGACCTCTTGGGAAGGCTGTTTTAAAAAAAGTCTGTGAATACACCATTTCACAGGCTTTTTTTATACCCACAATGACAGGGCGATTGGCTGTCACTATATTTTTGCTTATCAGGCTTTAAAATAGGCGCTAAAAAATGTAATTGAATGAAATGGAAAATCAAATAAACATAAGGTATTTTAATGAATTTACTACTTTTGCGACGGACACTTATTTTAGATTTACATAAGAACACAGATTGGTGAAAATCAACTTTATTTCAAAAAATATGGAATTAAATTCAATCAAAAAAATCTATTTCGTCGGCATCGGTGGTATCGGCATGAGCGCTTTGGCAAGATACTTTTTACTGAGGGGGTGCGATGTGTACGGATATGACAAGACGGAAACCGAATTGACTAAAAATCTGGCGTTGGAAGGTATGAAAATCCACTATACCGACGATGTCAGTTACATCCCCGAAGGAGTAGATTTGGTCGTTTATACGCCCGCTATTCCAAAATCACAGTCAGAATTGGTCTATTTTCAGGAAAATGGCTTTCCGGTTTTGAAACGTTCCGAAGTTTTGGGCATCATTTCACGCGGTATGAAATGCATCGGAGTGGCGGGAACCCACGGCAAAACAACGACTTCGAGTATTGTTACGCATATTTTGCGAACGGGTGGGGTAGATGCCACCGCGTTTTTAGGCGGCATTTCGTTGAGCCTGGGCAGCAATTTTGTGGAAGGAAAATCTGACTGGGTCGTGGTAGAAGCGGATGAATACGACCGGTCTTTTCTAAGATTAAGTCCGGATATGGCGATTATTACCGCCATTGACCCTGACCATTTGGATATTTACGGCGATGAAGAAAATTTTAGAAAAGGTTTCAGGGATTTTACGAGAAAGATTAAACCTAAAGGGCATGTTTTCCCAAACGCAACATTGGGACTGAAAGGTGATGCTGAAGATGCGGAAAAAGGTATAAAATATGATGATTATGGCGTAGATGCGGGTGCTTATCGATCCGAGAATTTACGGGTTGAAAACGGTTTTTTTGTCTTTGATTTTAAAAGCCCCATTGAAAATATTGAGAACATTAAATTCACCCTACCGGGTCGTCACAATGTAGAAAATGCGACCGCTGCGATAGCTGCGGCACAACAAATCGGTGTAACAGGAGCTGCAGTCAAAGAAGCTTTGGCGACATTCAAGGGCATTAAACGCCGTTTTGACTTTGTATTAAGAGATGAAAAAAATGTTTTTATAGATGATTATGCCCATCATCCGACAGAATTGGAGTCGGCAATTGCTGCCGCCAGAGCTTTGTATCCCACTCAAAAACTAACGGGTATTTTTCAACCCCACCTTTTTACGCGCACAAGGGATTTTCAGGATGGTTTTGCTGCGGCTTTGGATAAATTGGATGAGGTGTTTTTGATGGATATTTATCCCGCCCGTGAATTACCGATTGAGGGAGTGACTTCTGAAATTTTGTTCAATAAAATGAAAAATCCCAATAAAACGTTAGTTACAAAAGTGAATTTGATGGATATACTGAGGGGGGGGCAATTTGAGGTTTTAATGACACTTGGAGCCGGCGATATTGATACTTTTGTTAAACCGATTAAGGAGATGCTGGAAAGGGGCAACCGTTAGATGTCATTCGGAAATGTAGCAGATGTTAATTTACAGTCAATTTACTCAAATTAATTTAGTTTTGTAGAATCTTAAATTTTCAGGAGTGACAGAACAAACAAAGTATAGGCTTAATAAAACAAAACTCTATACAACTATTGGCTTAGGCTTGGTTGTGGTGATTGGCATTACAGCTATCATGCGTAAAAGACGTGATGAAGTTAAAGATATTGTCGTGGAGATAAAACATCTTGCAGACGGAACAAACGATTTAATTAAGGAAAAAGACGTCAAAGAAATAATCCGTCGCAGTTTTGAAGACAATTTAGCCGAAGTCCGATTGAGCAGGATTGATGTCCAACGAGTTGAAAGGGTACTGGAGCAAGACCCTTTTATTGAAAATGCCGAAGCTTTTGTGGATGCTGCTAACGATTTGAAAGTCATTATTACCCAAAGAGAGCCGATGTGCCGGATTATTGATAACAACGGCTTGAATTATTACATGGATAAAAACGGCATAAAAATGCCGCCTTCCAAATATTTCTCGGCTCGTGTACCGGTTGTGACCGGCTCAGTGCCGCCCCATGTCCCTGACTTTTTGCAACGAAAGAAATATGTCTTAAAAGATGTGTATGATTTGATTCAGTATATACAAAAAGATGAATTTTATAGAACATTTTTCCAACAAATTCATGTTGACCCGGGAGGGGAATTTACATTGATACCCGTTTTAGGCGATCAAAAAATTCGAATCGGAACAATTGATGATTTGGAAGATAAACTTAAGCGCCTCAGAATTTTTTATGAAGAAGCCATCCCTTACGAAGGGTGGAAAAAGTATTCGAGTATATCCGTTAAGTATAAAGGACAGATAGTTTGTAAAAAAAGATAAATTTTTTTCAATAATTTTCGTATGTTAAATAGCTTTATTATTAGACAAAAAGCACTCAAAAAAGCACAAAAAAAAGAATCGATAAGTTTTATTTTATATTCTTTTATTAATTTTTATGTGATACTGTAAACTATTAATTATCAATCATTTAATCAAAATATTGGGCGTTATAAACAGGAGTTTTCCATAAATTTCGGGCAATAATAAATTTGCAATTTTATAATGTTTATATAATAAAATATTAAAATTTACTATAATAACAATACAATTGTTAAAAAAATAAATGTTTTAGCAAATATTGTTTTGTTCAATAAAAAGTACATAAATTTGAATGTTTGAACCGCTGATTATCAAAAAAATGTGGATAAAAGTTTTTTTAATGTGAAAAATACCACTATTTTGCAGCGTATTTAATGACAAAAGGCATTACTTTTGTTGAAATGAATCTTACAATATAGAAGACAATCAATATTAATATCGCTAATATATTGACTGTCAAAGTGTTAAATGACTTTATCTGTCATAACACTGTGAGGAGACTGAAAAAGTAAGATATTTTGAACGAAACACAATAAACTTAAATACTGCGCATCGCATTAAACAAAACAGAAAAGGATATTGAACGCTATAATTTAACACTCGCACCGCCTCAAACGGTGTGACCAAAACTCTTCTTTTGATATGAATGATCAAAAACCACTCGCTACTGACCTCGTAGTAGCTTTGGACATTGGTACAACAAAGGTGTGTGCCATTGCCGGTCGTAAAAACGAACATGGCAAACTTGAAATTCTTGGAGTCGGTAAAGTTGACAGCATCGGAGTGATGCGCGGCGTTGTCACTAACATTGAAAAAACTGTCAATGCCATTTCCGAAGCCATCCAAGCTGCTGAGCGGGCTGCTAAAGCCAAATTCTCTCGTGTTCACGTGGGAATTGCCGGTCAACACATTAAGAGCTTGCAACATCGTGGTATCTTAACCCGCGACAACGACCACACGGAAATCAGTCAAAAAGACATTTCACGCCTCGTTAATGACATGTATAAACTCGTATTGCCTCCGGGTGATAAGATTTTGCATGTGATACCTCAGGAATATACTGTGGACAATGAGCAAGGCATTACCGACCCTATCGGTATGAGCGGTGTGCGTCTGGAAGCCAATTTCCACATTATTACCGGACAAATTTCTGCTTCCAATAACATTCACCGGTGCGTAGAACGCTCAGGTTTGAAAGTTGAAAGCATGACTTTAGAGCCTATCGCTTCCGCGGTAGCTGTCCTCAGCGAAGAAGAAAAAGAAGCCGGTATCGCCCTTGTTGACATTGGTGGCGGTACGACTGATATAACCATATTCCACGAAGGTATTATACGCCACACGGCGGTTATTCCTTTTGGTGGCAACGTCATTACTTCTGATATTAAAGAAGGATGTACGGTGATGCAACACCAAGCCGAGCAGATGAAAGTCAAATTCGGCTCTGCCTTGGCTGATGAAGTTTTTGACAACCGCATTATTACAATTCCGGGTATTAAAGGACGTGACTATAAAGAAATTGGTGAAAAAAATCTATCCCGTATCATTCAAGCCCGCATGGAAGAGATTTTCGACTATGTTGTTTGGGAAATCCGTCGCTCAGGATATGAACGCAAACTCATTGGAGGTATTGTGCTGACCGGTGGTGGTTCATTGATGCGCGATATTGAAAAATTGTGTGAATTTCATACGGGTATGGCTACCCGTATCGGCATTCCAATTGAGCATTTGGCACATGGATACCACGAGCAGGTTTGCAGCCCTATTTTCTCAACGGCTATCGGTTTGCTTCTGAATGGCATTCAATTAGAAGAAGAAGCTGCCCGTTTGCGCCCGGTTGTTGAAGTCAAACCTGTTGTTGAAGCAGTTGTTGAAACATCTGTGAATCCACAATTTGAAATGAATTATGAAGAAAAATCTAATCAGCAAGGCGGAAAATGGCTTGAAAGCATATTCAAGCGCACTAAAGAGTGGTTTGAAGCTGAACCGGATACGGATTTGAAATAGGGTATTTCGAGTATCAGGTACTCCAGAAACCCACCCCGAGTACTTTGGGCAAAACCCAAAACTTGAATCTACTGTGAAACTATAATTTTTAATTTCCTAAACAGAACAATCATGGTTTTCAATTTTAAGCAAGAGGAACCATCAATCATAAAAGTAATTGGTGTCGGTGGCGGTGGCTCAAATGCCGTAACGCACATGTATAAGCAAGGTATTGTCGGCGTTGACTTCGCTATTTGCAATACAGATGCTCAGGCTATGGATTTAAGCCCTGTTCCAACTAAAATCTCTTTGGGTCCTGTCGTATCAGCCGGATTAGGAGCTGGTTCTCAGCCTCAACGAGGTAAGCAAGCCTGCCTTGAAAGTATTGATGATGTTAAAAACTACCTCGGTACGGGTACTAAAATGCTCTTTATCACTGCCGGCATGGGTGGTGGTACAGGCACAGGAGCTGCTCCTATTATTGCTAAAACGGCTCAAGAAATGGGCATTTTGACAGTTGCAATCGTCACGCTTCCTTTCACTTTTGAGGGGCGCAAACGCACGCAACAAGGTTATGAAGGTCTCGACGAATTGAAGAAAAACGTGGACACCATTATTGTCATTTCAAATGATAAATTGCGTCAAATCTACGGTAACCTGTCTGTTTCAGGCGCATTTGCACAAGCAGACAATATCTTGACCACTGCGGCAAAAGGCATTGCTGAAATCATCACGGTTCCGGGTTATGTCAACGTGGATTTCGAGGACGTGAATACCGTTATGCGGGGTTCAGGTGTCGCCATTATGGGTATTGGTTCATCTGACGGTGACAATCGGGCGAAAAAAGCGGTCGATTTTGCGTTGTCATCACCGCTTTTAGAAGAAAATAATATTTCGGGAGCAAAACATATTTTGGTAAACATAACAAGTGGAACAAAAGAAGTGACTATGGACGAAATCTTCTCCGTCACTGAATTTGTACAGGAAGAAGCGGGTGATAGTGCAAACCTCATCTGGGGTAACTGCTATGATGAAACTTTGGGTGACAAATTGTCCGTCACAGTTATTGCAACCGGTTTTGAAAGCCGTACTCAAAATCCGTTAAAAGAAGCGGGTAATTCTGAGGGGAAAATCGTCGTCACATTGGATGATGAGCCCATCCGTAAAGACGCTAAAAAGCATGATTTTTTCGGGTTTGGCTTTGATGATAATGAGACTTCTAAATCTTTGGAATTGGAATCTTCAAGATTTTCAAAGCCCCGTATGACCTTTCAAACACCACAAGAGCCTTATACTAAAAACGATCATCCCGAAAGTGAAGAAGATCGCCGTCGTCGAGTAGCACAAGAAGCTCAACGCAGGGAAAAATTGCGCTCAAATGTTAATTCTATGAAACTCAATAATCCTCAAACGATTATTGAAATGGAAAATGAGCCGGCTTACATGCGCCGTGGTGTACGGTTGGATAGTATTCAACATTCGTCAGAAAAACCGGTTTCTCAGTGGTCAATTGATGAAAACAATGACTTGAACACTTCTGGCAACTCTTTTTTGCACGATAATGTTGATTAAATGTTAAATTATGCGTTAACGATGAAAGTTCTTTTGAATGTTCATCGGGTTAAATTTATAGTGTTTTTTGTAAATCATTCATATCCTGCCTCAATCCTGTTCATAGGATTGAGGCTTTTTTTTATTTTTTCTTTGAATTCTGTAATATCTTTGCGGAAATAGTAAGTAATTATTTAATAATTTATTGATTTTCAATCTGTTATTCCCTCTAAGAACTCACTACTAAAAACTCACTACTAATTATGAAGCCATTTTGCACATTTGTTTTTTTAATTTGTTTTTTAGCAACCCTTTCTGCTCAAAATGTGGCAGAGTTTGCGCGCCAAAAGTTTTTCACCACCACCATCGGCTTGACTTGGCAAACCCGGAAAGACAATCTTTTTAGCCCGTTAACTTTTTCCGGATATGGTGCTGAATTGCATCTTGGCTCAGAACGCATCAGCGAAAAATGGTTTAAGCAATTTGATTTTTGGGGAAGTATAAATGAAATCCAATCACGGGTGAATAAAGGCTATAACAGCGTGGCATATGCGTTTCGGTATGGCATTGCACAAACGTGGGCAAAACGCATTTTACCTGAAAACGCTCATTTTAGATGGTATGTAGGCGGCTCGGTTTTTCATACTTCCAGCATGGGTTATTATCAGAATAATGTTAATAATCTTTTCAGTTATAATGTTCCAACCGGCATTGCCGCTTCGACCTTTTTAACGCGGGATATGCGTTTTTTTAAACGAAACTGGCAATTAAGTACTCAACTATCTATTCCTGTTCTGGTATATAACGCCCGCCCTAACTATCTTGGTTTTGTGAATGAAAATAATTTTACCAAAGATTTTGGTATAGTCACAATTAACAAATTACTGCATATTGATTGGCGTTGGCAAATTGACCTACCCCTCAGTAATGGTAACCGGTTAAGGGCTATTTATCGTTGGGACTACATGGATGATAAACTCAGTGGACGCCTACAAGTAGGCACACAAAGCCTTTTGATTCAATCTCTCTTTCAAATCCCTTATAAAAAGAAAAAAAATGATCAATAATCACCTCATGAAATGCTTATTAAAATTCACACCGGTAGTAGTATTCTGTGTTTTTTCGTTATCCGTTTTAAGTTGTGAAAAAGCTTTGGTCACTGCTGACCCTAAAAATACACCGACTGAAAATGTGAAGTTTTTTTGGAAAACCATGAATGAAAAATATCCCTTTTTTGAATTTAAAAAAATAAATTGGGATTCGGTGGGCAATGTCTGGATTCCGAGAGTGCGTGATACGATGAACGATGCGGTCGTTTTTCGGATAATTGATTCGATGCTTTACACGCTGCGTGACGGCCATTCTAACCTCTATGGTGCATTTAATTTTTCAAGAAACTGGGAATGGTACCTCAATTATCCCGATAATTTTAACTCTTATCTCTTAGAGCGCAATTATTTGAAAAATGATTATCGCTTCACGGGTGCTTTGACCAACCGTTTTTTAGATAGCAATCGAGTGGGTTATATCCGTTACAGCAGTTTCAGCAGTAACATTTCAGACTATGCGATCGATGTGGTGGTTAGTCGTTTCCAAACTACAAAGGGCATTATTATTGACGTAAGAAGCAATGGAGGTGGTTCCATCGCTAATATTGATAAATTAGTCTCTCGGTTTATTGATAAAAAGCTGGTGGCATGGAAAGAAGCCGAAAAAAATGGATCGGGTAAAAATGATTTTTCTACTTTTAAAGAATATGTAATTGAGCCGAAGGGGGACAAAAAATACCTGAAACCCATCATAATACTCACTAATCGGCGTTGTTATAGTGCAACATCGTTATTTGTGGCTGCCATGCTCAATTTGCCGAACGTTAAAGTTGTTGGAGATTGGACAGGCGGCGGCGGTGGCGTTCCTGCTTCAACGCAATTACCCAATGGTTGGACTGTCAGATATTCGAGTTCTATTACTTTGACGCCGAACGGTTTTAATATTGAACATGGAACACCTCCAACCATCAAACAAGATATTTCAAAAAGTGACGAGGCAGCGGGCATTGATAGCATTCTTGAGAGAGCTTTGAGTGAATTGAAGTAATTTAATTAAATATCGGATATTAAAAAAAATATTCAAAACTTGAGATAAGTCATCAGTGGTCGGTTCATTATTAATCATATTAAAATTAAATTTTATGTTAAAAAAAATATCCTGCTTATTATTTTATATAACCTGCTTGTTATCGATAAGTTGTGCAGATAGTTCAAAAAAAGTTGATTTTCAGCAAGGTCAATCGGCTTCGCAGCCAATAAAAACTGACCCCTCAGTAGGAGGTGATTCTGACAACCAAAATGAACCGACTCAAACCGGTAAAAAGCAAAAAAAATATAAAGGCAACAAAAAAAGCGACGACAAAAATGCCCAGCCGAATGTAGCCAATAATAATTTACCGCCCAAAGTGTATAAAGTATTGGAATATGTTAAAAAAAATGGTAAAGCAATGAACGGTTACGTGGGCGGGCGTATTTTTCAAAATCGGGAACGGCATTTAGCTTTGAAGGATGCTGCGGGCAAAAAAATTATCTATCAGGAATGGGATGTTAACCCAAAAGTTAACGGTAAAAATCGAGGTACTGAACGTTTAATAACGGGGTCTGACGGACGCGCTTTCTACACAAATGACCACTACCAAAGTTTTGTGGAAGTGAAATAAATTATTTACCTTTACAATATCAACCAACTAATTTAAATTTTTTAAACTGATCATGTCAAACAATTTTAAAATATTAAAAGAAATCCACCACTTAAAAAGCGACAAATCGGTGATTGTAGCTGTTGTTGATGGTAAGTTAATTGCCACCATGAACGATTTTTATACTCAAATAGGTAAACAATTGCATTTGCCGGCTTATTTTGGTAAAAATTTGGACGCTTTTTATGATTGTTTATGTGATTTTTCTTGGTTGGAAGTGAATCACATTCAAATTATTCTGAGAAACTACGATGACTTTTTGTCCAAAGAACAGGCTATTAAGAAATGGGATTTGTTGGTTGTTCTCAACGACGCCGTCAACGAATGGAAAGCCATGAAGGGAAAAGATAAAGTGAAGTTAGAAATAATGGTTGAACCGAGTGAACGCATAAAAAAAGATTTAGAAGACGCTGAGTTATAAAAAAATAAGCCCTCACGGAAATTACCTACTGCGAGGGCTTACTTATTATTTTGCCTGTTTACTATTAAAGCATACTGAACACCATGAAAAAAAGCCTTTTTCTAATTTTCATATCTTCTTTTTTAATAACCTGTAAAAACCAAAAATCAGAAACGCCGGTTACCTCTTCTTCTTTGGCAATTCGCGATGCCGTCTCTACCAACATAGATACGTCTGTCAATCCTGCGGATGATTTTTTTGCTTTTGCCAACGGCGGGTGGATAAAAGCGAATCCGATACCCGCGAGCGAAAGCAGTTGGGGCATCGGGAAAATACTGCAAGAAGACATTTACCTAAAAATGAAAATGGTCAGCGAGGCTGCAGCTAATTCTGCGGCTCAACAAGGATCGAATGAACAAAAAATTGGCGATTTCTGGCATGCCGGCATGGATTCTGTTAGCATTGAAAAACAGGGAATTACCCCTTTAAAAGCTGAATTGGATCAGATTAATGCCATTAAAGACATTGGTGGTGTGCTTGACATGGTCGCTACTTTACAGACCTATCAAGTAGGTCCTTTATACGGCAATTTTGTCTATCAGGATTTGAAAAATTCCGGCAAATATTCTTTTTATTTATGGCAAGGTGGTTTAGGATTGCCTGAAAGAGATTACTATTTTAATAAAGATGAAAGAAACTCTAAAATTAGGACGGCATATAAGGAGTATTTGACCAACCTTTTCGAGTTATTAGGGGATAATAGTGGGGTAGCTTCGGATAAAGCTGAAACAGTTTTTCGGATGGAAACCTTCTTGGCTCAATCGCATCGCAAAATTGAAGACTTGCGTGATCAATATAAGAATTACAACCCCATGAGCATTAAGGATTTGCAGAACATGACCCCCTCAGTATCATGGAAAGTTCAGATGGAAAAAATGGGTATCAAGACAGACTCCGTGGTCGTAGGTCAGCCTGAATTTTATCGGGCAATGGATGCGAGTTTGACTAAGTTTCCGGTTGAAGATTGGAAATCTTATCTGAAAGCTCAACTTTTAGGGTCGTTTGCCGATAATTTGAGTAAAAAATTTGACGATGTTTCATTTGATTTTTACGGTAAAGTTCTGGAAGGTAAAAAAGAGCAAAAACCTCGTTGGAAACGGATTTTAGATGCTCAAGAAAATGCACTGGGCGATGCCTTAGGACAACTTTTCGTCAAGGAATTTTTTCCCGAATCTGCTAAACTGCGGTACACCAAAATGGTGGACAATGTGAAAGAAGCTTATGCCGAAAATATCTCAACTTTAGACTGGATGAGTGCTGAAACCAAAGTAAAAGCGCTTGATAAACTCAAAAGAGTTGCTAAAAAAGTGGGTTATCCCGATAAATGGAAAGATTTTTCGTTGATGCAAATTGACAGCAGCAGTTTTGTTCGTAATGTTATCAACGCTAATAAATGGTGGTACAATTATAATATTTCTAAGTTAGGTAAACCAGTTAATCGGAATGAATGGGACATGACGCCGCAGACATACAATGCCTACTATAATCCTTCCAACAATGAAATAGTTTTGCCTGCCGCTATTTTTATGATACCGGGTTATCGAGATGACGAAATTGATGACGCAGTAGCATATGGATACTCCGCAGCTTCAACAATAGGACACGAAATCACCCACGGTTTTGATGACCAAGGTCGTCAATACGATGCTCAAGGCAATCTTGTGGCTTGGTGGTTACCCGAAGATTCTATCCAATTTATGAATCGGGCAAAAATGTTGGTTGACCAATTCAATGAATATGTAGCCGTTGATACCATGCACGTTAGAGGCGAGGCGACTTTAGGTGAAAATATTGCGGATTTGGGTGGCGTGGCACTCGGACTTAAAGCGTTTAAGAAAACGGATCAATATAAAAAAGGTGAAAAAATCGGCAATTATACCCCGCTTCAGCGGTATTTTATGGGCTATGCTTTGGGCTGGAAATACAATCAAACCAAGGAACGAATGGCACGTCAGATAATGACGGATGTTCACTCACCGGCGTATTTGCGGGTGAATGGCCCTTTTTCAAATATTCCGGAGTTTTATGAAGCCTTTAATGTGCAGCCTACTCATAAAATGTGGCGCGACCCTGCCAAAAGGGCAAAGATTTGGTAATTCAAATAATTTCTACAACTACGAATGTTTAATGCGGAATAAATTACAAAAGTTTGCGGATTTAATCACTTTCCCAAATGTGTTTGAAAACCCTGATTCATCAAAGCCTCAATTACATGGTTTGAATGGTCAAATTGTGGATTTAAAGGGTCAATGGAACACCGAGTATTTTAAAAATAATCATCCGATTACCTTAGAATTGGCTTGTGGCCGTGGCGAGTATGCCGTTGCTTTGGGGAGAATGTTCCCTGAACGCAATTTTATCGGCGTGGACATCAAGGGCGCCCGCATTCATCAAGGCGCATCGGTGGCTTTAAAAGAAGGATTGAACAATGTCGCTTTCCTCCGAACCCGTATAGAACAAATTCAATTGTTTTTTGCTGAGAATGAAGTGGCTGAAATTTGGATTACGTTTCCGGATCCTTTTTTAAGAGAAGCTAAAGCGAATCGGCGGCTCACTTCACCTGAGTTCATACAACGCTATCGCACATTTTTGAAAAAAGAAGGGTTAGTACATTTGAAAACCGATTCACCCGATTTATATGAGTTTACTCTCCAAACCATTCAGGATACTGAGGGGTGCGAATTGATTTATCATGAAAAGGATATTCATTCTAAACCATTGTATATTAATGAGTTATCGGTGACAACGCATTATGAAAAAATGAATATTGCAAAGAGTACCATCAAGTACATTTGCTTCAAGATTTGACATTTTTTCAATATTAAAAATATCCCATCATTTTGGTATTTTTCAGGAAGCGGACTCATACGGTATCATTTTTGAAGAAAACAAGTCAATGTAGTAACAATGAAATAATGACCCTGTACCCGAGAAAATGGTTATTCATAGTTGCTATCAACATTTTTTGAATTTCTTTGCAACCGATTTTAATGTAAAAATGATGAGCAAACTTCTACTTTTAGTCAATTTTATCTGTTTTCTTACCCCCTCATTATCAAAAGCGCAAGAACAATTTGGCAACCTCTCCTCTCCAAATGGAGAACTTACCGTACGCCTTTTTCAGCAAAATGATATAACGTATTATGATATTCAGCGGTCAAGCAAAACCGTACTTGAAGCATCAGAATTAGGTGTTCAACGCTCGGATGCTGATATGTATAAAAAATGGAAACTGATAGAATCGGCTGAAGCTCGGACAAAAACAGAGAATTATTCATTGATGGTTGGCAAACAACGCACGATTTCGAAACAATACCGCGAACGCAAATGGGTTTTTTCTGATGAAAATTACAACGGTATTGAGGTAATTTTTCGTGTTTTTGATGATGGTGTGGCTTTTCGATATCATTTTTCTTATTTAGATAACACCAAAGAAACTGTTTTTACCGACGAGCATACTACTTTCAACTTACCTGAAAATGGGGTGGCATGGCTTCAACCCTATGATTCAGTGACTAAATTTTCACCTGCCTATGAACGGTATTTTGAAAATGCACTACCGATTGCTCAAAAAAGTAAACATACTGAGGGGTGGGTATTTCCCGCGCTTTTTCATGCTCAAGAGAGTTGGACGTTGATAACTGAAAGTGATTTAGGGAAAAACTATTGCGGAATGCACTTGCAAACCAACGCTGAAAATGGTATTTACCGATTGCGTTTCCCTGAAAAAGGAGAAGCAATGGAAGATATAAGACAATTACCGACAACGAATACAGTTGAATGGTTTTCTCCTTGGCGGGTGATTATTACCGCAAAAACTTTGGGTGATGTGATGTCGTCAACCTTGACAACCGATGTGGCTCGTCCTGCCCCCAAACAAGATTTTTCGTGGGTCAAACCCGGGAGAGCGTCTTGGTCGTGGTGGTCTGATTGGGACAGTCCGAAAGACACGGCAAAGTTGAAAAAATTTGTGAACATGGCTGTCAATATGGGCTGGGAATATAGTTTGGTTGATGCCAATTGGAATATGATAAAAAAAGGCGGTTTAGATAGTGTTATCGCTATTGCCAATAAGAAAAAAGTAGGGATTTGGCTGTGGTACAATTCGGGCGGGGCGCATAATGAAGTCACCGAAGCACCTCGCGACTTGATGTGGGACAAATCTAAACGCCGCGCTGAGTTTGAACGCATTGCCAAATTAGGGGTAAAAGGGGTGAAAATTGACTTTTTTCAAAGCGATAAACAGTTTGTTATCCAACAGTATTTAGAAATATTAGACGATGCCGCAGATTTTAAAATAATGGTTAATTTTCATGGTTGCACCATCCCACGCGGTTGGCAGCGCACTTATCCGCATCTGGTGAGTATGGAAGCGGTCAAAGGCGCTGAAAATTACCATTTTGACCCTACTTATCCTGACCGAGCACCGGCTAACAACACTATTTTAGCAGCTACACGCAACGTCATAGGCTCTATGGATTACACGCCGGTCACCTTAACAGATGTTAAATACCCTCGTAAAACAACCCTGACCCATGAATTGGCCTTGGCTATCGTTTTTGAAAGCGGTGTACAGCATATTGCCGATAAACCTGAGAGTTATGCGTTGCTTCCTGAAGTCTTAAATTATCTGAAAACCATTCCCTCCGTTTGGGATGAAATCAAATACCTCGGGGGTATGCCCGGCAAAGACATGGTGCTCGCCCGCCGTTCAGGCAAGACTTGGTATATTGCCGGTATTAATGGTGAAAATAAAGCTAAAGAATTGGAAATCAATCTTTTATCCTTAAAATTAACCTCTCCATCCAATGCCATGATGATTGGCGATATTAAAGATAGAAATGATATTTCTGTCTCAAAAAAAGAATTGAATAGTACCCTCAAAATTCAATTTGCGCCTTATGGTGGATTTGTAGCGGTGGTGATTTCACACTAATTGTTCTAAATTTTTTTAGAGCAATTCGCATAATTCGTAAAAGAATTCGCATAATTCGTGAAAGAATTAGCGCAATTCGTATAAAAGAATTCGCATAATTCGTGTAAAAGAATTCGCATAATTCGTGTAAAAGAATTCGCATAATTCGTGAAAGAATTCGCATAATTCGTGAAAGAATTCGCGCAATTCGTGTAAAAAAAACTCGCGTCATTCGTGTGAAAACAATTCACCCTTCTCCGCTCATGGAAATCAACTCGTTGCGGTATTTTGAAAAAATATTGGATTTTGAAATAAAACCAATAAAACACTCATTTTCGTCAATAACCGGTAAATTCCAAGCGTTGGTTTCGTCAAATTTTTTCATTATATCGCCCATGGTTTCGTTGACGCTCAATACTGAGGGGGGAGATACCATGAGGTTTTTGACAAAAATTTTGTCGTATTTGGAGGTGTCAAACATCACTTCGCGGACATCATCGAGCGTGAGAATGCCTTGAAGTTGGTTGTTTGAATTGACCACTGCGAACAAATTCCTTTTTGAATTTTTTATTAAACCAATCAGTTCTCTCAAAGTGGCTTTCACGGATATGGTTTTAAAATCCGTTTCAATGACATGAGAAGTTTTCAGCAACAGCAAAATATTACGGTCTTTATCATGGCTGAAAATTTCTCCTTTTTCAATCATATTTTTCATTTCTAAAGAAACCGGTTCAAACTGACGGACTATAAAATTGGACAACGTGGAAACAATCATCAAGGGGATGATGAGCTCGTAGCCACCGGTGACTTCGGCAATTAGGAAAATACCGGTCAAAGGGGCATACATCACACCGCTTAAAACGCCTGCCATTCCGACCATACTAAAATTACCCAAAGGCAATTCCAGATGAAATATTTTATTGAAAACCATGGCAAAACAAAAGCCCACAAACGCACCGACGAACAGCGATGGTGCAAAATTACCGCCATTACCGCCACTTGAAAGCGTCACACTTGTTGCGATAGCTTTTACAAAAATAATAGTTCCGATGATACCGATAACCCACCATTCTTGGAAACGGTGCGCTGAAAAAATGCTATTTTTCAGCAATTCTTCTGCTTGACCATTTGCTAAAAGGCGAATACTGTCGTAACCTTCCCCAAAAAGAGCCGGAAAGACGTAGATTAATCCTGCCAAAATCGTACCTCCCAAAAGGGCTTTGAAATA
The DNA here is from genome assembly GCA_031424115.1 of Saprospiraceae bacterium. GTDB lineage: Bacteria > Bacteroidota > Bacteroidia > Chitinophagales > Saprospiraceae > JAAFJT01. The sequence continues at coordinate 5,615 of JANPGW010000481.1, read as the reverse complement.
AACATTCGCTTGCCAATTTTTAAATAAGTGGGCAATATTATGCGAAATACGAACGTAATAGAGCGAAACAAAAGCGCATGCAATGGCGAGAAAGATATAGAAAGGAACGTTTTTGTAGTTGAAGGCCTCTTGTAAGCGAAACAGAAAAAGGGTAGATTCGTTGAACACGATTTTAGAAAATAATGCGCCAACTGCTGCTGCAATTATTAGGGGAATAAAAGATGACAAGGTTACTTCAGCTAAAAGTACTTCCATCGCGAACATCACACCGGCAATTGGAGAATTGAACACCGCAGCAATGCCGGCTGCCGCCCCACAACCTAACAACAAGACCCTATCCCGATAGGGCAAACTCCAAATTGTCGCAATATTACTCCCGACTGCCGAACCTGTTATCACAATCGGAGCTTCCAAACCCGCTGAACCCCCAAAACCCACCGTTAATGCACTCGTAATGATATGTGAAAACAACTTGTGGCGTTTGACAAAAGCTGACTTTTGGGCTATTTCGTAAAGGATGTTCGATACGCCTTTACCCAAATCGCCTTTTAATAATTTTTGAACTAACCATACTGTCAACAGGATACCAATAATCGGATAAAACACTTTATAAGGTGTTTTAGTAGATGAAAATAACTCCTCGGTATCGGATATTCTATGTATAAAATGGACAATCGTTTTTAATATTGCTGCCAAAGCACCCGCTGCTATCCCCACTATGATGGCTGCAAAAATCTGAAATTGTTTCGGTGAAAGTTTTTCATTGACCTTAATAATATAAAATTGAAACTTGTTTAAAATGTATCGAGCAGTTTTCATTGAAGATATTTTAAGAGCTTAAATGTTTAAAATATAAAAGCAAATCAAAGGATTTTTAATTTGATTTTCCACGTTTTTTTTACCTTTGAGAAAAATCAACCACGCAAGAAATCAAATACAAGACTTTGAATTTCTATTTGGTCATTTACTAACAGCCATCAATCTAACGCGCCTGAAATATGTTAACTGTCATTGTAATGACTTTTATAATTGGTTATGTTGCCATCGTTTTTGAACATAATATCAAAATTGATAAAGCAGCAACTGCTTTGATAACGGGCATTTTATGCTGGACACTTTATATGTTTAGTGGTACACCCACCGATACCGTTGAGCACCAATTGATTGAAAAATTTGCCGAGGCGGCTCAAATCCTCTTTTTTTTATTAGGCGCCATGACGATTGTAGAACTCATTGATGCACATGAAGGCTTTGATGTGATTGTTTCAAGGGTCAAAACCAGAAAAAAATTATCCCTTTTGTGGATAATTGGTATCATTAGTTTCTTTTTATCATCGGTATTAGACAACCTGACGACCACAATTGTGATGGTGTCTTTTATCCGAAAATTGGTGGACGAACGGGAAGAACGCCTTTTTTTAGCGAGTATCATCATCATTGCTGCCAATGCCGGTGGGGCATGGTCGCCCATAGGTGACGTAACGACAACTATGCTTTGGATAGGAAAACAAGTCACCACCGGAAAGTTGATGGAGTATGTTTTTATTCCCAGTATTGTGTGCCTCACTGTGCCTTTACTTTTTGTCTCAAGGAGAATGAAAGGCAATTTATCGCCCATGACTAATGACAACGGATTAAAAATTAAAGTGGAAAGTCTTTCTGAGCAACATAAAACCATTGTCTTTTTTCTGGGTATCGGGGGTTTGATGTTTGTTCCGATTTTTAAAACCATTACCCATTTGCCGCCTTTTATGGGTATGCTATTAAGTTTGGGAGTGATTTGGGCAGTTACTGAACTCATGCACCATGATAAAGACCAAGAAGATAAAACAACGCTATCGGTCAAAGGCGCGTTAGAACGGGTAGATACGCCCAGTATTATGTTTTTTGTCGGTATTCTTTTAGCAGTAGGGGTATTGGGCAGTACGGGAATACTCAGAGGGGCAGCTGAATGGTTGACCCAGATTGTTGGCAATCAATCCGTTATTGCCATAATTATAGGGCTGATTTCTGCTATCGTGGATAACGTGCCACTTGTCGCCGCTTCCATGGAAATGTACTCTTTGGAAACATTTCCTCAAAATCATCTGTTTTGGCATCTGATTGCTTATTGTGCCGGTACGGGTGGCTCTATTCTCATCATTGGATCGGCTGCGGGTGTGGCGGCAATGGGCATGGAGCGGATTGAGTTCTTTTGGTATATGAAACGCATTTCTTTGTTAGCCGCTGCCGGATATTTTGCGGGTGCAGCTGCATTTATATTAGAACATTATGTCTTTTAACAATTAAAATTTTAAAAATGAAAAAACAAGTACCATGTAGCTTTTTATTAATAGCTTTTTTTTCTGCAATTTTAAACCCACTCAGTATAAAAGCTCAGGCAACATTGGGATGTGATGGTAATCGTTATGTTAAAGATATTTTTACAGATACCACGCAAACTAAATCTGTATTATACGGTAGAAACTTTGTGTCCGGTATCAATATCGGGCTCAATATGGATGTGATTGAACCCAAAGGTGACCTTTTAACCAAACGCCCACTCATTATTTTGGCTTTCGGCGGTGGCTTTGTGCAAGGCGCGCGCAATGAAAAATACATGCTGGATATTTGCCAGATATTTGCCAAAAAAGGATATGTCTGTGCGACTATTGATTATCGTCTTTATGACCTTTTGAAAGGCTATCCTGATTCTCTAAAAATTACCCCTACCATTATTGGTGCTATTCATGATATGAAAGCCGCCATCCGATATTTCAGAAAAGATGCCACTTTGACCAATAAATTTCGCGTTGACACCAACAATATCATCGTCGGTGGCCTTTCGGCGGGCGCTATTACGGCTATGCATGTAGCGCAATTGGACTCTACCGACGTGATTGCACCTTGGTTAAGAACTATTGTCGCGACGGAAGGTGGTTTTGAGGGCAATTCCGGTAACGCTGGTTTTTCCTCATCAGTAAAAGGGGCTATCAGTTTGAGTGGTGGTTTGTATCAAAAAGAATATATTGATGCCAATGATGTGCCTTTTATAGCTTATCATGGCACCGCTGATGTCGTTGTACCTTTTGGATATGGTGTGAATGTATATCGCTTCTTCACCGATGGAGATAGTTCTTGCAACACATACGCTCGGTCATTGGGTATTCGATCCAGTTTAATTACTGTAAAAGGGGGTGGTCATACCGATATTTATGACTCAGCGGGACCATTTGCTGCCCAATTTGCTGACTTTTTAGTGAAATCGTCCATTTTTACCAAACAATTGGTGTGTGGTGAAACTCTGACTTTGCCGACGCAAGATATTGATAATCAAGCGGTTAAAGTGTTTCCTAATCCTTCGGGAGATGTCATGACTTTGAGCTTTGATAAAAAAGCCTTGTCAGGCAACGACCTCATGGAGGGGTATCGGTTAACGGTGATGGATGCTCTGGGGCGTCAAGTTTTTGACTCCGGCAAACAATATGCGGAAACGTTCGATTTGAATAAATCTTCCATCGGTCGAGGACTTTTCATAATGCGCATTACGGTAGGTAGTAAAAATTCGAGTGTCGTAAAGAAAATTGTATTTGAATAATTAACTTTTATCGAAAAAAACATACTCCATAATCATCTTTTGCTACATTTGCTGATACAAAAAGCAAAATAAAGCCAAATTATAGAAATTCAACATCCACGCATTGTGACTGACAAACAAATATTAGAAGCTGCACAGAACGAAGATGCCATGAAAATCGCGATTTCAGGCATCAGGCGCCAACTCGAAAAAATATACGAAGGCGGCGGAAAAAAGCGCATCGAAAAAGAACACGCTCAAGGGAAAATGACTGCCCGCGAGCGTGTTCAATACCTCTTAGATAAAAACACACCTCAGATTGAAATCGGTGCTTTTGCGGGATTTGACATGTATGAAACTGAAGGCGGTTGCCCTTCCGGTGGGGTAGTAGTGATTATTGGCTATATTGCAGGCCGGCAATGTATTGTAGTAGCAAACGACGCTACCGTAAAAGCCGGTGCGTGGTTTCCAATAACTGCTAAAAAAAATCTGCGCGCACAAGAAATCTCGATGGAAAATCGCTTGCCCATTATTTATTTGGTTGATTCGGCGGGTGTTTACTTGCCCATGCAAGACGAAATTTTCCCCGATAAGGAACATTTTGGGCGCATTTTTAGAAACAATGCCAAGCTCAGCTCGATGGGTATTCCCCAAATAGCTGCTATTATGGGCAGCTGTGTGGCAGGTGGTGCTTATTTGCCCATTATGAGCGATGAGGCATTGATAGTCGATGGTCAGGGTTCGGTATTTTTAGCGGGACCTTACTTAGTCAAAGCCGCTATCGGTGAAAATGCAGATAAAGAAACCTTGGGCGGGGCTTCAACCCATTCAGAAATAAGTGGTGTAACAGATTATAAAGTACCGAATGATACAGCCTGTTTAGAGACGATAAAAAAACTCGTGGATAAATTCGGTGAAAATGAAAAATCAGGGTTCAGCAGAGTCACTCCGACTCCCCCTCAGTATAACCCAACTGAAATGCTTTCCATCTTTCCGGCGGAGAATATCACCAAACCATACGATACGGTTGAAATATTAAAAAGATTGGTTGACGATTCCGAACTCACTTTTTACAAAGAAGGCTATGGCAAAACCATTGTTTGTGCGTATGCCCGCATTGACGGTTGGGCGGTCGGTATAATCGTCAATCAACGTCAAGTCGTCAAATCAGCCAAAGGAGAAATGCAGTTTGGCGGCGTTATTTACTCCGATTCGGCGGATAAAGCCACGCGTTTTATCCTGAATTGCAATCAAAAAAAGATTCCCTTAGTATTCATCCACGATGTCACCGGCTTTATGGTCGGCAGTCGTTCAGAACATGGCGGAATTATCAAAGATGGGGCAAAAATGGTCAATGCGGTTGCCAATTCTACGGTTCCAAAATTTACTATTGTAATTGGCAATAGTTATGGTGCCGGTAATTACGCAATGTGTGGCAAGGCATACGACCCGCGTTTGATAGTGGCTTGGCCCACGGCGAAAATTGCAGTCATGGGCGGTGCACAAGCTGCCAAAGTATTGGTTCAAATCCAAACGTCCAGTCTCAAAGCCAAAGGCGAAGCGGTGGACGCTGAAAAAGAACAGGTTTTATACAATGAAATTAAGGGACGATATGATAAGCAGACCACCCCTCAGTATGCTGCTGCTCGATTGTGGGTAGATGCTATCATTGACCCGTTGGATACCCGCAAATGGATTTCGATGGGCATCGAAGCGGCTAACAACGCGCCCGTTGAAAAATTTAATGTTGGCGTGATTCAAACTTAAAAAAATATGTTTTTCTATTATTCCATGCAGCGAATTTTCACAATAAATCGTTATGAAGGATGAGAGAAATGCTGAATTTACTCTTTGCTACTAATGAATCTTCTAACTACGTGCCTTTTACTTTCTTTTTTCTATATTTTTTATCATCATTTTTATACCTTTTGCTTTGTTTTACAGCTTCAAACTATATAATAATTTGTATTTCGAATAAATAACCATATTAATCAACCAAATTTTATAACCAAACGAATCAATTTTTTGAAAAAAAAATAGATGGACTTCTATTCCAAAA
>JANPGW010000480.1:0-10367 GCA_031424115.1 Saprospiraceae bacterium | reverse complement strand
ATTTTTCAATAATCATCGCCGAAGCACCGCCGCCGCCGTTACAGATTGCCGCCATACCGTATTTGGCATTTTTTTGCTGTAAAACACTGTTCAAGGTAGTCAAAATACGAGCACCGGAACAGCCCAAAGGATGCCCTAAAGAGCAAGCACCGCCATTCACATTCATCAATTCCGGGTCAAAATCCATTACTTTAGCAAATGACATGGGCACTACTGCAAAAGCTTCGTTCACCTCAAAATAATCTATATCACTGATTTTCAAGCCCGCCCGTTTCAAAGCAATCGGCGCCGCAATGGTCGGGGCAGTTGTAAACCATTCCGGCTCGTGTTCGCCGTCAGCAAAAGAGACAATGCGCGCCAATGGTTTCAGATTGAATTTTTTCACCATTTCACCACTGACCAACACCAAAGCAGACGCCCCATCATTGATAGTAGAAGCGTTAGCTGCCGTCACTGTACCGTCTTTCGTGAAAGCCGGACGAAGTGTCGGCACTTTTTCAAAATTGACATTTTTATACTCCTCGTCTTCGGTCATCAGCGTAGTTCCTTTACGGGAAACGACTTCGACCGGCACGATTTCGTTTTTAAAACGCCCCCCCTCTGTAGCCGCCGCCGAGTTCTTATACGACCGAATGGCAAAGGCATCTTGTTCTTCGCGGGTAAAGCCGTATTTTGCGGCGGTGCGGTCGGCATAAATACCCATCGCTTGTTGGTCATAAACGTCTATCAAACCATCCCTTGACAAGCCGTCCACCAAAACACCGTCACCATATTTATAGCCAAAACGCGCTTTAGGTACATAAAATGGGATTTGAGACATAGATTCCATCCCGCCCGTAACCACGATGTCCGCCAAACCCAGCAGGATGCTTTGCGCCCCATAAGCCGTTGCTTTCATTCCCGATGCGCACACTTTATTCACCGTCGTACAATTCACGCCATCCGGCAAACCCGCATACCGCGCGGCTTGACGTGCGGGGGCTTGCCCCAAATTGGCTGACACCACATTGCCCATAATAACATCTTGGACATGGTCGGAAGCCACTCCTGCTTTTTCGAGTGCTCCTTTGATGGCAGACGCGCCTAATTTGGTGGCTGAAATGTCCGCCAATGTTCCGCCAAAACTGCCAATGGGCGTTCGCACTGCTGACACTATAAATACTTCCTTCGCCATTTTTTTTTAACAATTTTTTAATACCAAGTGAAAACTATTAAAAAGCCCCCCCTCAGTATCGGTTTATGAATATGGTTTTATTTTGGCTGATGCATAGCGCAAAGAAAGGTGTTAAAAATGACCTTTGCCGAAAATATTCGCAAAAATAAGATAAATTTGCAAGTACATATCCCTATAAATATAAGTTTGAAACAAAAAATAATATGCTACAACTCACTCAAATCAATATTTACCCCGTCAAATCCTTAGACGGCTACTCTCCTACAACCGCCACTGTCGAAAAACGCGGGCTACAATATGATCGCCGTTGGTTGATTACAGATACTGATGAGTCTAACCCCGAAATCTCGGGGGTTTTCATGACCCAACGAACCCATGGCAAAATGGCTCTTTTACGGGCAACTATTGACCAAAACACTTTAATCATTACTGAAAAACACAATCCTGAGAATTTTATTGCTATCCCTATTGAGCAAGAGGGTGATGATATAATGGTGCAAATATGGAATGATACTGTCCGTGCCGTCACAACTTCTCAAGAAGCAGATAATTGGCTGAGTGCTTTTTTAGGAAAGCCCTGCCGATTGGTCAAAATGCCCGATAATAGCGAACGGCGCGTAGATGAAGATTATAATACCGGCGAAGACATTGTCAGTTTTGCCGACGGCTACCCTTTTTTAATCATCGGCGAGGCTTCCATGACTGACTTAAATACGCATTTAGCCAAAGGCAGCAATCCGGATTCGCCCATTAGTTCACGCCGTTTCCGCGCTAATTTTATATTTTCAGGGGGAGAACCTTTTCAAGAAGATCAATTTACGGATTTCAAAATTGGCGAGGTGGACTTTAAAGGTGTTAAAAACTGCGCGCGGTGTGTGCTCACTACGCGTGACCCTGATACCGGTGCCAAAGGAAAAGAGCCTTTACAAACGTTGACAACTTATCGGCAAAAAGGCACGAAAATACTTTTTGGTCAAAATGTGATTTGGCAGCCGCAAAAATGGCAGTGGGCAAGGCAACCTGAAGTCAAAGTCGGTGATGTCATTCATGTATAGTTTTTTCAATTGGGTTAACCTTTTTACCACAATGAAAAATAAACTTATCCTGATTGCAGTTTTTTTTATCCAAAATCTACTCTTCGGTCAAAAAATCAAAGTCAATATAACCGATTTTGGCGCCATTGGTGACGCCAAAACACTCAATACGGAATCCATACAACGCTCCATTGATACCTGTGCCGCACAAGGAGGCGGGCAAGTTGTCGTTCCCCAAGGTACGTTTTTATCCGGCTCCATTCGCCTCAAAACGGGCGTGGAGTTACACCTTACTGAGGGGGGGGTATTGTTGGGTTCGGCGGAGCATAAAAATTATAAAAACGACAATAGAAATAGTTGGTATGCCTTTATTATGGCGAATAATCAAAATAACATCGCCATCACCGGCAAAGGCACAATTGATGGTCAGGGAAGAATTTTGGTAAAAGATGTTATCCGGCTGTGGCGAGCCGGGGCATTCCCGGGGGCGCAGGTTTGGGACGAAAGCTTAAAAGAAAAAAATCGCCCAAATGAAAGATTTCGCCCACAACTCATTTTTTTTCAAGATTGCAAAAACGTGAGTATTGACGGTATTAATCTCCAAAACGGTACTTCATGGATACAAACGTATGAAGCCTGTGAAGACGTGGTTATCCGAAATGTTTGCGTAGAAAGCACGGCTTATTGGAACAACGACGGTATAGATATTGTGGATTGCAAAAATGTGCTTATCCGCGATTGTTTCGTGAATTCTGCCGATGACGCCATTTGTTTAAAATCTTTTAACCCAAACAGCCGATGCGACAATATCACCATTGAAAATTGCACCATGCGGTCAAGTGCCAGTGCTTTAAAATTGGGAACATCCTCGTACGGTGGTTTCAGCAACATCAAAGCCAAAAATTTGACTATTTATGATACTTATCGTTCTGCTATTGCTTTAGAGTGCGTAGATGGTGGCGTTTTGGAAAATATCGACATCTCGCACGTAAGAGCAAAGAATACCGGAAATGCTATTTTTATCAATCTTGGTCATCGCATTAAAGAACGCCCCGTCGGTAAAATAGACAATATCAGAATACACGATATTGAGGTAGAAGTGCCAAATACAAAGCCCGATAAGGGGTACGAAATGGAGGGCCCCTTAGATACTCTTGACTACAATATATTACCATCTTCAATAGTCGGTTTGCCAAATTTTCTCATAAAAAATATTTTTTTAAAAAAAATTAAAATAACTCATATCGGCGGCGGAACCCCTGAAAAAGCATACATTTCAATAGATAGTCTCCAAAAAGTACCTGAAAAAGCGTATGCCTACCCTGAGTTTTCGATGTTTGGTGAATTACCGGCATGGGGATTTTTTGTAAAGCATTGTATGGGCATGGTTTTTGAAAAAGTAGAATTAAGATTGAAATACAAAGATTACCGCCCCGCTTTTGTTTTTGATGATGTAAATGAACTGCGCTTGACGAAAGTCCGTATATCCGCAGGCGGAAGTTTACCCGCAATTGTTTTAAAGGATGCTCAAAAAGCTACTTTTAAAAAAATATTTACACCCAAAAGTTCAATCTCTAAATTTCTTACAATACAAAAAAAACCATAAAAAACTTACGAATACAGGTCTAAAAACCCTCCTTTCGGCAGTAACTCATCCAAAAAATAGAAATACATTTAAATTATTATTAATTTTATTTGTGTATTTTTTCAAAATCAGATATTTATTAATATTATTTGATTATTTTTGTCACGTTTGAAAAGAAAGAGTATTTTAACAAGAGAGCCTTCTGCAAAAAAATGGACTATATGAAAAAAAAAATAACCACAATTATTCTTTCACTACTATTCATCTTATCAGCCGGTAGTGTAAAAGCTCAAATTACATTTGACTTAGTGATTATTTTTAAGAAAAATGCTAAGGAAAAAGACATTGAGAAGATGAAAAAAGCTCTTAATGCTGTTCAATTGGATTCTACTTATCCATCCCGAGCATTACTTTGGCGGTGTAAAATTATGCCCGGCACGACTATAGAGTTACCTAAAATAGTCGGTGGCTCTTCTATTGTGTCAATCAATAATTCATCTGATGCTGTGGGTGTAGTATGCGGGACGGGTCAATCGGAAGGCGTTTCAAGTAATAACTTCTGGGCTATACCACAAAGTGAAAACTCAGAGGATGTAACCAACTTGGTTCCCCCTTTCTATGGATCGAATTGTACCAATAGTTCTACCGATTCAATCATTACCTGTCAACCGGGCAGTCGTCCAATCAAGATTGCTATCATGGACTCGGGTATTGACTGTGACCTCGTAGAAACGTCTATCAAAATTGCTCATGACTCCATCCGCCCTTATGTGGGTGTCAGCACTGAAAAAGTGGATGGTGTAGATGGAGACGTTAATGGATATGTTGATGACCAAATAGGTTATGATTTTGTCAATAATACCGGCGTACCAAAAGACTCCTCAGGTCACGGTACTTTTGTAGCGGGTGTTGTCAGTCGCATTTTAAAATATAATAAGGCGGATAATATCAAATTATCTATTTTGAAAGTGCTTGATAAAAGTAATCGGGGATATGAATTTGACTTTATTCGCGCATTAGATTATGCCGTTAGACAGAAAGTGGATGTAGTAAATTGCAGTTTTGTGAGTTCATCCGCTATGACGAGTGAAATGCAGCCTTTTGCAATAGCGATTGAAGCGGCTCAACAAGCCGGAGTCTTAGTCTCCCTGGCTGCGGGCAACAATAGTAAAGACATAGACCAAAGTGGGAGTATGTATGCACCCTCTTCTTTCCAAAATGAAAATACAATCGTAACTGGTGCCACTGTTTGTACAGATAGCATTGCATCGTTTTCAAATTACGGTAGAGCTAATGTGGATATTTTTGCCCCTTCAAAAAGGATAGTGAGCACATGGATCAGATCGAACGTCTGCCAGGTGAATTGTTACGCATATCATACCGGAACTTCGTTTGCCGCTCCTCAAACAACAGCTATTGCCGCTCTTTTATCGTCAAACCTACAATCAAGTGATTGGTCACGTGTAAAGTGTAGTATATTAAATAGTGCCACTTTCAAAAATTTCTTGGTAGATAAATGCCGTCGCGCAGGTATTCTCAACGGTGTGAATGCATTAATCGAATTAGGGACAAATCATTCAAGTGGTAGTTGTAACGGTATTGTTGCTGCCCCTAAAAAAGGGAAAATAAGTTCCGCTCGTATTAATGCTTACCCAAATCCGTTTTCAGGTAATATTGCGATTGATATTTCATTACCCTCGGCAACTGCCTTACAAATGTCCATTTTTAATGTTGCCGGTGAGTTGATTTCTAAACGTTTTTATCTGGGAAATGAAGGTGATAATACCGTTATCCTCAACGATGAAGATACGGGCATGAAAGGCGTGGGCATGTATTACATCAAAGTTCAGGCAGGTGAAGATGTGTTCATCAAAAAAGTTGTGAAAGTGGGAAAAGAATAATTATTTTACTATTTTAATGCCGCATTTAATTGCCGCACAAAGTACCAAATGATTTATAATAAAAAATACCGCTTTTTAGCATTACTATCCTGCTTTTTATTCCTTCATTTCTTTCAGGATGATAGGAATAATATCAATACGCAGTACCAAAATCTCATTCCAACTCTTAGAGCCACGCCTTTGCAAGCTCTCTCAGAGTTGGAAAAAATTGCGGCAAAGGCTGAAAAAAGCCTTACGGAACAAGATACACTACTCGCAAATATCCGTTTTAGTCTCGGAAAAATATACTGTGACAACAATATTGATATCAATAATGGTATAAAATATTACCAAAATGCCATTGATATCAGATTGAAACAGTTGCCTGATAACAGTCCTAAAATTGGTCAGTCAGCCCACAACCTTGCACTTGCCTTTCGGGAAAAAGGGTTTTATGAAGAGGCTAAAAAATATGCTGAAATAGCCGTCAACAATAAACTTAAAGCGGCTATTATTGATACTCCATCGCTACTCCGGTCTTATACCGAACTTGCAATTGCCTATCGTTATTTAGGCGATTACGAAAACAGTATTGCCATTTCTAATAGAAGAATAGATTTAGCAACCGCTATAAATGACCCCGAAGCCATTGCTTCCAGCCATATTACTATCGGGAGCAGCTATTTTTCATTGAAAGCACATGATAAAGCAGAACTAGAATTTCAAAAGGCTTTGACTTTCTATAATGCCATTTTGAATAAATCCAATAGTACAACTCCCCCCCCCTCAGTATATAGAATTCAAAAAGACCAAGCGGGTTGTCTCAATAATCTCGGCGTCAACAATCGATTTCGCAACAATAAAGCCTCTTCCTTGGCTTATTTGAATCAGTCTTTCGCTGCGTATTCAAACTTGTTAAAAGCAACTAAAGACTCTTCGCTTATCGTTTTTATGGGCAATGTGCTCATGGAAAAGGGAAATACGGAAAGCCTGCCGGATGGTGCAGCGCTTAATGGCAACTTGGCGAATGCTTTGAAAGGCTATGATAATGCTCTAACGGTATTCGGTAATATTAGACATCCATTTGTAATAGAATGCCACACTGCAAAAGGCAATTTGTTATTAAAACTCAACCAAACGGCTGATGCTCTGAAATCTTATCAAAATGCTGTCAATATTGGAGCCGGTGGACTACCTGAATCTGACGTGTTAAAAAATCCGTCGCTACCCGATAATATTTCCCCTGAATTATTCGCCGCATTCTCAGCCAAAGCAGAAGCTTTGGTAACCACAAATGAAATAATTGCAGCATTCGAAACTTTTAAAAAATGCGATACTATTATTAGTCGTTTGTATCAGCTATATCAAGACGATAAATCGAAATATTTACTGTCTGAAAAAGTTGCACCCATCTACGAGAAAGCCATAGCTACTGCATTTAATCTATATGAAAAAACAGCCGATGCTCAATACTCCAATGCGGGGCTTTCTTTTTGTGACCGCAACAAAGCTATTGTGTTGTTGGAAAGTCTAAAAGATAATAAAGCGAAAAATTTTGCCGGTGTACCGGATTCATTACGCCAAAAAGAACGGAATTTGAAAGCGGATGTCGCTTATTTTGAGAAGCAACTCTATGAAGCTCCCGACTCCCTTAAAACTCGAGCAAGTGGCTTTGTTTTTATGGCAAAACAGGCTTTGGGTATGTTCAACAAGGACATAGAAAAAAATTATCCGAAATATTTTAAACTGAAAAATCAAATTACCTCCCCCCTCAGTACACCAGGTGCACAAACAAGAATTCAGAATATTCAAAAACTTCTTGATGATAAAACTGTAGCTTTAGAATATTTTTTGGGCGATTCAATGTTGTATATTTTTAGTTTCAGCAATAAAGATTTTTATTTCAATCGGGAAAAATTAGCTCCTGAAAACAGTAGTTCCACACAGTTTTTGACTGATTTTAAGAATTTGAGAAGAAGTTTGAATGATGATAAACTCATCGCCGATTCTGCTCAGCTTGTCGAACAAACTTTCTTGAAATCAAGCCATGATTTTTATAAATTACTTTTACAAAAGCCATTATCTTTTCTCAACAAAAACAACGCTATCAATCGCCTTCGGGTGATTCCTGACGGGGTATTGGGCTATTTGCCATTTGAACTTTTACTGACCGAGAATGCAACGACGTGGAAAGGCAATGCTGTACCTTATCTTTTGAGACATTATGCGGTGAGTTATGCCTATTCCAACCAATTGTTAGCGGAAGATGGTGGCAATACTGAGGGGGGAGACTTCGGTGGCTTCGGTATAGAATATAGCGAGAAAGCGCTCGAAAATATTAAAACAGACGTTAAAATTGACTCTGCTCCGACAACCCGTGGCGGCAAACTCAGTCGCCTTGCTTTCGCCGACGATGAGGTTAAAAATATACGAGCTTTGCTCGGCAGCGGCACAATTTTCCTCAACGATGACGCTACAAAATTTGCTTTCTTACAAAACGCCGGCAATCATGGTATTTTGCACTTAGCTATGCACGGCGCCATTGACGATAAAAACCCATTAAATTCAGCGCTTATTTTTTCCAAAAAAGATTCTGCGGATAACAATATTCTGAATGGTTACGAGATTTATAACTTGCAACTGAAAACTGGTTTAGCGGTTTTGAGTGCCTGTAATACCGGCGTCGGCGAATTACAAAGAGGAGAAGGCATCATGAGTCTCGCCCGCGCTTTCGCATTTGCCGGTTGCCCTTCCACAGTTATGAGCCTTTGGAGCATACCCGATGAAAGTACTTCCAAAGTGATGATGGCTTTTTATAAAAATCTTAAAAATGGTGATACCAAAGATGTCGCTTTACAAAAAGCCAAATTGGAATATCTCGATAATTGCCCTCCTCAGTACTCCATTCCTAACTATTGGGGTGCATCGGTAATCATAGGAAATGTAGAAGCCATGACATTCAGAGCATGGTATCAACAACCTGCTGTCATCGGCTTAGGTATTGTGTTATTACTGCTTCTTTTGGTTTATTTTTTAAGGAAAAAAGCGTAAATTTCTTTGTATCTATACTGAAAACACCTTTTGGAGATTAAGTTTTCCAAAAGGTGTTTGTTATTTAAACTCTTTTTCAAAAGCCACAAACCCGCCTGTCAAGTTGAGCAAATTTTTAAAGCCGTGTTCCTTTAAAATGGCAATGGCTTTGTCACTTCTCGAACCGCTTTTACAGTGTACCACAACGGTTTTATCCGCAGCAATTTTACCCATATTTTCACTCAACATGCTGAGGGGTATCAACGCACCACTCAAATTGGAGACTTCATATTCATAAGCCTCCTGCACGTCAATCAATTGAAAATCAGCCTTTTCATCCTCCATTTTCTTGCAAGTATATTAAAATTCTATTTTATTTCAAGGCAAATTTCATCAGGATCAATAAGAAAATTTTGAATCTCAACCTGTTTTGAGGTAAGCGTAAGAACTACATTTTCTGTAGTCATATTCCCTAATCTTAGCCAAATAATTTTAGGTGGAAATCCTTTAAGGAGGCTAAGCCAATAGTAGTCTTCATCATTGGTTATGATGGCATCAAAGCTATTATTTCGAGCAAATTCAAATATGTTATTACCCTCTCTACCCTGTAACCCAATATCGCTTACATGAATAAGGTTAGGAAAAACCGATTTCAGTTTCGATTCAAGCTTAAAAGATAGGTTTTCATCCAGCAGTATTCTCATGCGGCAATACGTATTGTTCTTTCTTTAGCAGCAGCGAAAGCTAAACAGGCTAAAATTTGTTCTTTTGTAAGTTGTGGAAAATCCTCAATAATTTGCTCATAAGACATACCATTAGCTAACCAACCTAAAACATCAGCTACTGTTATGCGTGTACCAGTTATACTTGGTTTTCCAAAACGGATATTCGGATTGATTGAAATATATTTTTGATAGTCCATAATTCTTATTTTAAAGCAATTTAGTTCATTTTTACAGATGTTCCAAGGATTATAAAAACTCTTTTTCAAAAGCCTCTATACCACCCGTCAGGTTCAGCAAATTTTTAAAGCCATATTCTTTTAAAAAATCAATGGCTTTGGCACTTCTCGCCCCGCTTTTGCAATGCACCACCACGGTTTTATCAGTAGCAATTTTATCCATATTTTCACTCAACATACTGAGGGGTATTAACGTACCACCCAAATTGGAGACTTCATATTCATAAGCCTCTCGCACGTCAATCAATTGAAAATCAGCCTTTTCATCCATCATTTTTTTTAATTCAAAAACGGAAACCTCCCCAATCCCCAACCCTGAATCCTCAACCCTTTTAACCCCACAAAACATATCATAATCAATCAACGCCGTAGGCACGACCAAATTCGGATTTTTGGACACTTTCAAAACCCGTGTCGTAAAACTTGCCGCATCAAATATGAACAAACGACCCGCCAAAGGCTCACCAACTCTACTCAACACTTTTATCACCTCACTCGCTTGCATACTACCAATGATACCCGGTAAAACACCTAAAACGCCGCCTTCGGCACAATCGGGCACGAGTCCTGGCGGTGGTGGCGTAGGGAACAAATCACGGTATTGCACGCCCCTTTCCCCTTCAATTTTGCTATAATTAAAAACCGAAACCTGCCCCTCGAATCTAAAAATGGACGCATAGACATTCACCTTATCCCTCAGTAC
>JANPGW010000479.1:0-63430 GCA_031424115.1 Saprospiraceae bacterium | reverse complement strand
CGTTAAAGAGGGCAAATTCAGCGGAAAAGCCGAACCGGGTGACCGTCGGGTCGAAATTGACGCTTTCTCGTCGAAGACCGAGACCTTCAACGGAATGACCAGTGAAACAAAAACGAATCTCATTCCAGTTCGTTACAATCGCGAGAGTGAATTGACTGGCAAAGTGACTTCTGCTGGTCCGAACGAGTTCCAATTCGAACTCAAATCAAAATGAATCCCGAGATAAGACCTGCATGACTGAAGGCTCCGCAACTCCCGGTCTCGAAAACTGTCCTTCAGGTTCGCGTCGCCTCACGAAAACAATCGCCCTGGTGATATGATAGTCAACGTAACCTTGACTAAAAAATTGACCAACATGCGTGCAAGTGGTAGTGATGAAAAGACTCGCTTGATTCCACCTAAAAAATTCACTTTAGAGGAAGCTCTTGAATATATCCAAGAAGACGAACTGGTAGAGGTAACGCCTAAATCGATCCGCCTCCGCAAAATGCTTTTAGAAGAATCTGACCGCAAACGTGGTGCAAAATATTCTGAAATGATGGCGTAATTAATTGATTTTAAATCAATTACGATATATAAAAACGAGTCTTAGATTGTAAAGGTCTAAGGCTCGTTCATTTAGTATTTAGCTTCATAATTAATGATGAATCAGTCAGGCTCATACTGAGGGGGATTGTTTCCCGACAATTACTTATTTAAAAAACCATTTCATCCTAAATATCATTATTCAAAATTGCTACCGCTGCATCTTTTCCCCAAAAGCCAAATCTCCCATATCGCCTAAACCCGGTATAATATATGAACCGGAATCCGATAAATTGGGGTCAATAGCACCTACCCAGATTGATGCCTGAGGGAAGTGTTGATTATTAACATAGTCAACACCTTGTTGAGAGGCTATGGCTGAAACACGTTTTTGTTAAAAACTGCTCAATTACTCATTGAACAACTTTTTCAATTTTTCAGTCATCTTTATGGCTTCTTTTCCTGCCAATAGATTCACGAACCACGCAGGTACCAAACCTTCCGGATCGGCTCGAGCGGTATATTCCATTTTGATGGAACCATCGTTTTGCTTTTCAAAATAAAAAGACGAACGGGCATTTTTCATTCGGATGGCTCCTTTGCGCTCAGGTACTGAGGGGTCGGTATAAATTTCTGAAATTGACTTATAGGAAGTCGGTGTTTGATAGCTGGTGTTTTTAGTGACAATATCTCTATCCGATATTGTCAAAGGCATATCGAAGTAGAAATATTGTATCACTTCATTGGTATTCAATGTTTTGATAATACGGGATTCCGTACAAGTTTCGCTGATTTGCTGCGTAGTGTTGGCGTTTTCCATCACTTTGACGATTTTATCAAAATCAGCGTAGAATCTGTCTAACACCTTGAATTCTTTGATGGGCAAGTCAGGACATTGGCGCATGTACACGTGGCACTCGCCTTTTTGGGTGTAGCGCGCCCACTCGCCACATACTCTAATAGTTGGAGATTTTACATGATTGATAAAAGAAAATAGAATGAGTAGTAGTGTACTTTTCATAGCGGCGAATTTAAAATTGTTTGAATAGTGCTCGGCAGTAAAGCTTGAATAAAAATTGTTTGAGGTTTATTAGAAATTTTATTTAACCCCTTCTCAGAAATATTTACGAATTTTTGCAAAAAAAAGATTGAAGTAAAAGCAATTTTGTATTTACTCAATTTACACCCATTTCAAACATAAATGCAATAACCAAAAGCGTTTAATATTAACATGCATTAACCGTTTAATGTTGTACGGCGAACTTTAAAAACACTTAATGACTTGTTAAATATTTAAAAAGCCGTCAAGTTTGTATTCTTAAAAACCATTCCTACTTTTGCACCCCTTTGTAAATTATTAAATTACTAAATTGAAACATACATGAATCCAAAACATCTTCAACTGATTGCCGACGCATTGGGCATCAGACCAAAGCAAATTGAAAATACAGTAGAACTTTTGAACGAAGGGGCAACCATCCCTTTTATCTCCAGATATCGAAAAGAGGTCACCGGGTCGTTAGATGAGGTACAGGTGGCGGATATTCAATCGCAATACAACAAACTGAATGAACTTGAAAAACGCCGCGAAGCCATTCTTAAAAGCATTGAGGAACAAGGTAAAATGACCGATTCCCTTAAAAATAGCATTCTCGTCACTTATAACATGACCGAGTTGGAAGATATTTATTTGCCTTATAAACAAAAACGCAAAACAAGGGCTTCGATGGCTAAAGAAAAAGGGCTTGAACCTTTAGCTAATGATATTTTTGCTCAAAAATCGAATAATATTGAAACTTTAGCGGCGGCTTATTTGAACGATAAAGTGGCAACAATTGATGAGGCTTTAGCTGGTGCTCGCGATATTATTGCCGAAAGAGTGAGTGAAGACATCCAAGCACGGAATTTGGTCAGGCATTTTTTTGAAAAAGAAGGGGTGATTAAAACCAAATTGGTGAAAGGCAAAGAGCATGAAGGCGCAAAATATAAAGATTATTTCGATTTTAGCGAACCCCTCAGTAAGTGTCCGTCACATCGGTTGTTGGCAATGCGTCGGGGAGAAGATGAAGGTTTTTTACGGCTGACTATTGCTCCTGCTGATGAAGAATACGTGGTTGGTAAACTGGAAGACGAATTTGTGATTGCGAAAAACTCTGCAAGTGATGAAGTTGCTAAAGCTATAAAAGATGCCTACGAAAGACTTTTAGCGTCGAGTATTGAAACTGAGTTCCGGAACATCACCAAAGACAAAGCTGATGATGAAGCCATTCGGGTTTTTGTTGATAATTTAAGGCAATTGCTTTTATCTGCGCCTCTGGGTCAGCGCCGTGTGATGGGTCTTGACCCGGGTTTCAGAACCGGCTGTAAGGTGGTTTGTTTGGATGAAAGTGGTACTTTATTGTTCAATACGACTATTTACCCCCATCCGCCTCAAAATCAGGAAAGAGAAGCTGTTGAAACGTTGAAAAACTTGGTTTCGAAATTTAAAATTCAAGCCATCAGCGTGGGCAATGGCACTGCCGGACGGGAAACAGAGTCATTGTGCCGCAGCATTAAATTTGATACCACTCCTGACCCCGAGCACTCGGGGGGACAGGCTCTCAGTATATTTATGGTAAGCGAAGCCGGGGCGTCCATTTATTCAGCGTCGGATGTGGCGCGCGAAGAATTTCCCGATCATGATGTAACGGTAAGAGGCGCCATTTCCATTGGTCGTCGATTGATGGATCCATTGGCAGAATTGGTCAAAATTGACCCTAAAAGTATAGGCGTCGGACAATATCAGCACGATGTGAACCAAAATGCGTTGAAAGAAAGTTTAGACAGAACCGTCGAAAGTTGCGTGAATCAAGTCGGTATCAATCTCAATACTGCCAGTAAACATTTATTGACGTATGTTTCAGGCTTAGGTCCCAGTTTAGCGCAAGCTATTGTCAATTACCGGAAAGATAATGGTTTGTTCAAAAACAGGAACCAATTAAAAAAAGTGGCTCGTTTGGGCGATAAAGCGTACGAGCAATGTGCCGGTTTTTTGCGCATTCGTGAACCCGAAAACCCATTGGATAACACGTCTGTACATCCTGAAAGTTATCATGTCGTTGAAAAAATGGCTAAAGATTTAGGCGTTTCGGTCAAAGAATTGATTGATAAGAAAGACTTGAGAAAGCAAATTAAATTGGACAGATACGTCAGCGATAAAATTGGTTTACCGACATTGACTGACATTATGAAAGAATTGGATAAACCCGGACTTGACCCGCGCGGTGAAGCCAAATCGTTTGAATTTGCAGATGTTCACTCTTTAGAAGATTTAAAAGTGGGGATGGTTTTGCCGGGTATTGTTACCAATATCACCAATTTTGGCGCTTTTGTGGACATTGGCGTGAAGCAAGACGGGTTGGTGCATATTTCACAAATGGCTAATCGTTTTATCAAAAGCCCGAGTGAGGTTGTGAAACTGCAACAACAAGTACAGGTTAAAATCATTGAATTGGATATGTCCAGAAAACGCGTTATGTTGTCCATGAAGGATGCTTAATTCAATAAAAAAAACAAACTCAGGCAGCATTTTTACGTTTCAAACACTTATATATGTGCAACTAAAACATTGTCTATGCTTATTAACAAAATACTGCTTTTTGTACTGAATATTTTACTGGTGGCTACATTATCAGCACAGGGTAAAACGGAAAGAAAAAAAGAGCCTGTACATGAATTGGGTTTGAATATTACCAGTCTATTAACGGATTTATTGGGCAATAACAATCGAATAGAAGCAGGTGATTATTTAATTTCCTATAAAAAATTAAACGGTAATACCGCTTTCAGAGTGGGAGTGACCGCCAATTTTTCAATCAAGAAAGAAGACAATTTTAACTTTAGCAACAGCCTCACCAATCAAAATTTTCAATTAAGAATGGGAAAAGAATGGCGCCATGCCATCGCTACCAAATTGGAATATTACTTCGGTGCGGATGGGATTGTGGGTACAAAATTGGAACAAAGCAGCGCTTCAGTCTCCGGTGGAGTCATCATTCAAAGCAATAGGTTGGTCACTATGGGCGGCGGTCCGGTTTTAGGCTTTCAGTATGCTTTGTTTGACAGACTTTTGCTGGGTACTGAGGGGGCTCTATACGCTGCTTTCAGCCGTAATAAAATAGATTTTCAAACATTCAATGTCAGCAGTGGACAAATTCCGTCAAAAAAATCGGATGGCTTGGATGTTCAAACCCATTTACCTAAATTTCTTTTTTTGATTCTTAAATTTTGAGACTAAATGGACAAGATACGCTTCATTATAGCTGTTCTCTTGGCTTGTTTGTCTCAAAAGACAGATGCTCAGGAGCAAAAATGGGAGATGGATCCTTCATATTCGGATGGGAAGCGTCATAAGGAATTTATGTTAAATATTACCCCTTTGATAGCGCAATTAGTGCCTTTTAATGGTAGTTCACTGTCAAAGTTGAATTTATTTGATTATCAGTATCGAAGATTGAAAAATGGTAAAGGCTTTCGTTGGGGATTGGGTGTAAATGTTGAGTCTGAATTCAATAATTCTGAATTGCAATTTCTCTATATAAGATGGGGTCATACCAGAAGAAAACAACTTTCAAAACACTTTCATATTGCTCGTTCTTATGATATTAACTTTTTTCATGAAGAGGTAAATGGTCAGACAATTCCAACACCCAGAACAAGTTTTAGTGGTTTAGGGCTTTCGTATTCGCTTGGTATTGAATACAGTTTCAATAAAAGTATTGCTATTTCTACGGAAGGTACGCTTTTTTTGGGTCTTATCAATACCAATGACGGCGGTATCAAAATTAGATTCATTCCACCGGTAGGGCTTTTTTTTCATGTTAAAATTTAATGTTTATGCATTTTATAAAATTATATATTTGAATAAATGGAATAAATATCCGTAAATTGCATAAATTTATTCCAACTTTTTAAAACCTTCATTTGATAACAAACTAAAAAAATCCTTCATGAAAAAGCCCATTTTATTCTTTTCATTGATCGCTGCCTCAATCATGGCTTTTCAGAGTTGTGGCACTGAAAATGCTGTCATTACCCCTGAAAATGAGAAAAAACTCGTTTTACCCGATAAACCTTACGATTATCAGGCTGAAGTCACTGATTTCTTGAAGGATTTGCCTTTAATTACGACAAAAAAAGGGTCTATCAATACTTTGCAAAACTCTACGATGATAGATGGGAGATTTGCTATTTTTCCTAACGGAACTGATTTTAACACCACTCAAATCAATAATAATATTGTGACTCTGGGTCGCGTTTTATTTTACGATACAAAATTGTCCATCAATAATACAATAGCTTGCGGTAGCTGTCATTTACAATCTAAAGCTTTTTCGGATGTTTCGGCAGGCAGTTCAGGTTTTCAGGGTATCATAACAACTCGTAACTCAATGGCGATTTCCAATCCCATGCTCACCAAAAACTTATTTTGGGATTCGCGGACAAAATCCTTGCAAGACATGGTTTTGAAACCGGTTCAAAATCATATCGAAATGGGGATGGAAAATTTAGATTTTTTGTCTTTAAAATTAAGCAAAACAGCTTATTATCCCAGTTTGTTTAAAAATGCCTTTGATACTGAGGGGGTAACAACTGAACGCATTAACAGGGCTTTAATGCAGTTTTTGGCTTCTATGGTGACACACAATTCTAAATTTGACAAAGGGGCAAAAACGAATTTTAGTAACTACACCGAGTTAGAAAAATTGGGCAAAGACTTGTTTTTAAGCGATAGGCTAAGCTGTGGAAAGTGTCATACAGGCATAAATTTTTCTTTAGCGGATGAAAACTCTTTTGATAATCCTTACAACAGCGATGGCTCAGAAGGAACTGCCAATATCGGTTTAAATTTAGTGTATAAAGACAATGGGCGCGGAAATGGTAAGTTTAAAATTCCATCTTTGAGAAATATTGAATTGACAACGCCTTATATGCACGATGGACGTTTTAAAACCTTAGAAGAAGTTGTGGATCACTACAACAACGGTATTCAAGGACATCCGAACCTTGACGCAAATTT
This sequence comes from Saprospiraceae bacterium, assembly GCA_031424115.1. Classification (GTDB taxonomy): domain Bacteria; phylum Bacteroidota; class Bacteroidia; order Chitinophagales; family Saprospiraceae; genus JAAFJT01. The sequence continues at coordinate 56,847 of JANPGW010000479.1, read as the reverse complement.
GAAAGACAGCAACGGACAGCCCAAGAGAATGAATTTGACCAATTTGGAAAAAACAGCTTTGATTGAGTTTTTGAAAACATTAACAGATAATATTTATACTACGGATCCGAAATATTCTGATCCTTTCAGAAGTTAATTATGCAAAATAAATATTTATTAATTAGGCTGCCCAAAAGGTAGCCTCATTAGTTTTCATCATCATCACGCTTCATTTCGCAGTAAAAACTTTCACCCAATCTACTTTCATCGTACCGGTTTGAATCTTATGTATATTTAAATTTGGAAAAAAAAGTCCTCCAACTGCCAAATTAAGGGTGATTTTCTCGCTTTTACCGAAAATTTTGGGGATTTGACTGCTTGATTTAATATCTACCACAATGCCGTCAAACAAATAAGTCAAGGTATGTTTAGACCAAATGACTTCGTACACATGATAACAAGTAGTGAGGTCAACATTTGATAAAATATTAGCCTCAGCTCCAATCACAGAGTTTTTTCCCATGACACGCCCGAAAAAAAAATTAGTCGTAAAATTAAATCGGTCTTGCCCGCGCATTTCAACAATATCAATTTCCCCTTTTGTGGGCCATTTTTCTCCATAGCTCCAAAAGGCGGGCCACAGACCATAGCCAGACGGCATTTTAATACGCGCCATGATGCGCACTTTAGGCGTTTTTTTGGCAGCGGAAAACTGCTTTTTTGACTCAATCCGCCCAGAAGTATATTTGAAAGAAGAGAGATCCAGATTGTCATGTCGAGTGGGACCCACGACTGTTTCTTTTTTGGCTTGAATCAGTAACTCACTATTCAAAACTTGTAAATTATTAGCTTGATACAGTTGAAGTTCTTCGTTGTATGAACCGCCATAAAGGATATTCCATTGGCTTAAATCAAAATTGAAATCATCTTCAAATGCTTTAATCCAACCTGAGTTTAGTAAGCTTAATTCATTTAAATCATAATCACAAATACCAATTTTATGGCTTATGGTCAACTCATTGATCGGCTCTATTGTTCGTGATTTTTGATGGTAACTCTTGAACAACTCTTCTCTTTTGAATGCGTAGAAACTGAAATATATTATTAAAATGCAGATTGGGGTATATGATAAATAAAAAAATCGGTTCATCTTTAATTGTTTGGTATTTATCCTTCAAAATGTAGTGATATCGTAAAGGTTCTCGACATTAATTTTTCGATAACATTTTTACTCTCTTTGCCCATTTTGATATAAGGAGTAGCGTTTAAATAAACGCTGTTTTAGTTTTTCCATAAAACAACGCATACAACTAAAAAGCAAGATTTTAACTTATGATATCATAGTTACGTCTTTGAGAAATACTTTCATTTACGCGCAAATGCGTCTCCTATCCATTAAAAAAGGTGCAAAACTAATCGTATTTGCACCTTTTTTAATGGATAATTATAACCGAACTTTTATCCCTCGAAATGTAGAGAAATGGTAAAAGTTCTTGACATCAATTTTTCGATAACATTTGACTCTCGTTGACCATTTTGATATATGAGAATATTTCCTAAGCCATGTGAAAATTTAATTTCAGGAGAAAAAATAAAATAGGGGAAAAACATCTGAATACCGGCGCCCATTTCCACTTGAAAATCAGTAGGTGATATTTTTAAATTGTTTTGAATAGTTCGAGCACGGCTTTTACTTTGTATGTCGTAAGAATATTTGATGCCTCCCATCACAAAAAGCCGTTTATCATAATAGGGGGCGGATTTGTAACGAACATGGAAAGGTAATTCCACAAATACAGATTCTATCGGCTTGACATAATTGGTGACATTTTTACGCAAAGGGTCATATTCAACACTTCTTTCTGAAAACGAAAAACCGGGAAGAAAGCGGATGTCAAAATTTTCACCAATCTTCAAGTTACTCACAATCTGGAGATTAAAACCAGGTCCTTTTATACCTTCAATACCGGCAATACTGTCATTCGCTCCCGGTAAAAAATTTTTACTTCTAAAAATGCGATAATCTGACTTGTTATAAGCTAATGTGATACCGAAATAATAGTTGCGCTTGTTAAAATCGAGATAATTATAGTTACCTTTTCCAACGGATTGGCCCCTCAGTATAACCGAGGATTGCATGAGGAGAAAAAAGCAAATAACAGATACAACTCTAGTTATGCTTTGAATCCGGTGTAAATGGAACAAATTCCGATGGTTAATGACTTGCATTGCGTTTTATTAAATCCGGTTTTATCTAACACCTTCAAAAAATCATCGCCATCTGGAAAAGCCTGAACGGATTCATATAAATACGAATAAGCGCGATTATCGTTAGATGTTATTTTTCCAATAAAGGGAAGAATGTTTTTAAAATAAAAATTAAATAGTTGCCGAAGGGGGAAAACACGCGGTTTTGAAAACTCAAGAACTACCAATTTACCGTTCGGTTTTAATACCCTGTTTATTTCTGACAAACCCCGTTCCAAGTTTTCAAAATTTCGTACACCATAAGCAACGGTAATAGCATCGAATTTATTGTTTTCAAAGGGTAGATTTTCCGAATCGCCCACAATCATTTCAATCCTATCCATCATGCCTTCAGTTACTATTTTCTTCTTGCCAATGTTGAGCATTTCCGGAGAAATATCGAGACCGATAATGTGTAAATCTTTGATATTCAATTGTTTGAGCGTGTTGATTGCCACATCACCGGTTCCGGTTGCTACATCAAGAATGAGCTGAGGGTGTACTTCAACCAACTCCGAAATCATATTTCGACGCCAGACTCTATCTATGCCGAGGGATAGAAAATGATTCAAAAAATCGTAATGCTTCGCAATATTATCGAACATTTTCGATACTTGCTGTTTTTTACTACCTTCCGCTTCATACGGTTTTACTTCCATTTTTATTTTATTTTGTAGTATCAGTTTATCCATAGTCAGTGATTTAATCATTCAGAACTGATAAACTGACAACTCATAAACTGACAACTGACTAACTAATGCTCATGCCCGATGATATTTTTTTGGTTGGGTATTTCAACCTCAATCACAGCGTCATCTTCAAGGATAACACATTGGCATCCCAGTCTTGACTCGATGCGTGGATTGATTGCCCGATCAATGAAATCTTCTTCTTTATCGGATATTTCTTCTAAATATTCATCTCCTTTGAGAATATAAACATGACACGTGCTACAAGCACAAACACCCCCGCAATTATGATTCAGATGAACATCATGATCTTCAGTGATTTCGAGAATTGAATATCCCGCTTCTGCTTGAACTGTTTTGGGTGCAATTTTTTTATCTTCAAAAGTAAATTTTACTATAGCCATAATTCATTGATTTACAATGATTTGTTAAAAATTGATGATTGTTAAATAAGTGGTTGTTGATAAAAAAAGCAATATATCAATCTTTAATTTTAGCACTGATTTTCTTTCAACGCTGCAAAAGTACATTTTACATACTGTGATAACAAATTTGGTCGTTTGAAGTTTTTATTTTTCAGAAAATATTGAAAACTGCCTAAGTTAGCTTGTGATACTGAGGGGGGGGCATAACGATTGATGTTGATAAAAAAATCATAATGTTATAACAAAAAAACTAATTTTGTGCATTAGAAAACAAAATTCATTGAGTATTTGAGAAATCAATCGGAATATGATATTATTATTTGATATTACAATGCCTTGGAAAGATCCGGTTTTTATATTCGCGTTGGTTCTTTTCATCGTTTTGATAATGCCGCTTTTGATGAAAAAAATCAAAGTGCCCGGTATCGTCGGATTAATAATAGCGGGTTTTGCTATCGGACCTAAAGGGGTTGGTTTGATTGAGCTGGAATCTATCAAACTTTTGGGCACAATCGGCTTACTGTATATCATGTTTTTGGCGGGTCTTGAAATAGATTTCCGTGACTTTCAGCGAAATAGGAATAAAAGTATTCTTTATGGCTCTTTGGTTTTTACGATTCCTTTTATACTGGGTACAATATCATCTCTCTACATATTAAAATTTTCGTGGTTATCTTCTTTGTTGATGGCGTCAATGTACACGACGCATACTTTGATTTCATATCCAATTGTATCAAAATTAGGTATCACTAAAAATGAAGCTGTCACAGTAACCGTCGGTGGAACAATTGTGACAGATACCGCAGCTTTATTATTTTTATCTTTTATTACTTCCATGGTTAAAGGTGAGGAAGCATCGTCTGTATTGGTAAAAATGGGCATTGCTTTCGCTATTTTTTTAATTGTGGTCATGGGTATTTTTTCAAGAATATCCAGATGGTTTTTTAAAAATGTAGAAAGCGAAGGGACTTCCCAGTTTGTATTTTCACTATTTATAGTCTTTATATCGGCGGTAACGGCTGAATTAGCTGGTATTGAAGCTGTAATAGGGAGTTTTTTGGCAGGCTTGACATTAAACCGCCTCATTCCACATTCTTCGGTGTTGATGAATCGCATCAATTTTATCGGTAATGCCATATTCATCCCAATTTTCCTTATCAGCGTGGGCATGCGGATTGATATGGGCGTCTTGATTTCGGATTTTAATACCTGGAAAGTGATTCTTTTAATGCTAACAATTGCCATTACCGGAAAATGGTTAGCCGCTTTTGTGGCGCAAAAAATATTTCATTATACGGTTGTCGAACGGAGATTGATGTTTGGTTTGAGTGTTTCTAAAGCTGCGGTAGCTTTAGCCGTTGTTTTGACCGGCTTTGAGTTGAAATTATTTGATGTTAGTATCCTTAACGGTGCTATTTTTATCATTTTGGTGACTTGCCTGGTGTCTACTTTTGTAACAGAAAGCGCCGCAAAAAAACAAGCCATTACAGATTTAGAGTCAGTTGGAGATGATAAAGAAGGTGTTGAGCGGATACTTGTCCCGGTTGCCAATCCCGCCAATTTTCAACAATTGATTGACCTCGCCATCCTCTTGAAAAATCCAAAATCAGAAGAACCTATCTATCCGCTTTCAGTTGTAAACGATGATGCAGAAGCCAAAAAACGCATTTTAGTCAATGATAAATTATTCGCCAATGCCATTCAACATGCAACAGCAGCCGAAGTTAAAGTTGAAATTGTCTCACGGGTGGATCTTAACGTAGCAGGAGGGATTGTTCGGGCAGCCAAAGACTTGGCTATCAGTGATGTGATTATCGGTTGGAATGGTAAAGCGAGCGCTATTGACTTTTTCTTCGGCAACATCATGTCTCAAGTTCTTCACCATACATCGCAGACTGTTTTCGTCTCAAAGATGTTACAACCCATCAATACCTTTTGGAATATACATATTGTTATGCCATTGAATGCCGAGTTGGAAATAGGATTCAACCATTGGGTTACTAAATTGAATCGTTTGACATCGCAATTGGGCAGCCGATTGATATTCTACGGCATTGAAAAAGATGCAATTGACTTCAGAAGAATTATCGCACCTTTCTCTATCCGTCAAGTGGTATATAATAAGTTAGACAATTGGGAAGCCATAGAGAACCTCTCTACTACACTTTTGGGCAACGATTTATTGTTCATCGTGAGTGCACGACAACAAGCTTTATCTTATTCCAAAATTATGGAACGACTACCGCGATTACTCTCAGACAAGTTTGAACATATATCTTTTGTTATCATTTTTCCGGAACAAACTTACGATACTGAGGGGGTGGGAGTGAGTGAACAATTTGTGGGTGGTTCCGTGTAAAAACGGGATTCAAAAAATTTTACCGGTAAAATGGCGTCAATTCAATGATTTTTGATAAATTTGTTAACATCAAAAATCATCATGAAAATACAAATTCTCCTTATCAGCGTTAAAATTTTCTTTTTAACCCTGTCTTTTCATATTTCATCGGCTCAAAGTCCTTTCAAAGCAGGGGTAACAGTTGGGATATTAATGTCCCAAATAGATGGCGACCACCAATCGGGATACGATAGAAAAGGCTTAGCTTATGGCTTGCGAGGAGGCATCGCCATTAATAGAAAATTGGATATCATGACCGAGATGTTGTATATTCCTAAAGGCTGTCTACCGGCTCGTAACGCGTCTTTTGATGCAAAAAAAGCCGATATCAATCTAAAATATGCCGAAGTACCTTTAATTTTCAACATACATTTCAAAAATAATGAAAGGGGATTTTATCAATGGACGGTTCATGCAGGCTTTTCTTATAGCCGTTTAGTTAAATCTACTACTCTTATCACAAAAAAGAATTTAGTTGATACTGTGGCTACTAATAACCTCAGTTCTGAAAATTATAAAAAACATGATATTGCAGCTGTATTCGGTTTAAATTTCAACATATTGGAAAATTTGGGAATTGGTTTCAGACAGAATATATCTTTGAATAAATTATATGAAAATAAAGACAAGACAAGACTGCCGAATACAGCTTTACAACGCGAAAAATATACGTCTTTCCGAAATTATTATATTTCCTTTCGGGTTCAATATGATTTTCTGGCACCGCGATATAAAAAGAAGAAAATAAAAAGGAAATAAAATATATTATTTTTGTAACAAAATAAATACTTGGCGATTGTTTTAGCGCCTAACTAAAAATAATTAATTAATATTCTACAAAACATTTTGTTATCAGTTTAATTTACTTTAGATTTGACATTTGAAAATACCATTAACTAACTTAAAAAACCTTACTTTGTATGAGTAAATTTGATGAAGCAGTTGACAAGTATAAAGACGCATTGAGTTCTCATGGCTTAATGAATACTGTCAATGAAGATTTGCTAAAAAAAGTTGCTAAATCACTCGGGCCGTCCATTTACCTTGCTGATGCTTCTCTCGTTTCATGTTCTGATCAAGTAGAACTGGATAGAGTTAAAAACAACTTTTTAATTAAAAAACTGGGTATGGCTGAAGGCTCAAATCTGGATGACGCTATCAAAAGTGTTTGTGAAAAATATAAAGCAAGCAGACACAAGCATAGAGCGGTTTTCTATTATATGCTGGTAGAAATGTTGGGCATGCAAGACAAATTTTAAAAACTTAGTTTTTTAACTTAAAACACCCTCCTTAGTTTATATACTGAGGGGGGTGTTTGTAATAGGGTTGGATGGATTTTATGTAATGATTGACTCATTGTCAATATGATAACGATAGTTTCTCATAAGTTTTCACAAACGAAGGTTTGCGGCTGTATGAAACGTTTAGTTTTTCATCATTAAAAAGTAAGGCAACTGCACCTCTCGTTTTTTCGCCGTTTTCATCAATGTCAATTACTTTTTTAATGAAATTCAGGTTGACAATGAACTGGCGGCTGATGCGAAAAAAATTAGGTACAGATTCGAAATCTTCCAATTTGGTTCGTGAACTAATTTTGTCTTTATTATCAACGAGTTTCATTTTAATCAAACCTTCTTGAATGTAACAATACATAATATCATTGTACTGACTGTAATTCTCAGCATCCATAAGTTTGGATACCTGATTTAATATCTTTTGTTTCGCTTTAAATATGACTTGAGTCAATTCTGACGGATCAACTGGTTTGAGCAAATAACCGATAGCTGGAGTATTGTTGAAAGCACGCCTAATGAATTCTTCGTATGCTGTAACAAAAACAACTTCAAAATCAGTAGGTTGATTAAAATAAGTAAAAAACCGAAAACCTTCATCACTTTCAGATATTCTGATGTCTAAAAACACCAAATTAGGTTTCAAACTTTTTGCCAGCACAACACCATCTTCAATATTCGAAGCATTACCAACAACCTGTACGGATGGTAAAAATTCAGCGAGCATGGCTTTAAGCAGTCTAATATTTTTTGGTTCGTCGTCAATAATAATCGCCCTCAGAAGCATAGTTTATTTATGGTTTTTTAGTTTCTAAAGTTTGATAAATATTAGAGTGGTATAGACAGGATAATAGTGGTGCCTTGTTTTGGTTCTGTGTTTTCCTGAATCAAAAGTGTAAATTGACTATTATGAATATCATTAAGGATACTGATACGTTTTTTGACGATATCTAAACCCATAGATTCATGTGTGCCGGTTTTCAGTTTTTGGGAAGAGGTAATACCTATTCCATTGTCTTCAATAACGCATTCTACAAGACTTTTGTTTTGGCGGAACATGATTTTTATTGTACCAATTTTATCCTTTGGCAAGTTTTTAAAACCGTGTCGAATTGCATTTTCAATAAAAATCTGCAACATCAAAGGTGGAATTATTTTTTTATCTCTTGGGACATCTTTTTCGACAATTATTTCGAAATCAAACTTATCTTCAAAACGCATCTTTTCGAGTGCAAGATAGTCATATAAATAATTTTTTTCACTTGTTATGTCAATAAAATCTTGTTTTCCTAATTGTAGAGATATTCTGATTAACCGAGCAAGGCGAGGAATGCTTGTTTTAAGGTCATCATAATTTTTTTCATACACAAATGACATTATATTGTTGAGACAATTGAATACAAAATGGGGATCTATACGCGCTCTTAGAGACTCTTGTTCCAGCAATAATTTTTGTTGACGGGTTTCAATGGCAATTTTTTCAAGTCGCACATTTTCTTCCTCCTTTCTCAAAATAAGTTCTCTTCTTAATCGTGTTTTTCTATTCGAAAACTGCAATATTTTATAAAAAACCCATGCTCCTAAGATGATATAAAGTGCTATGGCACCCCAACTTAGGACTATAGGAGGACTTACTTTGAATTGAAGCGAGAGTGTGTCACTTTTCGAGCCGTCTGTTCGCCAGCACCAAACCTCTAATTTGTAACTGCCGGGAGCTAAAGAAGAGAAAGGAAGTGTAAGATTATCTTTTTGAGCAATGGAATCTTCTTGAATAAGGGCATCATTTAAAAACAAACGATAATGATAATTGACTTCTTCACCATTTAGATAGGCGATACTCTGAAAATTAAAATTAATTTGATTGGTGTTCGAAAACAGGCTATAAGGCAATTTATAATTTTCATCCTTGTTGATATTAAAAAATAATGGACTTAATATTTTAAGGATGGCTTTATTATACTGAGCCGTCATTTTTTTGATGTTAAAATAATATAATCCACCGTTTGTAGCCAAATACAAGGTGTCTTTAATGATCAACAAATCATTGATGAAAGTAGCGGGATTATTATTTCTGCTCCCGTAGTAAGTTAGTTCTGCTTTATTGTAAAAAGTATCCTTAAAGTTGAACAATGTAATACCTTTTGCTGTGCCTGCCCAAATATTGTAATCATCTTGCTTATAAATCGAGTTAATGGTATTACTGCTCAAGCCATTTTTTTCTTGCCAATGACTCATTATTTTTTCATCTTTGACGATGTAAATGCCTGCGGCAAAAGTGCTGACAAGAAGCGTATTTTTATTAAGAATACGGATGTCATTGACAGTGCTCTCAAAAATGAGATTATTTAACAAAATGACTGTATCCTTCTTCGGTTCATAATAGCCAATGCCATTGACACCTCCAAACCATATCCGCCCTTCTTCATCTTCCGTTATTGCATAATTTCGAATAATACTATTGGGATATAATAAAATCGTTTTAAATGTGATAAGATTGGGTTTTTTGAGTTTCGATTTTATCATCGCATAGAAAAGAATGTACAGTGTAGAATCCCTTGATACGTAAATATTTTTAGTTGTTACAATAAAAGGTATGATAGTTTCTGTAGGTACAAACTTCAATTGCGTCAAATACCCTTCATTATTTAATGTTTCGCCGTGTTTGAGTTTTATTTTAGTCGGTTTTTTGACAAAAAAATTGTGTACAACATTGAGGTTGGTATTTTGAGTGATAAACCATAAATCATCATCATATGATGTAATCTTATTAATTTTCAAAAAATTATTAGTATCAATTTGCGTTAAATTAAGTTTTCCATTTTTAAGACGATTATAAATAAGATTGGGTTTTATGGCAATAATTAAGGAATTATCTTTTTTCCTAAAGCTTAAAGAAGTAATTTCATCTTCTAATAAACTATTGGATTTATTGAGAATTCCCACATCCGTAAAATTAGTGGGTAAGAGAAATATACCTTTACCTAACGTTGTTAACCAATAGTTTCCTTCATGATCTTTGGTAACCGAAGTAACTGTTGAACCGGTGAAATAATAATATTCGATATTACCGGTTGTCAAATCAGATTTATAAACACCCTTAGAAATGCCAAGCCATAGTTTATTATCTCTATCTATTGACATACTCAATATTTCATTGTTATCGTATTGCTTAGCACTGATGAGTAATGAATTTTTTCCTCTTTCATATTTATAAACCCCATCTTTCAAAATATAATATAATATACCTTTTGAATGGGCTAAAATATTTCGTCTTGCGCCCGTTTCTATGACCGGAACGAACGATTTTGTTTGCCCGTTATATTTTTTAATAGTGAAGCCAAACGAGTTTATTATTCCCTTTTCATCCAAAAAAAAACCGATATTTAAATTGCCGCCAATATTGCTATTCGTGTTGTCTCCTTTTGAGCTGATGATTGTATATTCTGAATTATTATATGAAATCCAGATATTATGCTCCGAGTCTTCTTCTAAGGAAGTTATGAGACTTGATTGAGCCGTTCTTTTAAGTGAGGGGTTGTCCTTGGCACTTTCAATTTGTTGAGTGAGTTGATTGAAAAAAGATAATTTTCCGTTAAAAGATTTAAACCAAATCCGCCCTTGAGAGTCTTCAAATCCGCCTAAAATTTCATTGTCAACAAGATTTCGGCTAAAATTATAGTTTTCAAAATGCCGCCCGTCGAATCTACAAACACCGGCTGAGGTAAAAAACCACATGTAGTTTTTTGAATCTTGAAGGCTATTATAGACGGTATTTTCGGACAAACCATCAACAATTGTGAATTGCTTATATTCATAAGGGATTATTTTTTGTCCTGATACAGTTATCAAGAACAAAAAATATAGTACAAAAATAAAGACCCAACTCGGCGATATTGGCAAGAATCGTTTTAAAAAGACACCAATACTGAGGGGGGGGGCTTTAAATGAAAAAAGCATAATTGAACGCGTATTAATATTTCATAAAAAAGAGGCTACTTTTACAAGCAGCCTCTCCAAAATTTTTATCAAAATTAGTTTAATTTTTATTAAATTTCAAGGTTTCAACAGAACCATTTGCTTGTTTTATTTTCACTACATACAAGCCGATTGGTAAATCTGTCGTTTTAATCTCGTATCTCGTTTGCTCTTTCGTGAATTTTTGTGTTTTCACTAAAGTGCCGTTAAGATTATAGAGACTAATGACTCCCTCAGAATTCTCTGTATCGAGGATTTCAATGAATAATTGATTGCTTACAGGATTAGGATAAGCCATAACCCGATCGCCACCGTTGATGTAAATAACGGATTTTTTAGCCTCAGAATATGAAATGACACCATCTGCCTCAACATGTTTAACGCGGTAGAAAGCACGTCCCATTTTAGGTTCAACATCATCAAAACGGTAAATGTTTTTCATTTTGTTTTGCGATTTGACGTCCGCCAACTCAGTGAAATTTTTACCATCGGATGATCTCTCTATAACATATTTGCTCGGCAAATATTCTTCAGATGTTATCCACTCCAACTTGACATTATGAGTATTAACCACTGATACATCAAAGTTTTGCATCAAACCTGAACCTATAATACAAGAAGAAACATCTACATTGCGGGTAACGGTTGTTCTGCAACCCAAATTATAAACTTCAAGCGTCACTTTCTTTGTACCGGTTGATGTAAACTTAATTTTAGCAATTCTTGAAGTCAGATAACTGATATTAGCGCCTTCAAAATACCAAGCATAAATTGCCGTCGGAGCGTTTGATAATTCGCCTGCTTCGAAAGTGATTTCACTGCCCACACAAGCAGAAAAAGGTCCTCTTGTAATAGCTGCTGACGATTTGACTTTTTTAGTGACAACATTAGATTCCTGATAGTTATCACAACCTTTTCTGCGAATACACCGGATAAAGTAGGATGTGCTTGTGATTGTAGGAATATTCCGCAGATCTTTACCGGTTTCACCATCAATTACTCGCCAAGTAGCTGGATTAAAACTACTCGTGCTTGTTGAGTACATCCACAAATATTCAATGACTCCTGAACCTCCTGAAGCCGGAGCACCTTCCAATATTGGTGAAATATACTGACCCGGACAGAAATCTTCATCGCCCATGATCATCCCCGGGTTGATAATCGGATCACAAAGTGATGCGGGTAGATTAATAGAGCAGGTAGTCTTACAACCGAAATTGTCAGTTACAGTTACAGTATAAGTGCCAGCAGCCAATCCGGTAACGAGGGAAGTTGTTTTACCATTGCTCCATAAATATTGATATGGCGCAGCACCGTTAGCCACTGTAACCTTAATTTCGCCATCATTAACATTGATAGCGGATATTTGTTTAATAATACTGACGGAACATGATATGTTGGATGAAGAATTGGAACCCACTGTTACCAGTCCATTGGCTTGACAGCCTTTTATGTCCGTTACGGTCACACTATAAGAGCCGGCAACAATATTGGATATCGTTGCTGTTGTAGCACCATTGCTCCAAGCATAAGTGAAAGGAGGCGTACCGCCGGAAACAGTAGCAGTAGCAGTCCCAGAGGCAAGGCAACTTGCGGGTGTAGAACTAAGCGTAAGAGTAATTTTAGCCGGCTGATTGATTGTTACAGATTGAATGATTTTACAACCATTAGCATCAGTTGCCGTGACTGTATAAGATCCAGCTGATAGATTACTGATGCCCGCAGTGGTTGCTCCATTACTCCAAACATAAGAATAAGGTGCTGTACCACTTAGGATGGAGGCTGTTGCATTACCGTCAGTGCGTCCATTACAACTAATGTTGTTAGCCGTAATCACTAAGGCAAACGGTGGAGCTTCTGTGATAGTCACTGAACTTGTACCTGAACAATTATTTTTGTCGGTTACAGTTACCGTATAAGTGCCAACATTCAGATTTGTAACGGTTGCAGTATTACCACCGTTGCTCCAAGCGTAAATAAATGGAGCCGTTCCACCGGAAACAATAGCAGTTGCGCTTCCATTATTCGTTCCGCAAGCAGATTTTACACCGGAAACACTCACTGTTAAGTTAGCAGATGCACCAACTGTTGCCGTTGATGTGCCTGTACAACCTTTACTATCCGTAACAGTTACGGAATAACTACCAACCGTAAGATTTGAAATACTGGCAGTAGTAGCACCGTTACTCCAGAGATAGGTGTAAGGAGCTGTTCCACCCGTAGCAGATACTGAAGCAGAACCATTATTTGTTGCACCGCAAGATGTGTTACCTCCGGTTGCGGTGGCTACCACTTGAGTGGGTTGATTAATGGTGACAGATTGAATGATTTTACAACCTCTTGAATCGGTAGCAGTTACAGTGTAAGTGCCGACCGCCAAATTAGTTATTGCAGCTGTATTAACGCCATTACTCCAAGCATAAGAATAAGGAGCTGTTCCACCTTCTACTGAAGCCGTTGCATTACCTGTAGCTGTACCGAAACAGCTTGCATTGTTGGCTGTAATGATAAGTGCAAAGGGTGGTGCTGCGGTAATTGTGACAGAAGTAGAACCTGAACAGCCATTTTTATCAGTGACTGTAACGGTATAAATACCAACACCAAGGTTAGAGATTGTAGCGGTATTACCGCCGTTGCTCCAAGCATAAGTAAATGGAGCTGTACCACCTGTTATTGTAGCAGTGGCGCTACCATTGTTTGTGCCGCAAGCAGATTGTACACTAGTTGCACTGACACTAAGATTGCCGGATGAACTGACAGTAGTAGTAGCTGTTGCCGTACAATTATTTTTATCAGTGACAGTGACTGTATAAGAGCCCGCTGCAAGCCCTGAGATACTGGCTGTTGTTGCGCCATTATTCCAAAGATATGTATAAGGGACCGTTCCACCGGATGCGACCACCGAAGCAGAGCCACTGCTGTTATTGCCGCAAGACGTACCCGTAGAAGAAGCAGTGGCAGAAAGTGCAGCCGGTTGAGTGATTGTGACAGATTTGGAACTGGTACAACCCGCAGCATCTGTAACAGTAACGCCATAAGTGCCGGCTGCTAAATTAATATTCAAAGCAGTGGTAACACTATTGCTCCAATTGTAGGTATAAGGAGCAGATCCGCCCATCACCATAGCAGTAGCCTGTCCATTGTTGCCTCCGAAGCAACTGACATTTCTTGAATCAATATTGATATCAAAGGAGCTTGTTTGAATAACAGTCACTGAACCAATAGCTGTACAACCATTGGCATCCGTTACAGTAACACTATAAGTTCCTGCGCCTAATAACGTGATAGTAGCAGTGGTTTTAGCATTACTCCAATTATAAGTAAAAGGAGCAGTACCCGCTGTAACTGTCGCCGTTGCAGTACCATTGGCAATGCCACAAGCAGCGTCTGTTTTTGAAACAGAAATTGCCAGTGAGCCAGCTGCATTGACCGTTGTGGAGGCTGAAGCAGAACATCCGCTGCCATCGGTAACCGTTACACTGTAATTACCGGCACCAATATTATTGATTGTTTGAGTGGTAGCACCCGTACTCCATTTGTACGTTAGAGTGCCGGAACTGCCAGACACGTTGGCTGTTGCTGAGCCATTAGTAGCAGCACAAGTAGCGTCAGTTTTGACGACAACAACCGTGAAACTCGCACTCGACAATACGTTAACACTTGCTTCTTTGCGACAATTGTTAGCATCAATTACCGTTACTTTGTAAGTACCGACATTTAAGCCTGTTGCTGTGGCAGTAGTTTGTCCATTACTCCATGCATATGTATAGGGTGGTTTGCCACCGGACGCATTGGCTGTTGCAGAACCATTGGCGCCACCTCCACAAGAAGGCGAGTTAATGGTAGTCGTAATGTTAATTTGAGGAGGGTTGATGACCGTTCCAGTCGCAGAAGCAGTACAACCATTGGCATCAGTTACCGTCACACTGTACGTACCTGAAGGAATACCCACTATTGACTGAGTCGTTGAACCGGTATTCCATAAATACGTGAAAGGAGCTGTTCCATTAATGGGTAAAGCGTCAATTGCCGCATCACAATCTCCGAAACATTGTAACTCGCCTACTTTAAGGTTGATGCTGAAAGCCCCGGGGACATAAACAAATTTCGTTGCCGCACATCCTTTAGAGTCTGTGACGGTGAGGTTATAACCTCCTTTTGCTAAATTTTGAGTTGCACCTACCAATCCACCACCCCAATTGAAAGTGTAGCCACCAGAACCGCCTGAGGCACTTGCAGTGACACTTCCACTCGTACAGATAGCCGCAAAATTGACGCTAACACTTATGGGCGACGGATTAGCAATGGTTGTACTGGCATTGCCGGTTTTACCAGTAGCGTCTGTCGCAGTGACACTATAAGTACCACTACCTACTCCTGTTATACTACTACTCGAAGCTCCGTTACTCCATAAATAAGTATAAGGGGCAGTTCCTCCACTGGCAGTAGCGGTGGCACTGCCGTTTGTAAAGCCATTACAGCTTGGGTCATCTTTGGTGATTGAAACGCTTACTTGAGCGTTGATTTGGGCGAGGGAGAATAAGCTGGTAATTATCAGCATTAAAAAATGCTTAAATGAAACAGCTTCCAATCGCCCCCATGAGCGATTAGTCAGTAAAAAATTGTCCATAGCACAGCTTTTTGTTTGTTGTTGTTAAGAAAATGTAATGATTATGCGATTACAGTTGAAAAACGTAACAAATATATTATTTGCTTATGCAAAGAAAAGCCTTTTTACAATCAAAATCAATAGGCGTAATTAATATTTATTTTTCAAATATGCATATAAAAATATGTTATTCATACTTAAAATGGTTTACCAATATCCATTCGCTTTTTTTGTTATTTTTATTTTAAACAATACTTTACTGTGCTTGTTATAAATGAGTTATTTTTGCACTTGAAATTATTATTCCGCTTTAATTTGCCTAAAACCTTAATAATGAAACTTGACCAGACCAGTTTTATGGAAAAAACACAAAACCCTATCATACAATCCGTAGTTGTTGTCATTGGGGTTTTGATTATGATGTTGATTGCTAAATTGATTATTCTGGCTGGTTCGGTAGTAATGGGCAATCGCGTCTTTTGGATTATCGCCGGAACAGCCATCCTGTTTTTTGGCATATTCAATAGTATTATTAGTCTTTCAGTCAAAGATATGAATCAATATTGGACGCGCTCAACCCTTTGCTATACTGCCTTAATGGTATCAAGTGGTTTTTTTGCTTATGTTTTTTCATCAATGACCATAACTGAAGCCGGTTCTTTTAAATGGATTTTTATGGTTCTCACTTTTGGTTATTTGTTCTTTCTGAGTGTTATGCGTTTTATGCGCAAAATTGTGCAAATAGCCCAAAAAGAAGATGATAGATGGATACAACGTCAGAAATGACAAAAAACTTTACAACTGAATGAGCGGTTGACTTTGATGAGCCACTCTGGCAATTTCTTCAAATATGACTGACTGCATTTTATGCCTTTTTATTTGATTTTTTCCGTGAGGATTCTGTGATTTTTTAGATTGACCTTTGTATTGAGTAAAAAATATATTTCATCAAATTTTGATTTTTTCACATGAAGACTCTCATTTTTTTAGTTTTTACAATCATTTTGGCTTGCAATGCCACCACTTCTCAACCTTCACAAAGTGCGTCCTTACCTAAGGATAGCCTGTATTTAGCAGATGGGGATACCATTAAAAAAGTTGTCAAATCGGATGCTGAATGGAAAAAGCAGTTGGGTAGTCAAGCTTATAATGTGCTCAGAGAAGCCGGTACGGAGCGGGCTTTTACGGGTAAATATCATGTCAATCACGAAAAAGGGATTTACAATTGCGCAGGCTGTGGTTTGTCACTTTTCAGCAGTGAAACCAAATTTGAATCAGGCACAGGTTGGCCTTCTTTCTATCAACCTATTAAAAAATCACACGTTATTGAGCACACTGATATTAGCTATGGAATGAAAAGGACAGAGGTTGTATGTGCCAGATGTGATGGGCATTTGGGTCATGTTTTCGATGACGGGCCCAATCCGACGGGTTTGAGATATTGCATGAATTCGGCTTCTCTGGATTTTGTTAAACAATGATTTTGATTCACAAAATGCTATTACGCAATACGCTTTAAAAAAAAGGCGCAAATGAGCTTCAAGCTGTTTGCGCCTTTTTTTAACAACTCCTTAAAGGACGTTATGTATTAAACTCTGTGTGTCTTAAAATTCTCCTAAAGCTTTAACAATATTGTTTTCAATACGGTCTAAAATATGCTTATCATTAGCTTTGATAAATGTTTTTCCGGTGACTTTTTCGTATAATTCTACATATCTGTCGGTAATTGAATTGACGAATTCATCAGGCATTTCAGGCATGTTTTGACCTTGTTTTCCTTGAAAACCATTTGCCATAAGCCATTCGCGGACAAACTCTTTAGAGAGTTGACGTTGTTTTTCACCTTTTTGTTGTCTTTCGGGATACCCCTCAGTATAAAAATATCTTGAAGAATCGGGCGTATGAATTTCGTCAATAACCACAATTTGCCCGTTTTTTTTCCCGAATTCGTATTTAGTGTCCAACAAAATCAGACCTTGTTGAGCAGCCAATTCGGTACCTCGCTTAAACAATGCCCGTGTATAAGCCTCAATCTGCAGATAATCTTGCTCCGAAACAATATTTTGAGCTAAAATTTCTTCTCGTGAAATATCCATATCATGGCCCTCGGATGCTTTAGTGGTAGGCGTGATGATGGGTTCTGGGAAAGGATCATTTTCGCGCAAGCCATCTGGCATTCTGACACCACAAAGCAGGCGCTCGCCGGTAGAATAGGTTCGCCACGAATGACCGGTCAAATAACCACGAATAACCATTTCAACTTTAAAGGTTTCACATGCATAACCAATAGCAACATTAGGATCAGGAGTTGAAATCAGCCAATTAGGACAAATCTCTTTTGTGGCAGCTAAAAAATGGGCAGCAATTTGGTTCAAAACTTGTCCTTTATAAGGAATGGGTCTGGGAAGTATAAAATCGAATGCTGAGATGCGATCAGTTGCCACCATCACCATTTTGTCGCCGACAGTATATACATCGCGCACTTTTCCGCGATAAAATGCCGTTTGATTGGGCAAATGAAAATGAGTTTCCGCTATTGCTTTCATAAAATCTACTTATTTTGTGGCGAATAATATTTGATGATTTTTTTTACTTTGTACTATTGAATACAATGAGATGGGCGCAAAGGTAAAACACTATTGATAAATTAAAAACCTGTAATTCATGTTTAAAAGAATACTCTTCATTACGCTCTATTTTTCCGTTTTTTCGTGTAGTTTTCAAGATGAAAAAGATTTTAATGTGTTGGCTGCCGGATTTGTCAAAGAATATGCTGAATTGTTCCCGGACGAGACCCCCCTCAGTATAGGCAATATACAATTATCACATATGAATATTCCTACGCCCAAAACGGTAGATTCAGTCCGTTTTTTTTATCATAAATTTACATCAGAATTTGATGCATTTAAAACTATTGACGTAAATGACTTAGAGAGCCAAAGTGCTTTATCTAAAACATTAAAAGACATATCAAAAATTCAAAACATACTAAAAAATATAAAAATATATTTGAGTGAATATCAAATAAATCCTGTTATATATAATGTGCAATATGGTTTCCAACGCATTTTAAACGCCTCGTTTGATACGCCTCAAAA
This sequence comes from Saprospiraceae bacterium, assembly GCA_031424115.1. Classification (GTDB taxonomy): domain Bacteria; phylum Bacteroidota; class Bacteroidia; order Chitinophagales; family Saprospiraceae; genus JAAFJT01. The sequence goes on along the minus strand of JANPGW010000479.1, from coordinate 38,135 downwards.
TCGTTTACAAATCCTTTTCACTAAATTGGAAAATGTTCCCGCTTATTATGAAGCCGCCAAAGGTCAGTTGAAACAAGCCACAGTGAAACAAGCAGATGAAACAATTGAAAAGCAAATGCAAACGTATCATTTTTTTGACGTAACATTGCCCAACTTCATAAAAATTCATTCGATTATGACCCCTCAGTATGAAAAGCGTTTGGATGATGCCAAGTATGCGATAAAAGATTATGTGGCTTATGTCGAAAGTCTGAGATTAAAATGACATATAGACAATTAAAAAAAGCGTAAAATACTGTTTAACAATATTTTACGCTTTTTATTATTTGTATATTTATGATATCTATAAGTCTTTAACAGAGTTTTTCTCAGAAATGATTTCTTTCAATTCTTTCAAAAAAACGTATTGTTGTGGCATTACTTTTTTGAAAGCGTCTTTTACCGCGAAATAAGTACCGTGTTTTTCCAATTCTTCAAATACTTTATCTGCAACAAATTTCACATCCTGCTTTATCAAGCCTTTCAACGAAGGTATGTCGTGCCAATCACCTTCAACCGCATATGCCTGAAATTCTTCTCCATCTTTGTTGACGGGGTCAAGTTCAATCGCATCTTTTTTCATTTGTTGCATAGGCGCTTGAGGCAAATGCCAGTCTTCACCTTCAATATCGTGATTGACGAGGAAAACCTCCAAACCGCGTTGTCGGATTCGATAAATTATCAAATGTGCTTTTTTGATGATTTCTTGCATGAGTAGGAATGTGTTAGTTTTATTGTACATCACAAATATCTGAATTATAATGCGAAAATGGACTAAAAAGTTTAGACAATTTTCAAAAAAGATTGAAAATATTGAAATATGGTTGATATTGAAATTATTTTCAAGATAAATATGCCTGAATTTTTCATGGTTGAGTTATTTTTATGATAAAAACATGCTCACGCCTGTCCTTTTACAAATAAAATACAATAAATTTGGAGCATTATTAAGGAAATACCATACAATATTCGCAAAACAGATTTTAACAGACATTATAGTTATAATTTAACCAAATTTCAAAAAAATGGGCATCGTAAAGTCAAAATCAAAAAAAGAAAACGAACCGGAATCACAACACAGAGCAATCGGTATTGATCCAGAGGATATTCCGGCAGATATTGTATCTGAGGACTTATCACCGTGGCTAATAGAATCAGGCTGGCCTCAACCCAAATGGTTCACAGTTACTCGACCCGATGGCAAAATTTTAGAAAAAAATTATGAAGAATACGTCAAAAATGCTCTAAAATGGCGATATACTCGTTTGGAAGGAGATTTTAGGACAGTTTTAAATAATTATTTTAATACCAACTATGTTGACAAAGTTACGGCTCGTCGAATAATTTCTTTTCTTGAATCTGCCCGACAGGCTTTGGAAAATGACAATTGTGACCCCCTTGATGTGAGCAATTTATTAGATTTAACAGATCAATATATGGTTTGGCTTTATCCGCCACATGTGGCGAACTCACAAGCTATAGCTTTAGCGACTCAACTCAAATCCGCAAATAACCCTTGGGGAAATTATCTTGAATCTGAAATCAATCGTCCCAATCAGACCTTAGGCGGGCTTCGAGCGGCTTTGGATAAGGCTAAACAAATGCAAAATGAAGAAAATCAAACGATTCAATTGAACAATGGTTTGCAAATTGAGCGTTTAGAAATGCTGATTCGGTGGGGAATTGTCGGTATTGTGATTATAATGGTAGTCTTACCCATTGTTATGAAAAGTGATACGGCTCTATTTAAAGATTCTATTCTCAGTAATGACAAAATTGGCGGAATCCGTCAATGGTTAGGATTGGGAGCCATCGGCGTTGTTGGTGCTATTGGGGCTTTTCTAAGTGGTTTGCTTCAGGTACGTCGGACGCGGGTTACCATTGGGGAGTTTAAAGAAAGTGTGATACAATTTAAATTGCGCCCCATCATAGGCGCTATTTTTGCCATGTTTATCACTGCCTTAATCACATGGGATATTATTTCAGGTGTTGAAATCAAAAATGCAGGTGCTTATTTACTCATCGCTTTTCTTTGCGGATTTTCTGAACGGTATTTCCTCAGTCTTTTAAAAATTGATGAAGAGGGCAATTCGACTGAATCAACGCAAACCTCAGCGCCGGTAGCAGGTTCTTCGGGAAGTCAAGCAGCTCCCGTTTTAGATGAAAATGGCCAGCCTGTAAGTGTGAATGATATAAAAATGTAGTGAAATAATTGATGAATGATGAATTATAAAATTCATCATTCATTGGTAAATTTCATCTTTTGGAATACCATTCGGTATTGTGATATTCAGGAATAATCAAAAGATCTTTATGCGTTAAATATGTTTTCAAAGCCAAGGCGGCAGCGATTTCAGCTTCATCCTGTTGCTGTAAAGAATCAGGAGTGAAATAATGTTTCACAAAATGGGTGTCAAACTTGCCGGAAGTGAAAGCTTCATGTTGTAATACAAACTTACCGAATTGCAGGGTTGTTGAAACACCTTCTATTTCGTAATGGTCAATTGCATCTATCAAACGGCGAATTGCTTCATCGCGAGTAGCACCCCAAACAACCAATTTGGCAATCAAAGGGTCATAATATATCGGAATTTCCATCCCTTCTTCGTATCCATCATCAACTCTCACATGCTCCATACTGAGGGGGGGACGATAGCGGCTCAATAAACCAACACTTGGCAGGAAATTATTGGTTGGGTCTTCGGCACAAACGCGCAATTCGATGGAATGTCCATGGATAGATAAATCTTCTTGCTTGAAAGCTAATTTTTCACCTCTGGCAACCCGAATTTGGTGCTCCACCAAATCGAGACCGGTAATCCATTCCGTCACAGGATGTTCCACCTGCAAGCGGGTATTCATTTCAAGAAAGTAATAATTCAAATTTTCGTCAACGAGAAACTCAACTGTTCCGGCACCCGAATATTGACAGGCATTCGCCACTTTTACGGCGTCTTCGCCCATTTTTTTACGTATTTCGGGAGTCAAGCAGCTTGAAGGGGCTTCTTCAACCACTTTTTGATGGCGCCTTTGGATACTACATTCCCGTTCAAAAAGATAAACGGTATTGCCAAAGTTATCGGATAATACTTGAATTTCGATGTGGCGGGGAGAACCCACGTATTTTTCAATAAAAACCGACCCGTCGCCAAATGCGGAAATGGCTTCACTCACCGCTCTATGCATTTGCTCCTCAAACTCTGCTTCATTATCAACAATCCGCATACCTTTACCACCGCCACCGGCTGACGCTTTTATGAGTATCGGATAGCCAATCTCTTCGGCTATTATTTTTGCTTCTACAATGTCTGAGATGGCTCCCTCAGTACCTGGCACCATTGGGATGTTATATTTTTTGACAGCCTCTTTTGCGCCTAATTTTGACCCCATGATTTCTATTGAATACGGGCTGGGGCCAATAAATGTCATTCCTGCATCCTTTACAGCTTTTGAAAAACTTGCATTTTCACTCAAAAAACCATAACCCGGGTGAATGCCGTCAACTCCCAATTCTTTCGCCAATTGGATTATTTTTTCTCCTAAAAGATAGGATTGATTGGAGGGGGCGGGTCCTAACAAAATAGCTTCATCCGCAAAACGAACATGCGGTGCGTTTCTATCCGCTTCTGAATAACCGGCAACGGTTTGGATACCCATGCGGCGAGCCGTTTTCATCACCCTCAAAGCTATTTCACCTCTATTGGCTACAAGTATTTTTTTCATAATTTGGATTTTTATTTGTTCATTTTTTACTATTACAGACCGGTATTTTTTCACCGCTCAAAAATAATTGAAAATATATAGATTTCTATATGTTTGCAATTATTTTTCATTTTTTTTGAAATTGTGGTAAAACGACCCTAATGTAACTGCAAAAAAAATTAGTTGTTATTGTAATATGGGTGATTTTCAACCTTTTTGGGGTATAATTTAGGACATTAAAAATATAATGTTGCTACAAACGTCTGACAAGGTTGTATAACAAATAGAAAGCGATGGATATGAACTTTTTAACTAAATTTGCATTTCATTATTTAAAATAAATTTTAATTCGAACATTATGGCAAAAGGACGATATGATTACGACGACAATGCACCAAAGCCTAAGGTAACCCGTGAATCAATTAGAGCTGCGCTACAAATATTTCAGTTTGTAAAACCCTATCGATGGTCTTTTGCTGTGGGTTTGATTTTACTATTTTTTTCTACTACTACTTTTATGATTTTTCCTTTTTTGTCAGGTAGAATTGTGGATATTGCGCAAGGGAAAACAGACTTTACGATGAGTTTAGGTGCACGCACCATTCATTATTCTATGAGTTTAGCCGACATCGGCTGGTTGATGGCTATCATATTAATTATTCAAGGCGTTATTTCATACTTTAGGGTTATGCTATTCGCTAATGTGAGTGAAAAAGGCATTGCGGATGTTCGGCAGGCTTTATATAGTAAATTGGTTTCACTTCCCATTACTTTTTTTGAAAAGACAAGAGTAGGAGAATTAGTTAGTCGGTTAAACTCAGATGTTGAGAGGCTTTATAATACATTCTCCGTTACATTGGCAGAGTTTATCAGACAGGTCATTATTCTTATTTCGGGTATTTTAATCTTATCGCTGACAACTTGGAAATTAGCGTTAATCATGCTGGCGACTTTTCCGTTCATAGTGGTAGGCGCTATGGTTTTTGGGCGTTTTATCCGCAAAATGTCGAAAGAACGTCAAACCCAGATAGCTGATACCAACATCGTTTTGAATGAAACCATACAAGCCATCAATGCCGTCAAAGCGTTTACAAATGAATGGTTTGAAGTGTCACGATACAGTAAAGCGAATCAAAAATCGGTTGTTACATCCCTTAAATTTGCCAAATGGCGGGCAGTTTTCGCTACTTTTATTATAGTGGTACTTTTTGGCGGCTTGTTTTTTGTGCTTTGGGAGGGCGCAACTATGTTGCAAAAAAACGAAATTACGGCGGGTGAATTAATTATGTTTTTTACTTATACGGCTATTATCGGCGGGGCGATTGCCGGTTTGGGTAACTTTTATTCGGAAATAGTGGGCGCTATCGGCGCAACTGAACGCCTGAGAGAAATATTAGGTTCTGAGAGTGAGGTTGAAGTAAAAGCTTTACCGGTACTGCCGCAACGCCGTTTAAAAGGCGATATTGAGTTTAAAGATGTACATTTCAGATATCCGACTCGCGAAGATGTAGAAGTACTGAGGGGGGTCAATTTGACGGTCAAATCCGGTCAAAAAGTAGCTTTGGTGGGGCCCAGCGGCGCGGGCAAATCTACCATTGTGCAATTGATTCTCAAATTTTATAACCTCACCGAAGGGCAAGTATTGGTAGATGGTAAAAATCTCAATGATTTTGATATCACCAATTATCGTCAAAATATGGCTATCGTACCGCAAGAAGTACTTTTATTCGGTGGCACTATCCGTGAAAATATTCTATACGGAAAACCGGACGCCACAGAGGAGGAAATCATTGAAGCGGCTCGTCAATCCAATTCTTGGGAGTTCATCAGCCAGTTTCCGGAAGGTTTAGAAACTATTGTGGGAGAACGAGGCATAAAATTAAGTGGAGGTCAGCGACAGCGTATAGCGATTGCGCGGGCGATTTTACGCAATCCATCTATTTTATTGTTAGATGAAGCAACCAGTTCTTTGGATGCGGAAAGTGAAAAAGTGGTTCAGGATGCCTTAAATAAATTGATGCAAGGCAGAACAAGTATTATCATTGCTCATCGGTTAGCAACTGTGCGGGAAGTGGATAAAATATGTGTGATTGACGGTGGTAGAGTGGTAGAAGAAGGCACACACGATGAATTATCTGAAATGGAAGACGGCTTGTATGCAAGTTTAGCTCGTTTACAATTTGAATCCGTAGGCTCATAAATTGTATGCGATTTGATCATAAAAAACGCTCATTTGAAACCTTTTCAAATGAGCGTTTTTTATGCATGTTCCCTGATTATTCAACAAGTCCTCTGCCTTCTTTAACAATTCTGCCTTCGTCTTTGAGTTGTTTCATCATTTTATCAAGGATTCCATTCACAAATTCTTTGCTTTTGTCGGTTGAATACATTTTCGAAACGTCCACATATTCATTGATGGTCACTTTTGTCGGAATTGTTGGGAAATAAAGCAATTCACACAATGCCATTTTCATAGAAATCATGTCAATAGTCGCAACCCGTTCGGCATCCCAGTTTTTCAATAAAGGTTTAATGTCTTCAAGAAGCGCATCGTTGTTTTTGTAGGTTTTTGTGAGTAATTGTTCGCCAAACTCCACAGTTAAATGATCTTCGTCCGAAAACTCATCAAAAAACTCAGCATCGGAGGGAAGAGCTTTCAACGTTTTTTTAGTAGCGCCAATAATCAGCGTATCATCATCAATCCAAGAAGGTGAAAAATCTTCCATCTGTTCATAGAAAGATTCGCTGGTATAAAGGAATTTATACAAATCCATCAAAATTTGGCGATGGCTATCCAATGAATTATTGTCTCCGGCAAGAAATTGTTGATAAGCTGGCGTTTCAAGAAATTTTTGATAATAAAGCCTGATAGCATCTTCATCAATACGACCGGCAATCAGGTATTTTTTTATCGCTTTATCATATCGACCGGATTCAAAGAATTTATTCAGAAGCTCGTTTCGATATAATTTAGGGGTGAATTTTTTGTCTGCTTCAGAAGGTAACAACTTAGCGCGCCGTGCGACTTCATCTTTCACGGAATAATGAGCCACTTCAAAAAGTTGATGAAGATTGAAAAGATACAACTCAAAAGTACGTTTGCCATAATTTTGGTAACGTTGTAGGAGGCTGCTCAAATTGACCTCAGAGTCTCTACTTTTCGCGTAGAGCAATTGCATGACTTTTATACGAATATTTCTTCTTGAAAGCATTCAAATAACTTTATTTCTAAGATTCAGAGCGTAAAGATACATGTTTATTTGAAGAACAATTTATGAACTAAAAGTTTTAAAAAAATATTCATGCATTTTTTTAAAAATTATTAATATTTTTTAGATAAAATTTTGACATTTGAAAAATTATTTATATCTTAGGGCTACTATTTTTAAGGTTAACAAATAGAATATTGGCGTGTATTGTGTTAAGCAATATGCGCTTTTTTTTTACCAAAAATTTATGGATAAATAGCCTTCAAACGCCGTATCTAAAAAAGAAAAAGCCGGTTCCTCTTTGGAAGAACCGGCAAACAACGACGTAGCTTAAACACGATATGATGGAGTCATCATACTCTAACAATGTATGTGGCAAATATAAGAGTTAATTTTGAAAAACCCTCATTTAATATACCATTTTTTTCTTATTTTTTTTAAAAAATATCTTATTTAGGTTATTTTTTATAGTTCTATTTGATGTATTCTCTTTGGATGGCTTCAAAATTAGGTAATTGTTTAATATGCCATTTATGCACTATAAGACCATTTTTCAACAAAAATAGACCCGGATTTGACCGCATCATGGTTTTTATTAACAAATCGTCGGCAGTGTAGAATGGGTAAGCTGCTTGTGCGTCATGTCTAAAATCTTCTATTTTTTTTGGTTCTGAGTAAGGCACTAAAGCAGCGATTTTATAACCGGCTTTTTCAGCTTTTTCCAAAAGCGGGTTTATTTTGGAAGTAAAGATGTTTCTGTAATCTTCATTGAATTTGAATGATTTAAAAACTTCTTCCCGTTGTCCCAATCTGTCAAATACTTTTTTCAATTCAAAAGTATCTTTGCCGGCTACGATCATTTTTATAGTATCCATTCTGAAAATAGAATCCGGAATAGTAATCGTTTTTTTCAAAATTTCCGATTTCATTTTCCAGCTGACCACTATGAATGTGTAATTCGGCTCATTCAAAAGTTGCTCAGTGGCATCATTACCTCCCATATCATTAATACCAAATTCGCTAATTTTAGTGTGAGGGACTAAAGGCTCGGTTTTTACCTGTTTCATGACATGCCAGCCATTGTCTTTTTTGTATTGTTCATACCCTTTTTCCTCCATGTAGAATTTGTTGGTCAGTGTTTTCTCTTCTCCGGTTTGTTCATTTTTTAAAATCCAATCTGTAATATTTACCCCCGAAGCGGCATCTTCTTCCGCTTTTTTCTGCTCACGAATATTCACACCGTTTTTAAATGGGCGGAAATCAAAAATAGGTTCATTCATTTCAGAATTGTAAAAACAGAAAACCAAGGTCAAAATCAGCGTCAAACCAATAAGAATGTTTCGAGTAGTATTAGTAAAAAGAACATGGAAATCCTTGTGTCGCCAAACGAAAAGCAACGCCACCGGCATTAAAGCAATGTCCTTATAAAATGAAGTAGTGGGGCTGAGTTTCAGAAAATCGCCGAAACATCCGCAATCGGTTACTTTCATATTCGTTTCCACATATTCGCCCCATTTTGAGAATTCAAAGAAATTCACCCCATCAGGCACATATGCCGTAAAATGCGTGTAACCTGTCAAAACGGTAAAAAATGCCATGATAATCAGGAAAAGCCACGAAGTGAGTTTGGATTTATGCCCTAAAATCAGCATCACACCAATAATGATTTCTAAAGTAATCATAAAAATGGAAAATCCTTTCGAATATTCAGCTAACCACGGAAACACCGGGGCAATGAATTTTACGGCTGTTTCTTTGAAAGTACTCTCAAACTCTCCGAAATATTGTTGCATTTTGAAAGCGGTTCCCCATGGGTCAACGGCTTTAACAGCCCCTGAAAAAATGAACCAGACGCCAGTGAAATTTTGTAAAAAAGTCAGCAACCAATTTTTATGGGCTTTTAAAAATAATCCCGTGATGGCAGTAAGAATGCCACCGCCAATGGCAAATCCAATGAGTAAATTCCAGATAGTCATATTCTAATTTTGTTGTGTTAATAAGGTGAAATATAAGCTTACCATATTATCCATTGTGTTCTTCACTTATTTTGATCAAAGCGAAAATGGCATAATTGATTATATCCTGATAATTGGCTTCTAAGCCTTCCGATACGATGGTTTTACCCGCATTATCTTCAATTTGTTTCACCCGAAGCAATTTCATCAGAATCAAGTCTGTCAGACTCGAACGCCGCATATCGCGCCAAACTTCACCATAATCCGTATTTTTGCGAATCATCAAAGCGCGTACTTCAGTAATAGTTGTATCATATAATTCGGTAGCATACTGAGGGGGGAGTTCCAAAGGGGCTTCTGTTGGCAAAACCAATTGAATAAGAGCCATAACGCTATAATTGACTAAACCCATGTATTCATCATCCACTTTATCTTCCACCAATTGTTCGCCCGATTCTTCAATTTGCCGAATCCGGCGAGCTTTAATGAGTAATTGGTCTGTCAATGAAGAAGGCCGTAAAATACGCCAAGCGGTTCCGTAGTCTTTTGTTTTTGTAATAAACAATTTGCGGCATTTTGCCGTCACAGCGTCGTATTGAGTTAGAGTTTTTTCCAATGTTAAAAAATTTTGACAAAGATAAATGTCGTTTCATAAAAGAGTGCTTATTGTGGTAATTATTATTAAAAGCATTATTCAGCGACCAAATTTCACCGAAGGATAGCTTTTTTATGCATTTTAATTATGAATTAAATGAAAAATACCTTTGTTAATTTGACCGAAAAATTCGACATTCGTTGCACTATTTACCTTTTTGCGTTTTTGATGATATACTTTTCGACAAAATGCTTATCATTTTGACGTTAAAAAGCTTGAAAATAATAATACCATAACTATGAGGACAAATCGAATTTTTACAACTTTAACTTTTATCTTTTTTTTATCCCAAACCCTCCATGCCCAAGTGGACAGTTCTTATTATGATATAAAAATTGTCATCAAAGGTTTAAAAATACCGAAAATTGGGCTTGGATATTACTATGGTGATGTTGCCTACATCATAGATTCGTCTAATGTTGATGCATCGACTGGCTTTATGCGCTTCAATCGAAAAAAGTATCTTCCTAATGGCTTATATTTTGTTGCTTATACTGAGGGGGGTAAAATTGTTGACTCAAAGAGTCCAATTTTGGAATTTATCGTCAATGGTTGGAAAGATTTTACCATAAAAACCGATTTTCACGACCTGATAGATAGTGTTGAAGTCATCCGCTCTGATGAAAATAAATACTATTTTGACTATTTGAAATCAGCCCGGAAAATTGAGAAAGAGATTACTCGAATAACAACGTCCGCAAAAACAATTTCGGATGAAGATATTAAGCAGTTTTACCGAAAAAATCAGTCTTTGGGATATCTTAGAAGACAATATATGCAAAAATACTACAATATGTTTTTTACCCAAATGTTGAAGACCAACCTTGTGACTTATCCAATTAATGAGAAAAAATACTGGGATGATTTTGATTTTGTTGATACTCGATTGTTGAGGTCGCGGGTATATCTTAATCGATTACAAAATTTTGTCCTCAATACAACAACGCAAACCCCTGACGACACCCAACGCCATTGTGATATATTACTTGCCAGAGCGAAAGTCAATATTCAATATTATCAATTTACTTTGAAGTGGCTGACCGATTATTTTGCCTCAAAAATGCCATCACCGAAAGCCAACGCCGCCTTTATTTACTTGGTTGAAAACTATCATCGTCGAACTTACAGCGGTACTTCCAAACAGGCTCTTCACGAGTTGAACAACAAAGTAAAATTGTGTCAGACCAGATAATAGCTTTCGGCGAATCTTGGCTTAGTTTATTCAAACAATTTATTATTCGGCTGTATCGGAAATGAATAAACGAATATTTTGTGTTAAGATAAAAATATTTGCATTTTGGAATAAAATTCTGTGGTTATTACTTGATGTGAATTTGACACAAAGCCCTTTAATTATTTTGTTTAACCAATGTTTAGTTGTAGTTTTACACTCTAAATTAGACAAAATGAAAATTGTTAACGAAAAATCGACTTAATTTAATTCACATATGGCTCAGTTTTCACATGAATTTTTTAAAACCGCGGTCACCGTGGACAATGTGATATTCGGTTTTGATGAAGCAGATTTGAAGGTGTTGCTCATAAAACGGGGAGCAGAACCTTATGTGAATATGTGGGCTTTGCCTGGAGATTTTGTCTATCCGGATGAAGATATTGATGCAGCAACAGCGCGAATTTTGGAGGAGCTAACAGGTTTGAAAAACGTGTATCTTGAACAAGTCAGAACTTTTGGCGCAGTCAATCGTCACCCTTTCGGTCGAGTGGTTTCAGTAGCATATTTTTCGTTAGTCAAAATCAGTCGTTATACAGTTACGCCAGCGTCATTTGCGCAAAAAGCTAAATGGCACAGTATTTCAAATCTTCAAGAATTGGCTTTTGACCATAATGAAATTTTGAATACGTGTTTTCAAACGCTTAAACAAAGGATTCGGGTGCGCCCGATAGGTTTCGAGCTGTTACCACCCAAATTTACGCTCACTGAATTGCAACATCTTTATGAAGCAATATTAGAACTCAACCCCGAAACAGGCTTGGATAAGCGCAATTTCAGAAAGAAAATTCTCTCCATGGATTTTATCGTTGATTTGAACGAATCGCAGGAAGGGGTAGCGCATCGTCCGGCTCGATTATACGAATTCGATAAAGATAAATACGAAAAGTTTATTTCAGAAGGTTTTAACTTTGAACTCTAATCAGCGCCATTCTCTTTAAAAGGCTGCCGAGGTACCCAAATTTCCCGCGGTTTTAAAATTCTCAAAAAATAGGGTAGTAGACGATTAATAATGGGGTTTTCATGCCGCATATAGAGATACATTTCATGGGCAACTGCCCCAATGGAGCTTTTTATTTCATTAGCTGTTCTACCAAAAATGATGCGCCGAGAGCCGGTTTCAATGCCAACACGTACAATATCAAAAAGGAAATTCAAATAAATATGGTGCGAATGATTCCATTTTGCTTCATAACCGAGGTAGTGGGCATCTAATTCAACGCCATTATCAATTGTGGAATAAAATCCTATCAATTCCCCTTGCGGTGAAAAATAGCCAAACAGCCGAAATTTATCTTCTAATCGGCGTTTCAATTCGATGAAATAGTCTTCGTGTAAATCAACTAAATTGAATGCAGATTTACTACGTATGGTTTGATACAACTCATTGATTTTCCATTTATGAGCAATAATCCGCTCTTCATTGAACTCCTTTTTTTCTATTCCTTCCAATTTTTTAAACGCTCGTTTAGCTCTTACCCGATATTTGGAAGCGAGATTTTTCAAGTAATCATCAAAAACTCGCCATTGGGGGTTAATCTCAAAAATAAAATTCGGCTCGACTTGAAACTCATTGTAACCTTCACCAAAAACCGGGACTTGTTTTGTTCCATTATTACCAACAGAGAATTGGCTTTTAAAAAAGTCCTTGATGAATACGGATTTTATAATGATATTTTCCTCAGACAATATTTTCTTGGCATATTCAATTCCTTTAACTGTTAAAATTTTTCTATCATCTTCCGAAATTAAAGAATTGTCCAAATGGAATGAATGTTCACCGGTCAATAGAAGATTGCCGACAATTAAGGTTTGGAAATTGACTTGTTTAGCCAACCATTTTCTCATTGCCAATAGAATATAAGAATCAGCATTCGAAAAATTAAGGCTTTCGTCAGCTTTGAAGTGTTTGATTTCGCAAGCCATGAAACCGACGAATTGGTTTTTGAAGGAAAAAGTCAGATAACAAAATTGAAAACTTTTAGGAGGTGTGTTTTCAAGGACTTTTAAAAATTTGGGCGATAAAAAAATGTCTTGTTCTTGACTAAAATGGATTTGTTCTATTTCGTCAATTGATTTGTGCAATTGAATCTCATAGTCATTGATTCTTAACGACTTAACTGAATTGTTTTCTGTAACCAATGTATTATTTTCTAAAGTTTTAAAACAGATCATGTAGTTGAAAGATTCAAAATATTATATCAAACAGAATTGTTCTTTAAATGTTGCAGATTCTTATCATGTTGTGCCGTGATTTTCATCATATTGTCAGACGAATGAGTTCCCGTATAATTGCAATATGAAATAGATTTTTTAAAACAAAATAAATTTAACTGTCATGGTAAAAGAATTAAAACACATTTATCTCTCCGATTTACATTTTGATCACAAAATTTGGCTCAACCAATTGTCATTTTGCGAAGATGAATTAGAGATATTTAACGCTCGACTCGGCGATTTGATAAAAAGAAACAATACAACGGATTTTGCGGGAGCGGCAGAGTCTCTCCAAAATCGAATCATTAGACAAAATGAAGTAGTGGATGAAATCAAACATGAAGTAAAAGCTCACGAAAAATCTCTTGCCACTTTCGCTGAAGATCATCCGATTGCAGTGGATCATGTTTATTTTTCTGATCACAAGGATTTAAGAGAGAAAATGGATACTTTTATTAAACTTTACGATGAGTTTAAAAATGAGTTTACTCGTTTTTCCGCCAAATGGCTTTAATATTGTAAGGCAACCCTCGCAAGGTTCATCATCTTGCGAGGGCTTTTCATTTCTTACTGATTGACTAAGCGACTTTCCTTATTCGTTTAAAGACCAATCATATTCGGTATATCCGATTTTAACATCACTTTTCACTTTGCTAATCGCATAGCGATTGATAAAATCTGGAATATTGTAAAAATCTTTACCGTACCAATCAAATATCTTTGATATTTTTATTTCATCACCTTTCATCAAAAGATTGGCTTTAGGGTCATTCACAAATTTTTTGGTGCGACTTTCCAAAAGAGCGTTTAATTCTTTTGCCGTAAAAGCTTTATTGAGTAACGGCGGGCATGATTTAGCGGCACAATTGATAGCAAAGTGAATTCTTGCATCGCCCATAGGTCTAAGAATATTATTTTCGATATCGTTCAAAGAGTAGGTTTTATCGCCCAGTTTATACCTTTTTACATCCCATGTTTTGCCACCATCCAATTTTGTGATACTACTGAGGGGGTAGTTATCAACGATTGTTTTGAGGGTCAGAGCGTTGTAAGCGTTAATCCAAAAAGCAAATTTTTCGTTCTTGCTCCAACTATCGGCTGGAACATTGTCAGAAAGTGTTTTAATATATGTCTCAAGTGCCGATTTCTCTTGTTTGAGGTTCTTATAATTCACTTTTCCGGTTGCTGAAACGTGTTTTTTTAGTAAAGTGTCAAATGCAACATGACTCGGTTGAGCGAAAGCCAACGATGCTGACAGTAAAAGAGTCAAAAGAACAACTGAATTTTTCATAATTTAAACTGATTTATTTTCAAAATTGTTAATGATTTTGAGGTAATCTTTATCATTAAATGTTTGTACCATTATTTTTTATCGGATCAACTTCCATTTATACGTATTTTATAGACGCAAAGGTTTTATGAATTTATCACATAGCTATCACGTTTAAGAGAACTTTAACTATTTGAATAAAAGATTTAAGCCAAAAAGAACAGAGATTTGTGATTAACAATAAGAAACAAGTAGAATTTTGTAATTTTGCCCGAAATTAGACAAGCATGAATTATCCTCATTCAATAAAAGTGAAAAACCTGACAAAAGAATATGGTGCTCAGCGTGCCATTGATACTATCAGTTTTGAAGCAAAAAAAGGAGAAATTTTGGGGTTTTTGGGGCCAAATGGAGCTGGGAAAACCACAACGATGAAAATATTGACTTGTTTCATACCTCAAACAAGCGGAACGGCAGAAGTGTGCGGATTTGATGTAGAAAAAAATCCCCTTGAAGTGCGTCAAAGGGTAGGGTATTTGGCTGAAAATAACCCTTTGTATAGAGATATGTTCGTTCGAGAATATCTTGAATTTGTGGCGGGTGTCCATCGTTTAGACAAAAAAAAACAGCGGGTTGCCGAGATGATTGAACGAGTGGGTTTAGGGATTGAACAATCCAAGTTGATAGGGGCTTTATCAAAAGGATACAGACAAAGGGTCGGATTGGCACAAGCGATGTTACATGATCCCGCAGTTTTGATACTCGATGAACCGACTACGGGGCTTGACCCCAATCAATTGGTTGAAATTCGCCGACTCATCAAAGAGTTGGGACAGGAAAAAACGGTTATCTTTTCTACTCACATCATGCAGGAAGTACAAGCATTGTGCGATAGGGTTATGATCATCAACAAAGGTAAAATTGTGGCTGATGATACCATTGAAACCTTGAAAAATCGAGTTAAAGGAGAGACCATTGTTACCGTTGAGTTTTTGCAAAACATTGAAAATCAAAAATTAGCGAAAATATCAAACGTTAAAAGGGTTAAAGTTTTAGGTCAAAACCGGTATCAATTGTCTTCGGATTTAAATAAAGATGTTCGTGCTGATATTTTCCGATTTGCCGTTGATAATCATCTGACGCTTATCGAAATGCAAAAAGAAGTGTATAGTGTTGAAGATGTATTCCAAGAATTTACTAAAGTTTCTGAATTTTGAATGAAAAAAATAGGTGTTTGTTTTTTTATTTTTCTCTCTATACTGAGGGGGGATGCACAGAATGATAATCTGGTCTCTAAGAATTTTAAATTCAAGGATGGCGTGTATCTACATTTTGAAAATTTACAAAGAAATCAGCCATCTGCAATCTGGGATAGTGTAGAAGCTCGGCTGGCTACAAATCCACAAACATTGCAAATGTACATTGAGTTAATCAAGTACAAAAATCGCCCAGATTCAGTAGATTTGAATAAATTGTGGTGTGTCGTTATTGATGGCATTCCATATGTCAAGCTGCCGAATGAGTCTCAAAAGAATGCCGCAACGATGTTTTCGGGTATGGTATTAAGGGGGAAACTTTGTTATTTTCAATATGATGAAATTGAAGAGCGACTTGTACCCATGTCAGCCTACATTCCACAAACGGGTCAACCCTATATCACCAAAAATGTGCGCCAAAAGCGGGAAGTTGTGCGGGAAAAATTGGTCAAATTTGAATCCGGTGAGATGTATGATTTTACGCTCTCAAATTTTAAAGAGTTGATTCAAGAAGATAAAGATTTGCTTTCAACCGTGAATGCTCTAAAACCCAAAGAGATTTCAGAGAAATTGTTCAAATGTTTATTGATTTATAACGATAGAAATCCGGTTTATTTGAAGTGAAAAGTTAATAGTGAAAAACTAATAGTGAATAGTGAAAAATGGATTTCACTTTTCACTTTTCACTTTTCACTTTTCACTTTTCACTTTTCACTTTTCACTACCAAATGCATGTTAGCAATTTTTAAAAAAGAAATTAACTCATTTTTTTCGTCGCTTATTGGATATGTTGTAATAGCTGTTTTTTTGATTTTAACGGGTTTATTGCTGTTTTTTTTCAGAAGCACGAGCCTTTTAGAACAGAATATTGCTTCTTTGGATCAGCTTTTTGACTTAGCACCGAAAATATTTTTGTTTTTGATTCCGGCTATCACCATGAGAACATTTGCCGAAGAACAACAAAATGGAACAATTGAGTTTTTGACAACTAAACCTTTGCGCGATATTGACATCATCTTTGGAAAATATTGGGCGTGTTTATTATTAGTCGCTTTTGCATTAATACCGACATTGATATATTACATCACGATTTACCAATTGGGATCACCCAAAGGCAATCTGGACAGTGGTGCTATAGCTGGCAGTTATATCGGTTTGATTTTACTCGGCGCAGTATTCGTTTCCATTGGTATTTTCGCTTCGTCGTTGACCAATAATCAAATCATTTCGTTTCTATTGGCAGCGTTTCTGTGCTTTTTTGTGCATTGGGGTTTTGATTATCTCAGTGAATTGCCGATTTTATTAGGAAATGGTGATGATATTGTTCAAATGTTAGGCATGGATTATCATTATCGCTCCATCTCCAGAGGAATTGTAGATTTAGCGGACATTGTGTATTATGGGTCGGCTATAACTCTTTTTTTATTGTTGACCAAATTGGTTTTAGAAAAAAGAAAATGGTGAGGGGTAGAGGTTAGAGAGATAGAGAGATAGAGGGAGTTTCCGGAAAAGATTGACAAAAAAGGAGTTGAACATATTGTTTTTATCGTAAAAAATTGATATATTTATTCTAATATGAAACAGACTGATATTTTAATTATTGGCGCGGGGCCTGTGGGGTTGTTTACGGTTTTTGAAGCCGGTTTATTGAAAATGAAATGCCATTTAGTGGATGCTTTGCCCGAACCGGGTGGGCAACTGACTGAAATTTATCCGAAAAAGCCTATTTATGATATTCCCGGCTACCCCTCAGTATTGGCGGGTGACTTGGTCAAAAATTTAATGAAGCAAATTGAACCTTTTCATCCTTCTTTTACGCTTGGTGAGCGGGCAGAAAGCATCGAAAAACTCGACAATGGCTCATTTAAGCTTACAACAAATCGCGGAACAGAAATCTCTGCACCGGTTATCTGCATCGCAGGCGGCTTGGGTTCTTTCGAACCCCGTAAACCGCCAATTGCCAATATTGCGCAATTCGAAGATAAAGGTGTCGAATACATTATCCGAGACCCGGAACTGTATCGGGGCAAAAAAATTGTCATTGCGGGCGGCGGCGATTCGGCGCTCGATTGGTCAATTTATCTCGCGGATTTGGCGGAAGAACTAACTTTAATTCACCGCCGATCCGAATTCAGAGGGGCTTTGGACAGTGTCGAAAAAGTGATGCACTTGAAAGAGGCAGGTAAAATAAATCTGGTGACTCAAGCTGAAGTGGTAGGTCTGAATGGCAACGGTCAGCTGACCGAAGTCGTAATAAAACACGATGTACAAGGCGATATTGTGAAAAAAACCGACCATTTTGTGCCGCTTTTCGGCTTGTCGCCAAAGTTGGGTCCCATTGCAGATTGGGGTTTGCAAATTGATAAAAATTCCATTGAAGTCAATACGTTTGATTATTCAACTAATGTTCCGGGCATTTTTGCGGTAGGCGATATCAATACCTATCCGGGTAAATTGAAATTGATTTTATGTGGTTTTCACGAGGGCACTTTGGCAATGCAATCTGCTTTCAAGATTGTGTATCCCGATAAAAAATTGTCTTTTAAATACACCACGGTAACGGGTATTGACGGATTGCAGTAAAAAAAATAATGAAAGAAAGTATCAATATCACGATTATAGACCGTTTTGACGCGGCGTACGACTTAGAAGTGCCGCTGGGTGTACCCCTCAGTGTCATGGAGGTTTGTAAAAGTTATGAACTGCCGGTTGAGGGCATTTGCGGCGGTATGGCTCTTTGTGCCTCCTGTCAGGTTTATGTCGAAAGTGACCACGAATTACCGGAACCCTCAGATGACGAATGGGCCATGCTCGACCAAGCCATGCACGTCAAAGATAACAGCCGGCTCGGATGTCAAATCAGAATTAATGAACAAATAGACGGAATAGTATTGCGACTGGCGCCGGAGCAAGTTTAATTTGATGTCAGATTCGGGATGTCGGATTTCGGCTGAAATCCGACATCCCGAAATCCGACATCAAACGACTAATCCAATCAAGGTTCTGTAATCATCAAACTTGGCGTCCTCATTTTTCATTTCTAAAATATGAATCAATTCTTCGGCGTACATTTCTTCCAATTCTTTAGCCGTTTGATTGGTTCTGATTTCTATATGACCCTTAACGATTTGAGACAATCGCCATTCAAAGGTTTTTTGCATTTTATCCCAAATATTAGCATTCATGCCAAAAGAATCCACAGTCGGCAACAAGGGTTTTATTTCTTTAAAAGCTTCCGTATTGCGAGCCAGTAAACGGGCATTATCAATAATAAAATAGGCTGTATGCGCCCAAGTATCGTCTTCCGTCAACAAGCGGCTGTACATGACAAGCTGCAAATCTTCTCCGTTTTTAATCAACCTTTCCCGATAAGAGTGACCGCTCCATTTTAAATCCAAAACGCAATATTCAGACATTCTTGTCAACACAATATCTGCTTTACCTTTGACGGGCATGTTGCTGAATTGCCCTTTTAATTCCACTTCTGTTCCTTCAACCTGCCATTTATTTTGCCGAATCAAGCAAATCAGCGTCCAGATGGCGTAATTAACCTGTCTCACAAGTTGGACCCGTTCGGGTTCATAGCCATACATCAAGAGGGTTGCCGCCTCGCGTTGAAACAAACGGCGGCTATTCAAATCCACCCATTCATCTACATCGTCCCGCGTCCATTTATTGAAGTCTTCTTTCAGTACTAATTCAAAAAAACGGTGCGCCACGTTGCCTTTGAGCGTATTTTCTTTAACAATTCTTAAAATATGCGACTTTGACAATTTGGCTTTGTGCCTGAAAACCCACTGATAAGGGTAATAAAAAAGTGCTTCCAAACTTGTCAATGTTTCTTGTTCCCGCTGAGCCAAATGCCTTGAATAGATATTGATAATGGGTCGTATTTTGCCCAATTGATGATAATTTAACCCCACTTTTCGGGGTGTTTTAAGTTTTGACAGTTTTGAAAAGGGCGCTAAATTGTTATTCAAATCAAAAACAATATCCTCTAAATTAAGGAAACAAGCCCTTAAATGACTCATCAAGGGATGTTCCACCGTTTCTTTGCCATTGATTTTTTTAGGAAAAACAAAAATTATTTGTCTTTGCGCTTTGAAAACCGGTCGGGTGCGTTCCCATAGCATCAAGGCGTTCTCATCTTGCGGCGATTGCAATTTGACATCCCGACTTTTCAGATATGCAATTTCATCTTTATACCAACGATTGAAAAAATGCCCCCCCTCAGTATCCGTAAAATTCCACCAAACAAGTGCGTCTATATCGCCAATCAAACAGGATTCTTGATGCACAAAAGGGTAGTGCCCCCACTCACAAGGGCGGGGTTGCACGGGTGCCGGCTCATAAATGGTTCGAATGATGCGTTCCAGTTCCAAATACGTCAAAAATTTATCATTTAGGGGCAGTTCTTCCAAAAACTCTTGAATGCGTTTGGCTTGCTCACTCAGCACCAAAAGACTGGTGTTTTTGGTGTTGTTGTCAAACTCTTCACTTGCCCATTCTTTCAAATAATTGAAAATTTGAATAATTTCGTCTTTAGGTGCGCTTTTTTCAATATCGTAAGTTTGTCTATCAAACCAGAATTCGTATTGATTTTTGATTTTTTGGACATTTATGTTATTATCAACTTGCGCTCTTTCCTCTAACTCTTCAAAAAAACGAGTGGTTTCAAAATACCATTGCTCGCCACCAATACCGGGACGTTGAGAGATTAAATTGGCAATTACCGTCGCCAAATCGCTGTCAATCGGTTTGCAAGGCATGGTTAAAAACTCTAATATTTTATAGGGATCAATCGGTCTCCATAAAAACGTCGTTACTAATTTCAGCAATTGCAGGGTGGGTCTGCCTAACGAAGAAGATGGTAAACCGAACGATGGCAAACCATTTTGAATCAAAGCATCATCTAATACCCGATTTTTTTCCGGTATCAAAAAAGTGGGTTGAAAGTGAGGGTTCAAACTCAAAATTTTAGCAATGCAATCCGCCGCGTCGGTATCTCGCAAGGATTCTAAAACTATGAGTGAGCCGTCAGCAACAAGTTTTTGTTTTTCGCCTCGAGGTAGTTTATTATCAACAAACGCTTTAAAAAGGCTTAAATCTGTATGTTTATCAGATGATTTATCCGCAATATTTTTTTCAAGTTGCTGAATGCGCACATTTTTATGTGTCAAAATATCAAAAAGTCGCTGATACTGAGGGGGTAGTAAATTGGCGGGTTCATTGATAAAAATAGCCGAAACGGGCACATCTTTATCACCCAAAGCCTGCAAAACATCGTCAAATCTATCGGCGAATCCGGCAACGAATGGTTTTTGGTCAGTAAACGATTGTTCAATTTCAGCAATAACATTGAGGCGATTGAAGGTGGCATCGGGTTTGAAATCCCAACCGGCTAACAATAATTCGTCACGGCGAAACAACAATGCATCAGCACACGCCAGTTGGTCGGCTTCAAAAGAATTTTGATAAAAAATATTGGGCGCATCATCCGGATTGGGATGATTTGATAAGTGTTTTTTGAGATATTTGGCTAAAGCTTGGCGATATTGTTCCGTTCTGATGTGTTCAATGCGGTTAACATGACCCTCTAAACCCAAATGTCCTTCAAGGAAATGAAGCAATCCTTTAGAGCCTAAATAGAGCACTCCAGCTTGACATTCCTCTTGTGGACACACAACCTCATCGAAATGAATGCCGTAATATATAGTGTAAAATGACTGATTTTCCATGTTTTATAAAAAAAAGGTTTTATAATGGTAAAGATAAATCGGTTTTGATTAAATAAATGACATTTTTTGTTTTAAATTATAGATAAATTTGTAAAATTCTCATCAATATGAAAAAAACTAAAGCAACATTTATTCATTATTTGTATATTTGAACAAATTGTCCATTCATTTGTCATAATCAATAAAAGATATGAAACTACTGCATGTGCTCATCATTTTGCTGCTACCCATTTTTTCATTTGCACAACGCCTCAAGCAAGATGCAAAAGGGATTATATACGATAATGAAAAAACTCTTGACATGCGTTTGCATACACATGGCTGGACAATTGGTTATCAGATTGGGAAAATAAAGACGTATTATAAAACAGTGTTTTATAATTTTGAATTAGGTGAACTCAAGCACTTCAAAGAAGTAAGAAAATCTACGGATTTTTCGAGTATTTCGCCAAGTTCAGGATTTAGGTCTTACACTTTTGGTAAACAAAACTATGCTTTTGTACTGCGGGGGGGCATTGGTGCCAAAAGATACTATACAGAAAAGGCAGCCAAAAACGGCGTGGCAGTTGGTTTGGTCTATTCGGGCGGGTTGACTGCTGCTTTTATGAAACCATACTATGTTGAAGTGGGAGGCACACGCGACGGCTCTGTCAGTCAATCCATCAAATATTCAACGGAAACTTCTAAAAACTTTTTAGATCCCTACAAAATACGGGGTAAAGGTGGTTTATTGAAAGGAATAAGTGAAACGTCTATTATTCCGGGGATACATGCTCAAGCAGGAGTACATTTAGATTGGGGCGCTTTTGACGAATTTTTGAAGGCTATCGAAGTCGGTGTGATGTTGGATGTGTTTCCCAAAAAACTACCTATTATGGTTACTGAGGAGAATCGTCCTTATTTTATGAACCTTTATGTATCTTTGCAACTCGGAAAAAGGAATTGAGAAATTAAGAGTTAGTTTTTTAGTAGTCAGTAGTCAGTGAATTGTAAAACTGACTACTGACTACTAAAAAACTGACCACTAAGTACTGACTACTAAAAAAAACTGACTACTCATATGGTAGAATTACCGATAGTGGAAACCAAAGTACAACGCCAAGCTCGACCGGATTGGTTGCGCGTGAAATTACCGATTGGAGAAGACTTCAAAAGGGTCAGAAATCTGGTGGATACATATAATCTTCATACTATTTGTCAAAGCGGAAATTGCCCGAATATGGGAGAGTGTTGGGGTGCCGGAACTGCTACATTCATGATTTTAGGGAATACTTGTACGCGGTCTTGTTCATTTTGTGCTGTTAAAACGGGGCGCCCAAATGAATATGATGAAGACGAACCCCGTCGCGTCGCGGAGGCAATCCAACTCATGGGCGTCAAACATGCCGTATTAACTTCTGTGAATAGAGATGAATTGAAAGATAGAGGCGCAGAAATTTGGTATCAAACGGTTATCAACGTCAAGGCTTTCTCGCCTCAAACAACGATTGAAACGCTCATTCCGGATGTAAAAGCCAATTGGGAGGCTTTAGAACGGATGATTTCAGGGGGGCAGGAAGTTGTTTCCCACAATATGGAGACCGTTGGAAGACTTTACCGCAAAGTAAGACCACAAGCCAAATACGAGCGCAGTTTAGAACAAATTAAACGCACAAAAGAATACGGTAAACGAACCAAAACAGGGATCATGCTCGGTTTAGGCGAGTTGAAAGAAGAAGTCTATAAGGCGATGGATGACCTTGTTGAAAATGGGTGTGACGTACTTACTTTAGGGCAATATCTACAACCCACAAAAATGCATATTGAGGTGGCTGAATACATTCATCCCGACATTTTTGCCGAATATAAAGAAATAGGGATGGCTAAAGGGTTTAAATTTGTAGAAAGCGGACCATTAGTGAGGTCATCATATCATGCTGAGAGGCATCTTTGATGGGTGTTTTGATTTTTGACTTAAATCCTACCTCTCAGTACATAAAAAAGGCTCTTAAAATCATCATGATTTAAGAGCCTTTTTTATGTTACACTAAATTTATTTTCTTAGATTACTGTTCTTTATGCCATATGCAAAATAGACGACAAGACCGATAGCCATCCATGCAAATGCAGCCAAAAGTGTGAATTTATCCAAAGCCACAATCATACCCAAGCAAACCAAAGCCCCTAAAGGCGCAACAATGTTCACTGCGGGTGTTCTGAAAGGTCGTTTTAGGTCGGGGTCGGTTTTACGTAAAAATAAAACCCCCGCACTCACCAATACGAACGCCAGTAATGTACCAAATGAAGTTAAGTCACCCGCTAAACTGCCCGGTATGAAAGCCGCAAAGGCACCCACAAATGCGAAAACAATCCAGTTAGATTTATAAGGTGTGCGGAATTTAGGATGCACTTCCGAAAATATTTTTGGTATCAAACCATCATTTGACATGGAGAAAAACACCCGTGATTGGCCCATCAACATCACCAAAATAACCGATGAAAACCCGGCTAATATGGCTACTGTTACCAAAGTTGCTAACCAATGATAGCCTGTCATATAGGTTTCAATAGCATAAGCAACGGACGCTTCTTTACCCGCTGTTTTGAATTCCGTATAGTTTGCAACACCGGTAAGTACGTGAGCGAACAAAATATACAAAACGGTACAAATTGCTAAGGACCCAAGGATACCGATTGGCATGTCTTTTCCCGGATTTTTAGCCTCTTGTGCCGTTGTCGATACGGCATCAAAACCAATGAAGGCAAAGAAAACGATTGCCGCCCCTCCTAAGACACCGCCATAGCCATGTTTGAATATGCCTTCATGACCCGCTAAACCTTCCGGTATAAAATAAGGAACATGATTTTCAGGTTTGATATACCCCCATCCGATAACGATAAATACCAAAACGATAGCAACTTTTAAAAATACGATAACGGCGTTGACTAAAGCTGATTCTTGAGTTCCTCTTATTAACAACAAAGTGAGTAATAATAATATAACCAAAGCAGGTGCATTCATTATACCGCCTTCAAATGGAGAATGACACCATTCAAAGGGTATAGCCCCTCCCAGCAATTTATTTAAATATTCACTCCAAGCAATGGATACTGTGGCAGCCCCCAGTGCATATTCCATGATTAAAGCCCAACCAATAATCCAAGCGACTAATTCACCCATTGTGACATACGCATACGCGTAAGCACTTCCGGAGATAGGGATGGAAGAAGCGAATTCAGCATAACACAAGCCCGCAAGGGCACAGCCTATTGCCGCTACAATGAATGAGAGTGTTACAGCGGGCCCCGCTGCTTTAGCGGCTGCGTCGGCTGTCCGAACAAATAAGCCGGCACCAATGATGGCACCAATTCCTAAAGCAACCAAATTCATGGCTCCAAGCGTGCGTTTCAGCCCCTTTTCGTTTTCAGCGGCTTGAGCGAGGATTTGATCTAAAGGTTTTCTAATAAAAAGGCTCATAAATTGAAATGTTTTAATTGACCAAATTTGGTTGTTAATGATTTAGCTATTTTCAAAATAATTAATTATTGAGTTACGACTTTTGAGTAGTAAACCAAATATTAATTTATTAACAGCAAAAGAAAGGAAAATATATTTGTTATCAAAGGTTTTTAGCGTTTTTTATTCATAGGGGTGTTTTTGCTACAAAACAATACTATCTGGGCTTCCAACTTCCTGATAATCATTTTCCCCAAGTGCTCGCGTATTCATCAATGGATCATATATTTTAAATTTTTCTATATTTAGATGAGTTAGTTCTTGTAAACGATTGAGAGATATTTGAAATGTTTTGTACTCGCCGAAGCCTTCTTCTCCAATAATACCACGTTCGCCCATATCGCTTAAATAGTCCTCATGACTTAAAAGGTAAGCCGTTACTGAGGGGGTACCATCTTTCTTGATGAGTGCCACCATTTTCCAAAATTGCAAGGGTAATTTAATATCGCGATAATCCAAATCTCTATCACTGAAAACGGGACCCGTAAAAACCGAAACTTTCAAATCTTCAATGTCCGTATTTTTTAAAATATAATTTTCTAAACTGAGCCATGTCACTCGGTTCAGTTTTTTATGCTGGGGCGCGCAAACCGTGAAATGAAAAGTGTCTTCATCAGCTTGCAAAGCTTCTTCTCCCCAAACCGGGTCTAATCGTCTGACCAAATGCCCTAAGTCGAGATTGTTATTTTTATAAATATCTTTTCCTAATTGTTCCGTTTTATCGATGCGAGGGTCATAAGTCCATTTGTCACTATCCCGAGGATTTTCGATGGATTGAGCACCATTGATATTGACAGCCGCTAAAATTGGCATTTTGCGCTCTCGATTCATGGCAATAGTGAAATGGTGGTATTTCAAGAAATGGTCATTATCGGGTTGGGGCTGTAGCAACGGTGTGAGTTGGTTTTTCAGATTTTTGAGCAAATCGTCCAAATCAATTTTAAATTTTCTGGTTCTGACAAATTTATAATCATAACCTTTTCGGTTGGCAAATGATTGAATCAACTCGTCTTGAGTAGGTTTTTTTGTGCGCGGTTTCTTCGGTTCTACCGGTGCAGTTTCTTTAGTTTCCTCTTGATTGGCCATGTCTTTTTCTTTTGAAGTGATTTTTACTTTTGACCGTCTATTGCTGTAAGCGTATATGGTGATACCTGCCATGAACAATAGCAATAATAATATAATATATGTACTCATTTAGTATGATTTGATGCTAAGATACATATTCGACGATAATTACGCTAATTATTAAACAGAAAGTGCCAGAATAAAATCTTTTGCTCTATGTTCAGCCCATGAGTGTTGCTTGTCGCCGGAAAGTGTGAAGCCGCAGTGGCCGCCATGTTGGGGGGCTTCTAAGAAGATGTTTGGGTGCTGAGCTGCCAGATCGTAAGGGAAGCATTCGGGTGTGAGTAAAGGATCATTTTGTGCTTGTATGATAAGGGCAGGGATTTTTATTTGGGGAATAAAATTCAACGCTGAACCAATTCGATAAAAGGTTTCAAGGTCGGAATAGCCGTTTATTTTGCAAAAATAAGTGTACAATTGTTTTTCCCAATCTTTATGTGTAATGTCTTCGGGTGTCAATTTGTCGGGAAAAAGGGCGATTTTTTGGGCTAATTTGGGTTGGAGTTTTTTTTCAAAATTGAGACGATACAACCAGTTTTTTTTCACTCCCAATACTTCAGTTGACGATTTCATGTCTAACGGGGCAGAAAAAGCTACTACGCTTTTGACCAATTTGTGGGCGCGTAAGGAGGCATATTTCAACGAAATATTGCCGCCCATACTGAAACCGATTAAAGTTATTTCATCATATTGATGCTGGCCAGCAGCGTGATTGACCACTGTTTCAATATCGTCAATGTTGCCATGATTATACATCTGAAATGCGCGATTCATCTCACCGCTACACGTTCTGCAATTCCACGCCAGAACATCCCAACCCATTTGTGAAAATACTTTAGCCATGCCTTTGATGTAAGGGCGAGTAGAATCGCCCTCAAATCCATGGGTCAAAACCACCAATTTTTTTGATTGATTGTGCACCCAGTCCAAGTCCAAAAAGTCATGATCCGGTGTTTCGATGCGCTCACGTTGGTATTGAACGCCTTTAACTTTGCGAAAAGAAGGTAAAATAGTTTGTAAATGCCCATTATATTGATAAAATGGCGGGCGATAGTCAGATGATTTTTCTATAAGAGGCATAACTTAAATCAGTGTTTGTTCAATAAATCAAAGGCTAATTTTTTCAAATCTAAACCCATAAATGTACCGGATGTCATCAATAAAAGATTTTGGTTTTGAAAAGATTGTTGCTCTAAAAAGCGAGTCAAATCTTTATTATCGGTAAAAACGTGCATATTCGGGTTGTTGAAAAATGCCTTTACTTCGGCTATACTGAGGGGGGGCATTTTTTTCATTTCCAAAGTATGTTCATTGTAAAAAACAACTGCCACATCCGCTTTGTTCATAGTGCCTTGATATTGCGGTAAAAATGATTTGTTCAAACTGCTGTACGTGTGTAATTCCAAACAAGCCATTAATTGTCTGTCTTTAAATTGCGATTTAACGGCTTCAAGCGTCGCTTTGACTTTAGATGGCGCGTGCGCAAAATCCAAATAAGCGATGCTGTTGTCGGTTTGATAAAGTGTTTGTAATCGCTTTGCAGCTCCCTTGAAGGTTTGAATGGCCGCAAAAAATTCAGCGTCTGTGATGCCTATTTCACGGCAAGCATGATAAGCGGCTTTCAGATTAGAAAGGTTATGATTGCCAAATATTTCGAGTGGAATTGTCTCTTTTTTATCCGTTATTAAATACGTTTTATTGTTTTTAATTTCCGAATTAAAAGCTTCATAACTAATTGACAAGCAAGAACCTATATCTGCAATATTTTCTAAATCTTTATCCTGTTTAAAGAAAAAGAGCTTCCCATCTGATTGAATAGTGTTGATAAAAATTTCAAACTGCTCAACATAATTGTCATAAGTTGGAAACACATTCATATGATCCCATGCAATGCCGGTAATGATAGCAATATCGGGTTTGTAATGATGAATTTTAGGCACTAAATCAATAGGAGAGGAAAGATACTCATCGCCTTCGATTATCATCACTGGTGCATCAGATAAACGCACCATCAGGTCAAAACCTTCTACTAAAGCGCCCACCAAATAATCAAAATTCTTTTTATGATACTTCAAAACGTGCATAATCATTGAAGTTGTCGTGGTTTTTCCATGACTACCCGCAATCACTACCCGTTTTTTATTTTTCGCATGTTCGTAGATATATTCGGGATAGGAATATATTTTTATGCCCAATTCCTGCGCTTTCAGAAGCTCTGGATTATCTATCCGAGCGTGCATGCCCAAAATGATAAAATCAATAGTAGCGTCAATTTTATTGGGAAACCAACCCATTTCCGCAGGCAAAATACCGGCAGCCCACAAACGGTCTTTAGCGGGATTATAGATTTCGTCATCTGAACCCGTCACTTGATGCCCATTTTCATTGAGCGCTAAGGCTAAATTGTGCATAGCGGCGCCACCGGTGGCGATAAGATGGATTTTCATAATTGCAAAAAATCTATTGACTTTAATATAACACTATAAACAATATTTAACTCCTGTTCTGTTATACAATAGGGCGGCATGATATAAATCACATTGCCTAATGGCCGCAGCAAAACGCCATTTTCTAAATAAAAATTGTATGCTTTCTCTTTAATGGGATTAAAATACGAGGAGTTTTCCGGCGTTTTAAACTCCATCGCCAAAATAGTTCCTGTTTGTCTCACATTTTTGATAAATGCATTGTCCTTTAATTTATCAGCAAATTGGGCATGACTAAGACAGATATTATGAATATTCTGTTGACAAATTTCACCCAAAAGTAACTCAAAACTTGCTACTGCGGCGGCACAAGCCAATGGATTGGCTGTATATGAGTGTCCGTGAAAAAAGGTCTTAGCGACGTCGACCGAAATAAATGTTTCATAAATTATTTCAGAACAAACAGTGACGCCCAAAGGCATAAATCCTCCCGTAATCCCTTTTGATAGGCAAATGATATCCGGTTTATGGCGGCAATAGTCCGTTGCGAACAATTTACCTGTTCTACCAAAACCCGTCATCACTTCATCAGCGATGCAAACCACCTGATGTGATTGGGCAATTTCAAGCAATTTATCCAAGTGTTCAGCCTTATACATTTGCATACCTGCCGCGCCTTGTACCAATGGTTCAAAGATAAATGCTGCTACGTTTCCTTCGCTAAGCAACTGGTTAAATTGCAAAATTAATGCATCAAAATTGTCTTGCGTGGGAATGGGGATATGAAAAACCTCAAAAAGTAAAGGGTCAAATGGCTCACTAAAAGTGCTTCTCCCGCCAACACTCATAGCGCCAAAAGTATCGCCATGATAGGCATTTTCAAAGGCAATGATTAGATTTTTATGCTTAATGCCTTGATTGTAGCGATATTGTAACGCCATTTTCAGAGCCACTTCTACTGATGTAGAACCATCGTCAGAAAAGAAGACCTTTGAAAAATGGGGAGGCAAATTCTGGATGACTTTTTCCGCCAAATGAATAGCAGTGGGATGAGTAAAACCGGCGAAAATGACTTGTTCCAGTATCTTGGCTTGTTCAGCGATAGCATTGGCAATAAAGACATTAGCGTGCCCATGAATATTGACCCACCACGAAGAAATAGCGTCGATATACGTTTTGCCATCGGCTGCGAATAGCGTACAATCTTTGGCTTTTTCGATGATGAGGGGAGTGTTACCGGGTTTTATTTGGGTAAATGGATGCCAAATATAGGCTTTATCTTTTTCTGATAATGTCATTGTTTTCAATAAATTTTTGGATGCTCTCTTTATTCACTTGCTCCATTTTCGGAATAGAAAATAAATGTGGTAATTGTGAATTTTCTACAATAAAATCAACACTTGATTGAATAACATCACCGTTAAAAATAATGCCTTTTATGGGTATATCGTGCTGTTTTAAAACATAGATAGACATTAAGGTATGATTAATACTGCCTAAATAATTTTCAGAAACAAGAATAACGGGTAATTTTAAATGTTGGATTAAATCAATATTTAAAAAGTTCTTTCCTAAAGGAGACATGATGCCACCCGCTGTTTCAACGATGATATTATTATGCGTAGGCGGTAAATTCATTTTTTGTCTCTCAATATTGACCCCCTCAGTATAAGCCGCAAAATGGGGCGATGCTGCCATTTGCAATTGGTATGCTTCAGGATGAATGGTGCATAAAGGGTTACTGACATTATTTTTGATAAAAATCGAATCAGAATGCGCCAAATCACCCGCTTGTACGGGCTTCCAATAATCATATCCCCATGCTTGACACAATATTGCTGAACAGAGGGTTTTGCCGATGCCTGTATGTATTCCTGCGATAATAACCATGTTTGTTATTCGTTACTCGTTATCCGTTATTTATGAATGGTTTATTGCTTTAATTAAGCCTTTGATTTGTTCTTCTGTATTGAAAGAATGTATTGAAACACGAAGCCTTTCAGTGCCGACCGGTACAGTTGGTGACAAAATAGCTTTGACGAAAAAACCTTCTTTAAGTAATTGATTTTCAAGGGATTTTGTTTTAAAATTATCTCCCACAACTAAAGCTTGAATGGGCGAATGACTGTCAATAAGAGTATATTTTTTTACTTTTTTAATGTTTTCTTTCCAACATTCAATTGCTTCAAACAAAATATTTCTATTGGCTTGAGGCAATATTTGATAAATAATTTGAAGTTGCAGGTAAAACGAAGGGGGTAGGGCAGTGGTATAAATAAATGAACGAGAATAATTGATTAAATACTGTCGTAAAATTGCACTGCCCACAATCGCTGCACCATGACATCCCAACGCTTTACCAAAAGTATGAATACGGGCATAGACTTTATTTTCTAATTGGTATTGGCAGACTAAACCTTGTCCCTTATTGCCATAAATACCGGTAGAATGTGCTTCATCTACAATCAATAGAGCTTTATATTTTTCACATAAATCGGTTATGATACTGAGGGGGGCTTCATCACCATCCATGGAGTAAATAGATTCAACAACTACGATGGTTCTTTGGGTTGCTAATTGCAGTTTGGTTTCTAAATCTGATACATCATTGTGTTTGAATACATGTTTATGCGCTTTACTCAAACGAATACCATCAATTATTGAAGCATGAATATATTCATCAGATATGATGGTATCACCTTTTGTGGCTATGCAAGAGAACAAACCCACGTTAGCCATGTAGCCGGAACTGTACAAAAGAGCCGCCTCAGCTTGGTGATAGTGAGCAATAAGGGCTTCCGTTTCTTCCGCGAGTATAGAATTGCCTGTAATCAAACGAGAGCCGGTACTACCATTAGAATTATAACTCTGTGAGTTAAAACAAATTTCCTCATTTGAGGCAAAGCCTAAATAATCATTTGAGCAAAAGTCAACTTTATCGGTCACGCTGACTAAGCGTCTTAATAATCCCGCTGCTTCTTTTTTCTCTAACAGGGATTTTAAATGCTCATCAAAATGTTTGTTAACAGTCATTTTATGCCAGCGTCACCGCTTCCTTGAAAGGTTTCCGTGCTGTAAGCCCTAAAGTTTTAAACATTTGCATATCCGTATCAAAATCGGGATTCGGGGTAGTCAACAATTTTTCACCCGCAAATATTGAATTGGCGCCCGCCATAAAACACAATGCTTGATCCGATAAGGACATTTCATTTCTACCGGCTGATAAACGCACCACACTGCGGGGCATTAGAATACGTGCAGTAGCAATCATCCGCAACATTTCATCTATGCGAACTTTTGTATTATGGGCTAAAGGTGTGCCTTCAACGGGGACAAGAGCATTTACTGGAACAGAATCAGGGTGTTCTTCCATCGTTGACAAAGTATGCAACATTTTAATTCTATCTTCATCCGTTTCACCCAATCCGATAATGCCACCGCAGCACACCGAAAGTTTAGCTTTTTTAACATTTTTCAAGGTGTTCAAGCGATCGTCGAAAGTGCGCGTAGTGATAATATTCTCATAATTATCGCTTGAAGTATCAATATTATGATTATAAGCAAAACAACCCGCTTCTTTAAGTCGTTCAGCTTGCTCATACGTGAGCATACCTAATGTGCAACACACCTCCAATCCCATATCATTCACCTCCGATACCATTTCTAAAACTCTATCAAAATCCCGATTGTCGCGTACTTCACGCCAAGCCGCTCCCATACATAAGCGAGATGCACCATTAGCTTTGGCAGTTGCTGCCCGTTCTTTTACTTTATCTACGGTCATCAAAGGATGCACTTCAACATCCGTATGATAACGAGCTGCTTGTGGGCAATAGGCGCAATCTTCTTTACAACCCCCCGTTTTGATTGAAATCAAACTGCTGATTTGTACTTCACTATATGCTTTATTTAGACGATGTACAGTTGCCGCTTCGAAGATTAAATCAAGCAAAGGGCGATTGTATATGTCTTCAATTTCGGATAACGTCCAGTTATTTCTGATAGTCATAATCATTGTTTTTTATAATAGTTTGATAAAATGGAGAGCGCAAAAGTAGAAAAATCTTAAAATAAAAAACGGGTATTGTTCAACAATCTTCAATTCATCTTTCACACTTATATTTCCCATCACCGCTTAATGTTCGTTTTCTATTAATAATTCTAAAATTTTATGGGTTACTTTGTTATGTTTAAAAACGTGATTATCAACTGATTGTACAGAAACCACTCGTTTAGTACTGCCGGAAATAAATGCTTCGTCCGCCGATAGAAACTCCTCAACGGTAATGTCTCGTTCTTCAACCTCAAAATGATTTTTCAAAATTTTGATGATATTTTTACGGGTAATGCCGCCTAAAATATTCCGACCGGGTGTTATCACTTTTCCGTCTTTAACCATAAAAATATTGCTACGAGAAGATTCCGAAATCAACCCGTTGAAGTGATACAATACATCTTGAGCACCCGCTGCCTTCATTTTAGGCAAGTTTGAAATCGGTACGATATAATTGATTGTTTTAATATCTGGCAACTCTCTTAAATGCTCCACAAACATTAATTTTATGGAGTCATTGTGTTGAGGCATAGTAAAAGGCTTGGCGAGCATCATCACATTCGGCAGGGTCGGTGTATAACCGTCTTCTGAATAACCGCCGGTACATAATAGTTTGATTCCCAACAGTTTATGATTATTCAATTTGATTAAATCCAAAATATGCTCTCTGATATGTTCACGAGAATAAGACATTTTCAAGTCCAAGCGACTGGTTGAATACTCAAATCTATCCAAATGTTCTTCCATAAAAATAGGTTGACCATCAATAGCTCGGAAAAAATCAAACACACCATACCCCCTCAGTATAGCAAGGTCAGTGATATGTATTTTAGCATTTGCTATGGGCAAAATTTGTCCGTTAATATACGTATATTCCTGTTGCATAATTTTTAGCGCTGTTTAGTTAACATAAGATAAATTGCCCCCCCCAAAATATGTTACACCCCCCAAATAGGGTAGTAAAATAGTATGACAATAATATCTTTTTGATTCAAAAAAGTAATCATAATCAATACTAAAAAAAGCTATTTTTGCTCCAACTCCGTGATTTTTTTCTTTAAAAAATCAATATTATCGTATAATACTTCACTTTCTTTCAGTAATCGCTTGTACATCTTGTCGGTTGTCTCATATTTCGCCTTCAGTTCATCGTATTCGCTTTGCTTCGCCACCATTTCGGGCAGTACGCCTTTGTTCTCTATAATCGCTTTGGGGTACTGGAAAAAGTCATGCTCTAAGACGATGCTCGCCTTGATGAAAAAGTATAAATCGCCACCGTGGGGCATGTTAAACTTTGCTTTTAAACCCGGTTCTGTAAATCCTAAGAGCTTCGCAGCTTTTGGTATTGTCAACTTTTTGCCCTGTGCTTTGATGTAATCCCGTAATAAATGCCCAAAATGGATGCCATACTGAGGGGGGGTATTCAGGTAATCTTTTCGAGTAGGTTTTTTCTTTTTAGTATCACTCTCCTTCTTGGTTACTTCATTACTCATATTGCTGTTTTTTTGATTCGTAAATCAGATAAATTATACAATTTTCAAATGTTTCAAAAATAATTCTATTTAATTCAAATAAAAAGTATTGTATTATTTTGATTTACAAATGATTATTGCATACATTTGTCTAACAAATAAAAAATATCAAATATGGAAAGAAATAAAGTGTTTTTTTTATATGAGTGGATGTTGATTTTAGACGTTGACAAAGCCGTAGCCGGGAAAAACTTGCCCAACGGCTTCAAGCAAAAAATAAAAGAATCGGTGGGCCTCAAAACATGGACGCGCAAACTTGAGGGCGACCACAACACCATCAACGTGCGCGAAATCATGCAGCTCGCCGAAGCGTGCGACTTACCTACTTTTTTGCTCTACATCAATCCCTCCGGGATGCTCACCCATGAAAGGTGTAACGCGCTCATGGTAGCAAAGGAATACATGCGGAAGCAAAAAAAAACATTCAACGTATCAGCCGAGAAATATTTGCAAGATTATCATGTTGACTTATAATTCTTATAATTCTTATAATCAGTAGAAGACAAAGTAACATACCATTAGAAATTGAATTTTTTGTATTAGATAAATAAATGTGTGTTTTACGCCACATACAGCTATTACTTTGCCTATGAGCGAGAATCAAACAAACCCTAATTTCACTATCCACAAGCCCGAACAAAAAGGGGGGTGGACGATGCTCTGGAATGAGTACGTAATCAGGAATCGAAGCCTTGATGCTAACGAGAAAGAAATGCTTTCCGTTTTGCTCAGTTTTGAGGACGGCTCAGACGTACCGTCGAAGAAATCTATCTACTATTATTGTAGTCCTTCAAACGTCAAGACCAACGATAATACATTCCGCGCATTGAAAAAAAAGGGGCATATCAAGCTCATTAAAAACATTGACCCTGAAAAGCATAAAATTTGGTGGGATTACGAAGTCTATCAAAAACCGCTCGAAATCCCGGTGCCGACTTTTGAGACCGTGTACACCACCGCGCCGATGGTGGCAGCAGCCAACCCCGACCTATTGAAAAAGGTAGCCGAAAAGTACGGCATTGACCCCTCAGTATTGCAAGAGATTCAGGGCGAACTCTCTAAACCCGTGGCGGCGGTGGTCATGGCGCCCATTGCCCCGGCTCAGGCGCAGCAGATACAGACGTTTTTTGACACGCTCACAGCCGACAGCGCAGAGCTTCAACGCATTGCCACCAAGTACGAGCTGGCAACCGACGACCTACAAAAGCACCTCGAAAACTTCAAAGCCAACAAGCGCGCCGCAGCGCACACCGATTATGTGAAATACAGCGAGCATTTTGATAATTATGTCGCAAAATGTCTCCAAACCGTGAAGCAAGTGATTAAGAACCGCACCAACAAAGACGACAAAAAGAAAAGCACCCCCTCAGTACAAGCTAAGACCCCTACCCTGTTAGATGAAAAAGACGAAAGTATATTGTTAAAAACAAGACAATGTTATGCAGAAATCACCCGACAAGAAATACCGTTTTCGGAGTACCGCGAGCAGGTGGACATGTTCATCCAATACGCCACCGAGTGCGAAAAGCGCAAAATAGGGAACGATGTACTCACCGACATTCACACCTTTTTTGCCAAGCTCCGCAAAGAGCCCGGCGCGCTCCGGGCTTATTACGATAAGCAGCAGCAACAAGGCTCACAGTAAGATATGTTTTTTTGTTACCGATATTATTTTTATGATTTTCAAAATTGTTGCCCTATCTCTTTGATAGGATTTAGGGCTTTTTTTTTACACTTAAAACTAAAGCAATATGCAAAAGAAAAAATGGGAAAAACCCGAAATGTCGGTCATTGACCTGAATGATACAAACCTCATTCCCCTGATTATCCGAAAGAGCGAAGCGCGGCGACTGCAGGAGATAATGCAGCTCCCACAAGTGAAGCTCTACCTACAACCCGAAGATTTAGAGATATTTCAATTCATTGATGAACAAATCAAGTACAATCTGAAACACGAATAGTTAAAAATATAACTAATTAAAACAAATCATTTCAACTAATTAAAACAAAACAGTTAATTTTATGTCAAAATGGAACAACACGCCGATAGTCTCCGAAAATGGCGACGTGGCGAATAATGGCAGCGAAAGCGCAACTAATAATCAGTTTTTCGCTCATTTGACCGAATATGTCGAGAAAAATCCATCAATTGTTAACGAATTAAAACAACTACAAAAAGATGCAGAAAACGGAAATAACCCCATCACTCGCGCGTGGGAATGGACAGAACGCAAGCACAAAAAAGGCGGCTGGTAACACACCACCACCACCACAGCGCAATTTTTTTCACTTTTGGGAAGCCACAAAGGAGATTAGGCAAACATACTACTTATGGAAATTAGAAACCGACATCGAATACATTATGCTTTACGGCGAGCGTGTGTATGTCCACCAAATGGACTTTTTACAATGGCTGGAATGGCACCGAATACACGAGGAGCAAAAAAGAGAAGAAACCGAAGAAGCCGATAGAGGGCGATATATCGAAGCGTATCAGATATTTGAATAACTTATTTTAAGTCCCCCCAAAGCATCCCGAAACTACCGAAAACGAGATACTGAGGGGGGGCAACTAATTAAAACGTCTCAAAGATATGGAAAAGAATAAGACATCAAAGAAAACCGTCAAAACTAAAACCACCAAGCCACAACCCAAATACAGCATGACCATCACTCGGGCCCGCGATAACGGCGACATTCAATATATCAACCTAAGCGACCAAAACGGCAATTTTATGATAGTGTTGCTTTTGGTTTTTTTGGGCTGGTTAGTCTCGCGGCTCAAAGGCAGTAGCAGCGCCATCAGCGCGCCGCGCTCCAACACCTCCACCACAAACGACCGAATCAATTATCATTACACACTCAAATAAATCCAAATAATTTGCCATGCAGACATCAGCCATATATCAGTCAGACCCTGTTTTGACCATGCCGCAGACAGGGCGCGAACTTGCCGACATCATGCGGAAAGACCTCACAACGTTGCAAAAGCAGTACCGCAGAGTGTACGCGGACACTTTGCCAAGCGGACAAATTGCAGACTTTCATATCCTGAATGTCTGCAAATGCTACCCCGATGCACCCCTCAGTCTGCAGCTATCAGCAGACAATAAGCAGACAGGCAGACACCTCCACATCGTCAAAGCAGACAGGCAGACAGACAAGCCGACAGGCGCAAATCTTGTTGACCTACTCGCCGACGATGAAGCAGACAATACGCTCAACCTCGCTCAAGAGATTGAAACGATGAAAGCACATTATGAAGTCATTATTGAAAATCACCGCTCAGAACTCAAAAAAATGGCGGATGAAAGGGATGAAGCACGAAACAGACAAACAGACAACACCACCAAAGCACAGATAGAAGCCGACATGCTCCGGCAAGTAGTCAGCAGATTGCAGACCGAAGCGGACATGCTCAACCGGACAATATCGGACACCGAAGCCGACAAACAGACATTACAGACCGAAGCCGACACCCTCAGACAGACAGTACAGACTTTGCAGACAGACAAAGAAACCACCGTGCGGACATGTCAGACCGAAGCTGACACGCTCAGGCAGACAGTCGAAATTTTGCAGACAGAACTTAACCGGGTAAAAGCGAGCTGGAGCTTCAAGTTTAAGACATTGCTCAATGCCGAGCTGGAAGCCATCAACGTCTTGAGCATAGCCTTTGCGATATATGGATTTTATATCCTGTTTGGCATCGTGGGCTTGTTTATGTCCGTGGTCATGGCGTTGTTTCTCAAAAACACTATTAAGAACATGAAAAGCGCAAAAAAGCGCGTGGTGGAGTTTGGGATGAACGTTGCAATTTTTTGTGAAATAATTTTCGGCTTATTTCACTTCACAACGTTCTACAATATTTTGCTGACAATTGAGGATCAGTTAATTATTCCTCACGCCGGGTTTGTGGCGTTCATGCTGGCGGCGATATTCTCCGGGTTATCAATTTCATCACTCCGTCAGCAAAACAACCTTTCGTAAATAAGATTAAGAATTATAGTAAGTGCAATTTTCGTACGGCTGCAATTGTGGGATTGCAACCGTTTTTTTTTGCCGTTTTTATAACCTTTACAGCCTACTTTTTATTCTTTCCATTTATAGGTATGTTTTATGTTACGAATCGCCTTGACGCCTTAAAAAGCGTCAAGGCTTTTTTTGTATGCGTGGCACGGCTCAAAGCCGTGTCACGCTTATTCGTGGCGTTTATGCGTGACACGGCTT
>JANPGW010000478.1:0-26336 GCA_031424115.1 Saprospiraceae bacterium | reverse complement strand
CGGACACCTCACAATGACAAAAAGCGCTGCTTTTTTTTTTAATGCGGAATTGCTTCTACAGAAATAAAAATTGCGTAAAATATTGACAATCAATATTTTACGCAATTTATTATTCATCACATGTCAGCAGACAGCCAGGTTTATAATTCATCATTACAAAAACTATCGTCCGTTCATAGATTGCAAAAACTCTTCATTGCTGGATGTATGCAACATGTGTTTTTGTAAGAAATCAAACGCCTCATCAGGTTTCATATCGCCCAAGTTATTGCGGAGGATAAACATGCGTTGAATAGTTGCACGGTCATGCAACAATTCATCACGACGCGTAGAAGAAGCATTGACGTTGATAGCCGGATACATCCGCTTGTTCGCCAAAGTGCGATCAAGTTGAAGCTCCATGTTACCCGTTCCTTTAAATTCTTCAAATATAACGCCGTCCATTTTTGAACCCGTTTCAATAAGTGCCGTAGCCAAAATAGTGAGTGAACCGCCATTTTCAATTTTACGTGCCGCACCAAAGAATTTTTTAGGCTTTTGGAGCGCATTCGCTTCAACACCACCCGAGAGGACTTTGCCCGAAGCCGGAGCAACCGTGTTGTAAGCCCGAGCGAGACGTGTAATGGAGTCCAAAAGAATAACAACATCATGACCACATTCTACCAAACGTTTGGCTTTTTCGAGAACAATATTCGCTACTCTCACGTGGTTTTCAGCCGCTTCGTCAAATGTGGAAGCCACTACCTCTGCTTTAACGGAGCGTTTCATATCTGTTACCTCTTCCGGACGTTCGTCCACCAGCAAAACGATGAGGTAGCATTCAGGATGGTTTTTAGCAATGGCGTTGGCAATATCTTTCAAAAGAAAAGTCTTACCCGTTTTAGGTTGCGCGACGATAAGACCGCGTTGTCCTTTCCCGATAGGTGTAAAAAGGTCAATTATCCGATTGTTGAAGTCACGACCGGTTGGAGACGAAGTCAACGTGAATTTTTCAGTCGGAAATAGCGGCGTTAAATAGTCGAATGGTACACGGTCGCGAATATCATGCGGATCTAAACCATTTATTTTTGAAACTTTCAAAAGTGCGAAATATTTCTCACCCTCTTTAGGTGGTCGGATAGCACCACGAACAGCATCTCCGGTTTTCAAGCCAAAAAGTTTTATCTGAGAAGGCGATACGTAAATATCATCGGGAGAAGTCATATAGTTATAATCAGCCGAGCGCAAAAAGCCGTAACCATCGAGCATCATTTCAAGAACACCTTCCCCTTCCACGACCCCATCCAATTCAATATTGAATTTAGGAATAGCCGGCATCAATTCAGGTGGATTATTTTCTCGATTGGATTCTCGAAAAGGTGGTTTTTTCTCTTTTTTAGGCGTCGGTGGATAATCATCGTCAAATTCCATCAAAGCCGGGTTAATGTAATCATCATCGTCATCTTCAGGAACAACTAAAACCGGCGTAATCGGTTCATCATCAATCGGCTCAAGAATTGGCGCCGGTGGATCAAAGCGTTCCGGTCGTGGATGCCGTTCCGGTTTTGGCGCTGGCGGTGCGGGTGTGGGTGCAGAAAATTTGTTTTCAACAGATCCTTTTACCTCCTCGATTTCTCCGGTCAGACGTTTGCGCGGTCTTTTCTCAACGCGTAAATCTTTATCTTTAGCTTTAATGAGAGTGGGGATTTTACCGTAGGGCGTGTTGTCTTCTACTAAGATTTCCGGTGACTTATTATCGGGTGATGTTGTGACAGCTTGAGCATCAAGAATTTTGTAAATCAAATCTTGTTTACTGAGTTTTTTATATTCAGGTACTCCAAGTTTATGAGCAATATCCCTTAATTCCTGAACCAGCATGTCATTTAATTGCAATATATCGTATTTCATGCGAACGAAATGTTATTGAGTATAATTTTATTAAATTTTATTAAAGTAAGAGAAAATAGTATCAAAATATATTTTGATAAATTTTAACCATAGACAAGTTAAGCATATCCTGTTTTTAAAGCGATTGAATTATTGGACAGATCACGTTTAAAGCGGAAATTTCGACAAGATATTTCATTTGGATTCGGTTCTCCTTCTATCCCATACACTTTCCAAGTGTCGTTGAAAGCAGTATTATACCGGATAAGAAAAGACCGTCGTTTTTTTTAAGAGTTGCTCTGAACCAATATCTATATAGTTCCGAACAGGTGGCGAATGGCGTAAGTGATTGATTATCAATAAATTAAGAACGATTTTGAACAGTATTTTTAAATGATTATCCTCGATAATGACCAAGATTTTCAGCCATGATACAAAACTTAAATCTATGGAAAATAAAAGAAGAGTTTATATAAATGAAAATAAAAGGTATTGTTAAACATTAAAGAAGGAACGGAGTCTATAACAATCCGAATAGCTTTTACGTATTTATTCAGAAAAATGTTATACAGTCGAAGTGTTATAAAAATTTAATTGATTTTCGCTTGTCTCTTACAGTTTTGGCAAAGTTAAACTTTATTTTTATTATGCAAATACTATTTTTGCAAAAAAAATTAAAATTTTATCAAAAACAGAAAATAATGTAAAAACAAACGATACGTTTACATCAAATAATGCATTTATAGATTGGTTAACGAGATAATCTACTCAATTGCTATAACATTAACATTGTAAAAAAAGTTTCAAAAAATATCATTTTATAATTAATCAGATAATTATGCTTCAACTTCAATTTTTTCGTGAACAAAAAGAACGGGTCATTACGGGGCTGAAAAAACGCAACTGGAGCGACGATGATGTTCAGAATATCATTCATCAAGTTTTATCCCTTGATGATGTCCGCCGAGCATCTCAAACTGAATCGGACAGTATCCTCGCGGACATCAATCGTTTGTCCAAACAAATTGGCATATTGATGAAATCTACTGCCACTACTCGAGATACTGAGGGGGAGGTTTTGAAAAGTCAAGTAGCTGAGTTGAAAGACAAATCTAAGCAACTCGAAGAGAAGAAAGCACAAGCTGAAGCTGAGTTGGAAAATATCTTACTTTCGCTTCCCAATATCCCCAATGAAGCAGTTCCTTTTGGACAGGTTGCTGATGACAATGAGGTGACCATTGCACTTTCGGGTGATAACAAAGCAGATATCACCACTTACAAACTCGTCAAAGATTTAGACAATGATAACGCTTGGCAAGATTGGATGGCGGCTTTACCGCAACTCCCGTCTTCTGCTCTGCCTCATTGGGAAATAGCGCAAAAATACGGCGTTTTTGACCTCGAATTAGGTGTTAAAATCACCGGTGCAGGTTTTCCTGTTTTCAGGAAAAAAGGGGCTAAATTAGTCCGCGCGCTCATTCAGTTTTTTCTGGATGAAGCCCACGCTGCCGGCTACGAAGAAATTATTCCACCACTGGTTGTCAATGAAGCATCGGCTCGGGGAACAGGGCAAATACCGGATAAAGAGGGGCAAATGTATTATGTAGAAAA
Source organism: Saprospiraceae bacterium (assembly GCA_031424115.1). Classification (GTDB taxonomy): domain Bacteria; phylum Bacteroidota; class Bacteroidia; order Chitinophagales; family Saprospiraceae; genus JAAFJT01. The sequence continues at coordinate 22,859 of JANPGW010000478.1, read as the reverse complement.
AGATGATTTATATCTGATACCAACCGCTGAAGTACCCATTACCAATATTTTGAGGGATGTTATTCTATCTGAAAAAGACTTTCCAGTGAAATTTTGTGGTTATACCCAATGTTTCAGGCGTGAAGCCGGTAGTTATGGCGCACATGTGAGAGGTTTGAATCGTGTTCATCAATTCGATAAAGTCGAAATTGTACAATTCACCCATCCGGAAAAAAGCTATGATGCTTTATTGGATATGGTGGAGCACATCAAAGGATTAATGGAAAAATTAGAACTACCCTATCGCATCTTGAGACTCTGTGGCGGCGATATGGGTCAAGCATCGGCAATGACTTTCGATTTTGAGGCGTGGTCTGCTGCACAAAAACGGTGGCTTGAGGTAAGTTCAGTTTCCAATTTTGAGACCTATCAAGCCAATCGAATGAAATGTCGCTATAAAGATGCAAATGGTAAAATGCAATTTGTGCATACGCTCAATGGCTCTGCTTTGGCTTTACCGCGCATCATCGCATCAATCCTTGAAAACCATCAGACTACTGAGGGGGTCAGAATTCCGAAGGCTTTGGTACCTTATACTAAATTCGAAATTTTGGATTAATGGCTTTCGTAAATGCAAAAAAAACTGCTTACCGGTGTTCAGTAAGCAGTTTTTTTTTCAATGTTGAAAACAGGTTTTTATCTTAACCGATCAGAAGAACGAACTATTTCTTCATCTTTTTTGATATTGCGAAAGGCGAGATAACCAAATAAGAGTGCCAATAAAGGCATGGCAATGCCTACTGCTATTTGCGCCGAGTTATGGAGAACCATGTAGGCGTAAAATCCAGCAAGAACCGATGAAAATAAACTACCGATACTCGTTATCAACAATTGAACTTTGCGATTGCCAAACAGGAAAATAGCCGTAAAATAGTCCAACAAAGGCAGAAGATTTAGACCTAAGAACATTTGATTGTCATATACATTAAATATACCATCAGCATAAATACCTTCTGGCGTGGGTGAAGCTGTCCCGATACTGAGCGGTAAATATAAAAGACCTAATACAATTGCCGCCAATAGCAAATAAATGGTTTGAATTCTTTGAATCATATTTACTATATTTTAATTTTTATTGTCAATTTTGCACAAAATAAACATGCCTAAATTGAATTAACAATTTTTTTTTCAATCAAATATTTAATAAATTTTGGGTTGGGTATGGATTTGATAAAAAAAAGCACGAAATTTGAATGTTTATAACGTATTTACCCGAACAATAACTACCTATTTATCTTTAGTAACAAAAACAAATGCCTGATTTAACAAACAACATAGTCAGTTACAAAAATGATACATTGATAGAGAACGCATTATCTCCATTAAAAAAAATCGTCTCGCTTATTGATAAAAGCAATTTATCTTTTCAGCAGAACGATATTAAAACGACGCTTGATTACCTCAACGAAGCGTGGATGATTTTTCAAGGTACCCCCTCTGTATATAGCCATGAATTAAATGCGCTCATCCTGTATCGCTTTGTCCAGATTTATTTCAAAAAGCAAGATTTTAAAAAATTAGAGTATTTCAGTGAATTACTTTTAGATGTCAGTCAAAAAATTGGTGATACTGAAAAAGAAGTTACTGCTCTGACAAATATAGGTATCACACGCAGTGTCTTTTCAGATTACAAAACATCCATGCCAATGTTCGTTGATGCGCTTGAAAAAAGCCGTCAACTCGGATTGCGCAACAATGCTGCCAACTGTCTTATCAATATTGGTACTATTTACGCCAATTTGTTCAATTATGAAGAAGCCCTTAATCGGTATAATACAGTTCTCGAGGAATATCAGGATGTTTTGATTGAAACGACGCATATTGCTATACATTTAAATATTGGCAATTTGTATTACGCATCCGATCAGTACAAACTTTCGCTTGATTTTTTTAAAAAAGCCCTTGCGTCAGCCCAAAATTTAAACAAAAAAAACTATGCCGCTCATGCACACGCTTTAATGAGTCGCACCTATCTCGCCCTATATCATCTGCCTAAAGCAATTCAAAGCGCTCATTTAGCAGCTGAATACATGAGCCAAATTGATAATGCTCCCGGAAGGCAAATCAATTTACTCAATCTGGCTCAGATAACTTTTTTGGAAGAAGATACTGAGGGGTCTTCAGAAATGGTATTAAGAGGTATTGCCGCTGCAAGAAGGGCGCAGGATGATGCTTCCGAACTCCGGGGTTTCAAATTATTTTCAGAGATTTTAAAGAAAGAGAAGAATTTTGAACGGGCTTTGCGCTGTCAAATGATTTATTCTCAAAAACAAGAAGATTATCTCAAAATGCAGCGAAATATGCACATTTTGGACTATGAAATCCGCTATGCATTGCGCGATAAAGAACGAAAAATTGAAGAATTGACCAAAGAAGTGCGGTATCAAACCTTGCTGATTGACCGTAATAGCCAAATTGAAAAACAAAACGAACAACTTCGGCAAGCCAACGAGGAATTACAGCAATTTGCCTATATCACTTCGCATGATTTGAAAGAACCTTTAAGGATGATAGGCAGCTATTCTCAAATCATTCAAAAAATGTTTGCCCATCTGCTGGATGACGATTCGAGATTATATTTTAAATTTATCAACGACGGGGCTACTCGCATGAATGGACTTTTAGATGCTTTGTTGCAATACGCTACCATCGGAAAGGCAGATTTGGAACTGGAACCTGTTCAAATAGCAGATATTATCATTATTGCGCGCTCCAATCTAAAATTGATAATAGAAGAGACAGACACTAATATCTTGTGCGGAGAAATGCCTACGGTGAAAGCAATACCTTCATTTTTGGTGCAACTGTTCCAAAATTTGATTGGCAACGCCATCAAGTTCAGGCAAGAAAATAATCGGCCCATCATACTGATCAATGCAGAAGAAAAAAACAATGACTGGCTTTTTAGCATTAAAGACAACGGTATCGGTATCGCAGATGAACATAAAGAACGGATTTTTGTTATCTTCCAGCGACTTCACCACCGCAATAAATACGAGGGAACAGGCATCGGTTTATCTATTTGTAATAAAATAGTGACTCAATTGGGTGGGAAACTTTGGGTTGAATCTGAACCCGGACGCGGTTCAACTTTTTTATTTACTATTCCTAAATAATACACAATAGCCTGATTGTCACGCTTTGATGCGTCCATTCTCACATTTCAACATCTTTAATCCATAACTAAGTCTTTATGCGTGACAAAAAAATCATTGATCTTCGACCAGCAATACCCAATGTTGTTCCTCTTTCTTTTGAAAAACAGGAAGATAATAACCACTCTTTAAATATTGAAATTTTTCAAAATCAGACACTTCGTCCCATCCTCAAGTTGCAACATGATTTGTTAATTGCTATTTTCAGGCATAATATTAATGTTCGCAAAAACGCTTTTCATAGTCTACCTGAAAAAAGCCGGGCAGAATATATAGTCAATACCCTTCGAACCGATTTAAAATTTAAAAACCGCCTGATTGGGACGATTATCGGTCATTTCACTCTTGAAGAATATAGTTTTTTTGAAAATAACGAATCAGAATTAACCCGCCGAATGACTGATTTTTTGATTCAACGCCTAATTTCAGCTTTCGCTCCGAATGACTAATCAGAGATACTGAGGGGGGTATGAAAACGTATCAAAATAAGGCATATTTTAAAAAACAGTAACTTTCTTACCCTCATTACGTTAAAAATCAAGTTTTTATGCAGCAAATTAAATGGAAATTTTGATTTTTGGGTGCAATGCTATTATTTTGCACGTCTTTTGAAAAAAAAGTGGCAACGAAAAAGAATGTCTCTTGTTTTTCAAGATATTTAAGTAAATTATAATTTTTCTAATAAATAAAAAGGAAAACCGAGAAATGGCTCTGATTCAGAAAATTCGTGAAAAATCGGCGTTGGTGTTGATTCTGATGGCTTTGGCAATTATTTCATTTATCGCCATGTTGATTACTCAAGATAGTAATCGCAACTGGGGTAGCTTTTCAAGTACAACTACCGTTGCTAAAGTAGCCGGACAGGAACTTGAAATCCGACAACTGGAGGCATTGGCAGAAACTATGTACGGCAATAATGCCGGGGATTTGAATGTTCGCAATACTATTTTCAGCAATTTTGTTGAAACGGCGTTGGTCAACAAAGAAGCTGAAACTTTAGGCTTGGGTGTATGTAAAGATGAATTGCTTGACCTCGAGTTTGGACCCAGTCCAAGCCAAGTTATTTTGAGCAATCCGGGGTTGATGCAAAACCCTGAGCAGTTGACACAAATCAAACAATTGATAGAAAGCAATACGATGCAGCCACAAGGCAAAGTCTATTGGGCTGAAATCGAAAAACAGATTGTCAAAGAACGCCTGCAAGCTAAATTGGGTAGTTTAGTTTCAAAAGGTATTTACACACCCACTTGGTTGGTAGAAGATGGCTATAAGGAATTGACACAACCCATGGATTTTGAATATGTTAGAATCCCATTCGAACGAGTTGACGATAAAGACGCAACTATTACAGATGCCGATTATGCAACTTACCTGAAAGAAAACAAAGGTCGCTACGAAAACGAAGAAGAAGTTCGTACCATCGAGTATGTCGTTTTCGACGTTAATCCTTCCAAAGAAGACTCCGTAAAAGCATTTGCTAAAATAACCGGCTTAAAAGAAGCTTTCCGCACGGCTGAAAAAGATTCTGCTTTTGCAGTAGCTAATGGTGGACTTTTTAGCCCTCAGTATTTGAAAAAAGACGCACTTGCACAACCCGTTCAAGATTCATTATTCAACGCACCGGTAGGCACTGTAATGGGTCCTTATTTGGATGGTAAAAACTATTTTCTGGCAAAGCTCATTGACCGTCGCAATTCACCGGACTCAGTTCGCTCTCGCCATATCCTCATTCAAACGCCTGATGCACAAAAAGTGGCAGATAGTTTAAAAACACTATTAGAAGCTAATGCTACTTTGTGGGATACTCTGAACATGAAATTTAGCACTGATAAAGTATCTAAGATAAAAGGTGGAGATCTTGATTTTCAGCCAAACGGCAGAATGGTTGCTGAATTTAATGATTTGATTTTTTACAAAGCCCAACAAGGTAAATTTTATACCGTTGCAACCCAATTCGGTGTGCACGTTGTTCAAGTTACAGGCATCAAAGCTGGGAAAAACGAGGCTTATGCAAAAGTAGCTTATGTTCGTGAAGCGTTGATTCCAAGTCAAGCCACTGATAGAGCCGCCGCTACTGTTGCAGATGAATTACTGCTTAACAGCAAAAGCCTTGAAGACCTGAAAAAAAATGCACAAGCTAAAAATCTACCCATTCAACCCTCTCAGGCTTTCAGAGCCAACGATCTATCGCTTGGCACAATGGCACAAGCAGAAGGAGTCCGCCAAATCATTCGTTGGGCATTTGAAGCAAAAGTTGGCGAGCGTTGCAAAACAACCTTTGGTTTGAGGGAAAAAGGTGATGGATACAACAGCAAATATGTGGTAGCCGCGTTAAAAACAATTCAACCTAAAGGTGTTGCCTCACTCAAAGATATTAAAGAGCAATTGACACCTTATGTTAAAAATCGTAAGAAAGGTGAAGTCTTGCAATCAAAAATCACTTCATCTGATTTGAATGCCATTGCCTCACAATTTAATGCAAGAATTGATTCAGCTAAAGGTGTTACATTCAATACTACCTTTATTCCTAATCTTGGTTCAGAATCACGGGTTATCGGTACCGTTTTTACAGCAGGCATCGGTCAAGTCACAAAACCGGTTATTGGTCAAAATGGTGTGTACGTCATGAAAGTCATCAATAAGACTACCATTGAGAATAGTCCCGTTGATAAAAACGTCTTACGCCAACAAATGGGCGCACCGATGAAAGGACAAGTGAACGGAGCCATTGTAAAAGCCCTTCGCATTAAAGGTAACGTAGTGGATAATCGGTCGAATTTTTTCTAAAATCATACTTTTAGCACAATATTTGTATGATAAAATAAATCGAAGCCCTCGTTTTGGTACAGTCACCGAGCGAGGGCTTTGTTTAAAATTTTGCAACAAATAGGCAATATTTTTAGTATATATAAAACTATTATAAAACAATAAACATAAAAAGCATTGAGTAAAAATTTATTTTTGTGCTTTTGTAAAACTCAAATTTCCATTATAACTTAACTTTAAAGTATGAACATTGCAGTTGTAGGAACAGGGTACGTTGGCTTAGTAACAGGTACTTGTTTTGCTGAAACCGGAAATCACGTCGTCTGCGTGGATATTGATGCCAAAAAAATTGATCGTATGCGCAACGGTGAGGTGCCAATTTATGAGCCTGGATTAGAAATTCTTTTTGAACGCAATACTAAACAAGGCCGCCTTCATTTTACCACCAATTTGAAAGAAGCCATTGACAAGGCTCAAATTATTTTCCTCGCTCTACCAACTCCTCCGGGAGAAGATGGTTCGGCAGATTTATCGTATATCTTAGGGGTATCGAAAGATTTGTCCAAAATCATCACGGAGTATAAAGTTATTGTCGACAAAAGTACAGTTCCAGTGGGAACCTCTGAACGGGTGCATAAGGCTTTGGCAGAAAACTTAGATGAAAGTCTTTTTGATGTTGTTTCCAATCCCGAGTTTTTACGGGAAGGCGTCGCGGTAGATGATTTTATGAAGCCTGACCGTGTGGTTATCGGTACAACTTCAGACCGCGCGCAAAAGTTAATGAGGCAGTTGTATGAGCCTTTTGTTCGTCAAGGTAATCCAATATACTTTATGGATGAACGGTCGGCTGAAATGACCAAATACGCCGCCAATTCATATCTGGCGATGCGAATTTCTTTTATGAACGAAATAGCGAATTTATGTGAAAGAGTCGGTGCCAATGTAGATTCTGTTCGTATCGGTATGGGTAGCGATAATAGAATCGGTAAACGCTTTTTATTTCCGGGTATCGGTTATGGCGGTTCTTGCTTCCCTAAAGATGTACAAGCGTTAGCTAAAACAGCTGAGGAGTACGCCTATGATTTTAAAATTTTGAATGCTGTGATGGATATTAATACCATCCAAAAAACAGTGTTAGTTAAAAAAATTAGAACCTTTTTTAAAGATAATTTAGCAGGCAAAACGTTTGCAATTTGGGGTTTGGCTTTCAAACCGAATACAGATGACATCCGAGAAGCTCCCGCTTTGCACATTATTGATGAATTGCTTGAAGCCGGTGCAAATATTCAGGTTTTTGACCCAGAGGCAATGAACAATGTGCAACGTATTTATGGTGAAAAATTGACTTATGTCAATGATGAATACGAGGTACTGAGGGGGGCCGATGCGCTGATAATTGCTACCGAATGGGCATTGTTCCGCACGCCGGATTTTGAAAAATTGAATGAATTACAATCAAAAGCCATATTCGACGGTCGTAACCTGTATGACGTTAATGAAATGAAGAATCATGGTTTTCATTACGAGAGTATTGGTAGGAGTATTGTCACTGTCGGGTAGTTAACAATTCTTTTGGTAAAATATTACTACTCTGCAAAGCCGAAAGATTTGAAGTCTTTCGGCTTTTTTTATAAAACAAGAAGTATATTTGCTTTGCAAATTTTTAAATAACTAATTAAATAATGTCTTCTCATAATCACAAACTTAATGCCGCAGGTATTCTCATCACTTTGGGAATCATTTATGGTGATATTGGAACCTCCCCCTTATATGTAATAAAAGCCATTATTGGCGAAGAAAAGATATCTCCAGAATTAATTTATGGTGGTATTTCATGCATTTTCTGGACACTCATGATTGTCACTACGTTCAAATACGTCTATCTGGCACTCAACGCCGATAACAGAGGCGAAGGGGGAATTTTCGCTTTGTATGCTTTAGTGAGACGATATAGAGCCCGCTGGATTATTATCCCTGCGTTAATCGGTTGTGCCGCTTTGATTGCAGACGGATTTATAACGCCACCCATATCAGTTTCTTCTGCAATTGAAGGGTTAAAACTCTATAAGCCTGACTTGAACACTGTCCCGATTGTTTTGGGCATCATTGTCGGTTTATTTTCTATTCAACAGTTTGGAACGAATTTTATCGGCAAATCATTTGGTCCCGTCATGCTTATCTGGTTTTCACTAATTGGTACTTTGGGGCTCATTCAAGTATTAGAACACCCTACAATTTTGCAAGCGATTAACCCGATGCATGCTATTAATTTGATAGTAAATTATAAAGGCGAACTTACTCATATACATGGTTTTTGGATATTAGGAGCAGTATTTCTGTGTACTACCGGAGGGGAAGCCCTCTATACTGATTTAGGGCATTGTGGAAAGGAGAATATCAGAGTGAGTTGGATATTTGTTGTAATAACATTACTACTTAGCTATTTCGGTCAAGGAGCTTACATATTGTCTAATTTTAATGGAAAACAATTTGAAGGAGTGAGTACATTTTATGCTCATGTCCCGAGCGATATTTTACCGTATGTAATTGGTATAGCTACCGCCTCTACTATTATAGCGAGCCAAGCTTTAATCAGTGGTGTTTATACTTTAGTGAATGAAGCCATGAAGTTAAAACTTTGGCCTAACATGAAAGTTAACTATCCCACTCAGATGAAAGGTCAGATTTATATCCCCAGCATCAATTGGTTTTTGATGTTTGGGTGTATTTCGGTGGTGCTTATTTTTAGAGAAGCTACTAAAATGGAAGCTGCTTATGGGTTAGCTATTGTTCTCAATATGATAATGACAACTGCTTTGCTCCTACATTACATGTACATCAAGCACGAAACAATTACTAAAATAATAACAATCGGTGTTTTATTTTTAATGATTGAAATCAGCTTCTTGATTTCTAATATGCTAAAATTCACCCACGGGGGGTGGTTCAGTGTGGTTATCGCCATGTTCTTGTTTTTTTGCCTCTATATGTGGTACAGAGCTAAACTATTACGGAACAATCATACTAACATAGTAGAGGTAGAACCTTATATTCCTATGTTCAAAGATTTAATGAATGACGATACTATTCCCAAGGAAGCAACGAATCTGGTTTACATGGCAATGACAGGTAATGAAAAACAACTTGATTCTAACATCCTTTACTCAATTTTTAAAAAACGCCCTAAACGAGCTGATATTTATTGGTTTGTGCATGTGGATATTTGCGATGACCCTTTTCTTAAACAATATAAAGTGACCACTATAGTTCCCGGAAAGGTGTTTTTTGTTCGATTGAGATTTGGTTTCAAAGTTGAGCATAAGGTCAATCGAATGTTTTCGACTATTGTTCAAGAGATGCAAGCGAATGGCGAAGTAGATGAGTTAAGCCATTATCCAAGCCTCCGAAAACACAATTTACCGGCAGATTTCAAATTTATTTTGCTCAATAGTCGTGTTTCGGTAGATGAGGTTATCAGCCCTTTCAATCAATTTGTGATTCGGGTATACCGCATTTTGAAAAAATTAAGCTTGCCGACAAACGAAGATTTTGGACTCGAACTATCCAATATGGAAATTGAAACAGTACCTATTAATATCGGCAAAGCCGTGGATATAAAAATGCAGCGTGAGTAATGGCTACAAATAGTTGCATTAATGAGCACATCTCGTAGGGTTTTGAAACCTACGAGATGTGCAAAACAGGCTATATATAGTGAATTTACAATTCTTTATGACGTTCCCAGTAGTTGATATCTTCAATTTCTTCAATAATTTGTAAGTAATTTTGATAACGCATTTCAGAAACGCCCCCCTCTCCATGAGGAGTTATAGCATCTTTGACCGCACAACCCGGCTCATTGCGATGTAAACAAGAGCTACCGAATTTACAGTTATCACTCAATTTAAAAAATTCCCTGAAATTGTGTGCTACGTCCATAGGCTCTAAATTATTAAATGCCAATGTTTTTATGCCCGGTGTATCAATTAGGTTTCCACCAAAATCCAATTCCAACATTTCGGCAAAGGTGGTAGTGTGTTGCCCCTTACCGCTATAATCAGAAATATCACCGGTTCGCAAAATCATCTGCGGTTGAATGGCATTTACCGCGCTTGATTTGCCGACACCGGATTGCCCACTTACCATCGTGATTTTATCTTTCAAAACACGTTTCAATGCCTCCAAACCGCCCCCCTCAGTAGCAGAGATTAAAATGACCGTATAACCAATATTTTCGTAAATATTTTTCATGTTATTAAAAAGCACCATATCCTCCTCATCATATAAGTCACTTTTATTGAAAACAATAACTGTTGGAATGTCTTGAGGTTCAGTCATTAAAAGAAAACGGTCAATAAAACCTTGTTTCAATTGAGGTTCAACAATCGTGACAAACAGCATTACTTGGTCAACATTGGCAGCTAATAAATGTAAATCATGCTTCCGACGAGGCGATTGTCGGGCAACATAATTGAGGCGCGGCGCAATTTTTTTAATCATACCATTGTCTTCCGCCTCCAATTCAAATTCAACGATATCACCCACTGCCACCGGATTGGTCAAATTCATATTATTTAACCTGAATTTACCCACAATCCGGCATTTTACCATCTGCCCGGTATCTTCTCGTCGTACATTGTACCAACTGCCTGTAGATTTTATAACTGTTCCTTTTATCATTTTTTATACCTTATCTATTGATTTTAAAATCACATCGGAAGCCCACCGAATCTCTGCCTCTGTTATTATTAAAGGTGGAGCAATGCGCAAACTTCTATTATTGAATAAAAACCAATCTGTGAGTAAGCCATTTGCTAAACAATTTTGGATGACTTTTTGCAAAAAATCAAAGTCTTCTAATTCAACGGCTAACCACAAACCGACTTGTCTGACTGCTTTAATTTTTGAGTGAACAAGCAGATTTTTAAATAAGTTCCCTTTAGCTTTTGCTTGTGCGACCAAATCTGTGTCAACCAAAGTCTTTAAAGTAGCGTAACCCGCAGCACAGGAAAGTGGATGACCACCAAAGGTAGTAATATGTCCCAGGATAGGTTCATTGGTGAGAGACCACATAATCTCTTTAGACGCAATAAACGCCCCAATGGGCATACCGCCTCCTAAACCTTTTGCCAAAAGCAAAATATCCGGCACAAAATCATATTGTTCAAAAGCCCATAGCGTACCCGTTCTGCCCATACCCGCCTGTATTTCATCCAAAACCAAAAGAGCACCCACTTGGTCACACCGCTTTCTTAATGCCTTTAAATACCCTTGCGTAGGAGGCATTATACCTGCTTCTCCCTGAATAGTTTCGGCGAAAACCGCCGCCGTTTTTTCCGTAATATGGTTCAAACAATCAGCACAATCGAATGTAATATGTCGAATATCTGGCAACAAAGGACGAAAAGGCTGAGTGAAATAAGGATTAGAATTTAGAGACAATGCTCCCTGTGTGCTGCCATGGTAAGCATTTTTCATGGAGATAATTTCTGACCGTCCTGTGTAGCGCTTCACTAATTTCATGGCTCCTTCGGTAGCCTCTGTTCCAGAATTAGTAAAATAAACAGAATCAAGATTTTCGGGAAGGTTTTGTGATAATAGAGTGGCTAATTGCACTTGTGGAGATAGAACAAATTCTCCATATACAAGAGTATGCAAATATTTACTCAGTTGATTATCAATAGCTTGCAATACTGAGGGGGGTCTGTGACCCAAAACAGAGGGGCCGATTCCGGCAATTAAATCCATATATGCCTTCCCTGTTTTATCATATAGATACATACCGTCTGCTTTTTCTATCTCAATCATGAGTGGAAAAGCAGACGTTTGGGCAATATGGCGCAAAAAAAGTTGTCGTTCTGATAGCATTTTGCAAAGTTAATATTTTTGATTTTAAATAATTTTTAACAATGGTTTAGTTTTTGAAATGAATAAATAATCTATTGGAAATAAACGATTTATAAATCCTAAACGTTTATATGAATTATTGCAGAATATTATAAGCTGTAATTTAATAGAAAAAATGCCTAATTTTGAAGGTAAATGAAACATCTACTTTACATATCATTGCTGGCAGTTATCCTTAACGGATGCGAATACGATACCGAACGTATCGAGGGCTATGATGTGCACGGTATTGATCTTTCACATTATCAGGCAAAAATCAATTGGGATTCAATTGCGGCACAAGGGGTAGCTTTCGCTTTTGTAAAAGCTACGGAAGGTAGGCAGCATTTGGATAAAAAATATTGTGAAAATTGGCAAGAGATGAAGCGAGTCGGTATCAAACGCGGAGCATATCATTTTTTCCGCCCCACAATTCCGGCAAAAGAGCAAGCTGAAAACTTTATGAATGTCGTGGATATGCAATATGGCGATTTACCGCCTGTTTTGGATATAGAAGTGGACGAGAACTTATCACGCGAACAGGTTATTGCAGGTGTAAAAGAGTGGCTTTATCTGGTAGAATTAGAATATAGTATTCGCCCCATTATTTATACCCATTACAAATTTTATAATAAATTTATAGCCGGTGAGTTTGATAAATATCCCATCTGGATAGCAAAATATGGCGGTGATGCACCGCGGCTGGGAAGTGTGAAGTGGGTTTTCTGGCAGTATGGCAATCGCGGGAGGCTTGACGGGGTCGAAGGATATGTTGATTTTAATGTTTTCAGAGGTACGCTTGAAGAACTTGAAAAAATGTGCCTTTCAGGTGCCATGTTATCAGGAACAGAGCACCATACTGATTTTTTCAGATATAACTGATTCAATAAATTATAAATTTTACTCTAATTTTAATAATGAAAAAAATACTTTTTATAGTCGCCACAATCCTTAGTTTGCCCTCATTGAAAGCGCAAGGCATAGAGTTTTTTCATGGAACATACGCAGAAGCCGTAGAAAAAGCGCAAAAAGAAAATAAACTCATTTTTATGGATGCTTTTGCCGAATGGTGCGGTCCCTGCAAACGCATGGCTGCCACCACTTTTAAAGATGAAAAAGTGGGTAAATATTTCAATGACAACTTTGTCAACCTTAAAATGGATATGGAAAAGGGTGAAGGACCCGGATTGCAAAATAAGTTCGGGGTCACAGCCTACCCTACTTTGCTTTTCATCAACGGAAAAGGAGAACTGGCTCACAAAGGTATGGGTGCGATGGGCAATGACCAACTGATAGCGTTGGGGCGAGCAGCTATGAATAAAATTGACGATTCAAAAGATTTTGAAAAAATCTATAATGAAGGCAAACGCGAACCGGAACTCATTCTCAACTATGTCCGTGCACTCAACCGAGCCGGTAAACCGAGTTTGAAAGTTGTCAATGATTTTTTACTAAAAGCTGATGTATTTCAACCGACTACATTGAAAATCATTTACGAAGGCACAACACAAGCAGATTCTAAGGTTTTTGATATTTTGATTAAAAATAAAGCCCAACTTGTTACTCTTTACAGTGAAAAACAGGTTTTGGATAAAATTGAAAATGCCTGCGAAAAAACTTTAGAAAATGCGATAGAATTTAAAAGTGCTGACTTGTATAAAGAAGCTAAAACAAAAATGAAAAACTATGCACCCGATAGAGCTGAAATGTTTGCTTTGAATGCAGATTTGAAATTTTTTAAAGCTTCCGGAAATGCGAAAGAATACTGCAAAACGTGCGAAGCACTCTTGAAAAAAGAAGGAAAAGCTGATGCTCGTAAACTTTTTACAACTGCCAAACAGATGATTGATGCTTTCCCTTATGACAAAGGCGTGTTATCTGATGCCGAAAAACACTTCAAAAAAGCAGCTGAAAACGGTGGCATGAGTGAATATTATTACTGGTATGCCCACACCCTTTTACGCAATGGGAAGATAAAAGACGCTCTTTCTGCGGCGGAAAAAGCCTTAAATATTGCTAAAGAAACGGCTCCTAATTATGTGCCGGCAACCGAACAATTGATAGAACAAATAAAACAACAAGGTTAGTTTTTGAATCATTTTTCATCTTTTTTTTAACAATTGTCTATGCAAGCTATTCGAATTATAATAATTTTTGCTTCTTTTTTGAATGTTTCTACATGGGTGACTGCTCAGAATAGAGAAGTAGGCAACGATACTGAGGGGGGGATAGTTTTCATTGAAAACAACTTTTCAGAGGCTATAAACAAAGCCCAAAAAAGCAATAAACTCATTTTTGTAGATGCTTATGCAACATGGTGTGGTCCCTGCAAAATGATGTCTAAAAATATCTTTCCGGATAAGGATGTGTCTGCACTTTTCAACGCCAATTTCATCAATTTGAAAATGGATATGGAAAAAGGGGAAGGTATTAGCATGACGAAACGATATGACGTATCAGCGTATCCGACTTTACTTTTCCTGGACGGCCGGGGGCAACTTGTTCATAAAGCATTGGGTTATCACGATGTCAATGATTTTATTGAATTAGGCAAAACGGCACTCGATGTTGATAAAAGCCTTATAGGATGGGCTAATAAATTCGAAAAAGGCAATAGAGATCCTCAGTTTTTGAAAGAATACGCTTTAAAATTGGCAACCGCTTATGATAATCAACGAGTAGCCATTGCTGAAGCCTATTTAGCCACTCAAAAAGATTGGACAACGGATGAAAATCTGGAATTTATTTATCGTTTTACAGAAAAAGCCGACTCAAAGTTTTTTGATTATTTTATTGAAAAGAGGAGTGCTTTTGAAAAAAAGTACAATCCCGCTGAAATTGAAGTTAAAATTCAAGGCTTGATGTCGGACAGACTTTTTGATGAAAAAAATATTCCTACACTTGGGTTAGCTGATTCTCTTATTCAAAAAGTATATGCTAAAAAATCAGATCGCATCTCTAAAAAATATAGGCTCAACTATTACCGTATGAAAGGCGATAGAGAGAAATATGCGGAATCTGCAGTAGCGTACTTGAAAAAATACCATGATTCCGCAGAAGAATTGAGCGATATTTCAGCCTTATTCTATGAGCAAATTGCGGATAGAAAAATGCTGAAAAAAGCGGTGTCGTGGGCAAAAAAAGCGATAAAAATGGATAATTCTTATTTTAACAACCTGACATTAGCCAATTTGTATCAAAGCATCGATAAAAAATCCAATGCTATGAAAGCAGCAAAAAAAGCAATTGACATCGCTAAAAAGAATGATGAACCCTACGCCGAAGCTGAAGAACTCATCGAAAGCTTGAAGTAAAAGCATTAAAATATATTTTGATTAAAAAAAGGTCAGCTCTTCTATGAAGTGTTGACCTTTTGGCATTGTATTTGAAAAATCATAAATTGTTCCCTTGAACGAAAAGAGGTAAATCTCAGAAATCGAATAATCCATTACAAGCATACAATTTTGCAATAGGACTACTCCACTGGAGCAAAGATATAAAAGAGAAAACGACAAATAGGGGTATTTTTATGTTTTTCATTGAACTCCGATGTTTTAACCGACGTCGGAGTTTTTTTGTACAAATTAAATTTTTAATTTATTCTTAAAATAATTTTTTAAAAAATACAAATTTAAAGGCATTCATTTATGGCACTGTAAAACTCGTCTGGCTCGACTTTTGATGAGATGAATTACCTACGATCTAAAAAAACAAACTAAACTATGGGCTATTTTAACTAAGCCTACCTTATTATTTCACACAATCCCATTATTTTAAGCGGCAATATGCCAAAAGGTATCTTTTTGCGTTTGAGTATTATCAACATGCACCACGTGTTAGGGCAAAAAAATAAGCCGATACTTTTCTCTTGTTTAATGGAAAAGATACCGGCTTATTGAGAAGAATATCAATATTCTTACGCTTTCGGTTCAGCTTTTGGCGCAGCAGGTTTAGCAGAAGCTTTCGGACGGCTTTTGCCGAATGAACCTCTTGTAATTTTACCGCGTTTTGTTCTTTTATCACCTTTTCCCATTGTTAATTTTTATTTTATTAGTTATAGTAGTAAAAAATAATTTCAAAAAAAATCTTAAAACGAGCTGCAAAAGTAGTCTTTTTATCCATAAATGACAAAAATTAAAGCTTAAAATTCTTTTGTAATCAATTAATAGTATTTATCATATTTAAAAAAAGTTAAAATTTCTTTAAATTTTGTATAATATCAATTGGATTATTGTGAAATTTGTACTTTAGTATCGCGCTTTTAACCACATTTCAAATCACACCCTTTTTTTGGGATTTATTCTGATTAAGGTTGGGATTGAATACATAACAACAAAAACGCCACGCACATAATGAATGTAGTAGCACTATCTCCGCATCGTCAAGTTAATAATGACCACTCGATCCTGAAAAACGACCCGATTCAAGTAAGATCATACACTCTTAAAAACGGATTAAAAATCTTTATGAGTGTAAACAAAAACGAGCCTCGTATTTTTACCAATATCGCCGTTAGAGCAGGTTCTAAACAAGACCCACCGGAAACAACAGGGTTGGCACATTACCTCGAACACATGATGTTTAAGGGAACTCATCATATTGGCTCTCTCGATTGGGATAAAGAGCGCGAGCTGCTCACCCGTATTGCCGATCTTTACGAAAAACACCGCTTTGAAACGGATACTGCCGTCAGAAACAGTTATTACGCTGCAATTGATAGTCTTTCTAACGAAGCGGCAAAATATGTTGCCACTAATGAGTACGACAAACTCGTCTCATCCCTTGGTGCTCGGTCAACGAATGCATATACCTCCAACGAACAAACGGTTTATGTGAATGATATTCCGAGCAATGAGTTAGAAAAATGGTTCAGATTGGAGTCTGAGCGTTTCAAAATGGTGGTTTTGCGCTTATTTCATACGGAATTAGAAACGGTATACGAAGAGTTTAATATTGGACAAGATAACGACTTTAGGAAAGTGTATCAAGGCATGATGTCAACCCTGTTTCCATCTCATCCTTACGGAACACAGACAACAATTGGGTTGGGGGAGCATTTAAAAAACCCTTCGCATTATAATATTTTGCAATATTTTAAAAATTATTATATTTCCAATAACATGGCGATTTCACTCGCCGGCGATTTTATTCCCGAACAAGTTATAGCTTTGGCTGAACAGTATTTTGGAGACTATGAGAGCCGAGAAATACCCGTATTGAAATATGAGAAACAAAAACCCCTTAAGAATATTGTCAAAAAAGAAGTTTGGGGACAACAGGCAGAATACGTGCAGTTAGCTTGGCGTTTTGGGGGTGCCAAGTCAACAGAGAAAGAGATAGTGGGCTTTATTGCCAATATGTTGCATAACAATCAAGCCGGTTTGATTGACCTTGACTTAGTTCAAAAACAGAAAGTATTGGAAGCTTATGCCGGCACGATTACGCTCAATGAATATTCGGTTTTCGTCATGACCGGTAAATCCCGTGAAGATCAATCGCTTGAAGATGTTGAAAAGTTGCTTGTTGAACAATTAAATCGCCTCAAAGAAGGAAATTTTCCCGATTGGCTCATGAAAGCTGTAGTGAAAGATTATAAATACAGCCAAATGAAAAACTTTGAAAACAACCATAGTCGCGTCAGCTCAATGACAGATGCTTTTATCAAAGACATAGAATGGAGTAATTACATCAAACGAATTGACCGTATCAGTGAGATTTCTAAAGAGCAGATAATTGATTTTGCCATTAAACATTTCAGGGATAATTATGTGGTTATTTATAAAAGAACAGGGTTTGACAAAGAAGTCAATAAAGTTGAAAAACCGCAAATCACCCCGGTTTCACTCAATAGGCACGATAAATCCAACTTCGCTCAAGCTTTTTTCAAGGAAGAATCACCCCGTTTAAAGCCAGATTTTGTTGACTTTAAAAAGGCAATACAAAGTGTTCCACTCGAAAATGGTTTGATGTTGGATTATATCGAAAATGTTACGAACGAAACATTTTCAATGTATTACATCTTAGAAATGGGTAAAAAAACGGATAAATTGTTGCCTATGGCAATGAACTATCTGCCATATCTGGGAACCAGTGAATATACAGCAGAAGAATTGCAACAAGAATTTTATAAGTTAGGCTTATCATTTGATGTGTTTAGCAATGAAGAAAGGAGTTTTATTGTTTTAAATGGTTTGGAGGAGTCCTTTACTGAGGGGGTCAAATTATTTGAGTATATTTTGAAAAATGTTCAGGGGGATGAAACGGCTCTTAAAAATCTGGTTGCAGACATACTGAGTAAACGAGAAAATGATAAAAAAGATAAACGTATCATCCTCCGCAACGCTCTCGTGAGCTATGCGAAATTTGGAAAACTCTCTCCATTTACGGACATTCTGTCTAAGGATGAACTGCAAAGCCTCGAACCACAGATATTGGTGGATAAAATCAAAAGTTTGACGAGTTTTGAACACCGTCTTTTTTATTATGGTACCTTGCAGATAAACGATGTGGCAGATTTTCTCAACGTCAATCATACGGTTCTGCCCATTCCGAAAGCAGCTGCAATTGTCAAAAATTATCCTGAACTGGATACCATCGAGAATAAAGTCCTTTTTGTGAATTACCCGATGGTGCAAACTGAGATTTTGATGTTATCGAAAGGCACTCCTCAGTATTCACTCGAAGAGAATATTAAGGCAACGCTTTATAATAGTTATTTCGGATCTGGTTTATCCTCCATTATTTTCCAAGAAATTCGAGAAGCGAGAGCGTTGGCTTATTCCGTTAATGCGCATTACAGCAGCCCTAATAAGCTCAATCGCGCCCATTATCTGCAAGCATACGTGGGCACACAAGCAGACAAAATGAAAGAAGCCATTAATGCTATCAGGGAAATCATTGATAATATGCCTATTTCTGAAGCTCAAATAGAGCAAGCAAGGATTTCTGTTTTGAAAACCATCGAAAGTGAACGCATTACCAAAGCCAATATTTATTGGGCATATCGAGATAATCAAGAACGCGGCTTCAAACATGATATTCGTGAAGACGTGTATCAGAAAATAAATAAGATGACTTCCCGGGATCTGAAAGCCTTTCAGGAACAAAATGTGCAAGGTCGTTATTTCACTTATCTTATACTCGGTGATAAGACGAAGATAGATTATGGTTTCCTTGAGTCTATCGGTTCGGTTCAGGAATTGAGCATAGAAGAAGTTTTTGGCTATTAACAATCCATAAAAAAACTATATATCAAAGGGTATCATTTGAATAAAATGTTACCCTTTAAAATGATATAATAAATCAGTATTTTGGGGCGATTTTTAATTTCACAAAAAAAATAAAGCAACATTGGCACTCACATCATTTTGGACGGGTTCTGAGCAATACATCTGCGACCCTGAGTTATCACAAGCATTTCATATGGCGCGCGTATTAGGGATGCCGCTTTTGATAGAAGGAGAACCCGGCACAGGCAAAACTGAATTACCCATCCAATACGCTACGGATTTACAACTTGACCTTTTTGTCTATCCGGTCGGCTCTAAAAGCAACGTTGAGCAATTTGTTGCCAAATTTGACCATGTTAAATATTTGCGCGATTCGCAAGTGGAAGTCCTTAACGCACAACGGGTAGAGCGCAATTTACCCCCCCTCAGTAGTGGCGGCAGAAGTACCGAAAATTTGGATGATTATGTCTTGATGGGTCCCGCAGCAAAGGCGTATAGCACGCCCAACTCCGTGTTATTGATTGATGAAATTGACAAAGCACCGAGAGAATTTCCGAACGATTTATTGTTTGCGCTCAGCCACCGACAATTTGTCATGCCCGAATCCGGTAAAGTGATTGAAGCAACGGAAGCCAATATGCCCGCAATTGTCATCACGAGCAATCGAGAACAAGAGTTACCAACAGCTTTCAAAGGGCGCTGCATTTATCACTATATCAGCTTTCCCGAACCACCCATGATGGAAGCGATTGTCCGCAAACATTTCCCAAAAGTGGAGGGCGTTTTATTAGAAAAAAGCATTAACCTGTTTTACCAATTGCGCAAAGTGGGTCTTGAAAGAGCGCCTGCCACGCGTGAAATCTTGCATTGGCTCAAATACCTGCAAAATTTCTCTTTGGATGAAGCAATGGATAAAATTGACAAAAAAGAAGCGATGGGTGTGCTCATCAAATCTCAAACGGATTTAATGAAAATAAAACAACGGTTTAATGTTCGATAGTCTGCCAAAATATCTTAGAGACAACAAACTTCAGGGTGATGTCAGAACACTGCTGCTGCTCAAAAAGAGCTTGGAGCGCGGTTTGGTCAACACGCTCGGCGATTTGTATTTGGTATTAAAAGGCATTGTCATCACCTCGCCAAAAGATATGGGTCCCTTTACAACCGCTTATTACCAATATTTTTTGGATATTGAAATAAAAAAAGGTGAAAGTTTGGATGCCGCTATTATCAGAAGTGAAACTTTCAAGCAATGGCGCAGTCAACGAGAGGAAGACGAAACCGAAACGCCCAATATCAATGAACTCATAGATGATTTTCTCAATGAAGTGCATTTTACCACTTATGACATTCAAAATCTGTTGTCAGGCGAAGATATTTTACAAAATGATGACCCCAACCGACCTGATACTGAGGGGGGGGATGATGAGCCGGCAGATGCCGTCAAAAGAGCTGCCGATTATAGCAATATACCCTTAGAAGAACTTTTAAAGCGGATGAAGCAAGTTGCCGAGCAACAAAAGCGGCGACATTCCGGAGGCAGTCATTGGATTGGCACGGGGGGTGTATCGCCTTACGGAAACGGCGGGGCAGCTATGGGAGGCATTCGCGCAGGCGGGGCAGGCGGCGGCAAAATGGCCAGAAAAGTGATTGGCGATAAAAACTTTTATCCGGTAGATACCCACGTCATTTTACACGACAATAACGTAGATGTGGCGTTGGCGTTTTTGAAGGGTATTGAAGATGAATCCGTAGAGCGGTTTTTAGATATTCCGACCACTATTTCCGAAGGTGCCAAGCAAGGGGCAATTTTTCTGCCTTTTGAAAAAGAGAAAATTGACCAAAAAGTGCAGGTCATTTTGTTGATTGACAATGGCGGTTGGTCTATGTCGCCTTATGTGGGTTCGGTGACAAAGTTATTTTCAAAAATGAAACGGCGTTTTGCGCACGATTTGAAAACCTATTATTTTCACAACACTTTGTATGATGGCGCTTACAAGGATGAATTTCGCTCGCATACACAATTCGAGACCATAGAGTCTATCTGTAAATTAGATAAAAATTATGCGGTTTTCATCATTGGTGATGCCGATATGTCGCCTTATGAAATCACCAAAAACAGCCTCCACACTTGGCAAACGCTTAAAGACCGTTTCGAGAGTATCATATGGTTGAATCCTTTGGAACAAACAAGTTGGGCGAGCTCTGAATCTGTCCGAATGCTACACTCTATTTTTGATATGTTTCCCCTCTCCCCTTACGGTATTGAAAAAGGAGTTGAATTGATGAATAAAAAACGGCGTTTTGGGAAGGCGCGGTAAGTATTTTGAGCCACGAATTTACGAATTTTCACAAATTTACGTGTTGACCTATGTTTCTTTGTCCACACGTAGATTAGAAAAATTCGTGAACCTGCCTGCCGACAGGCAAGTTCGTGGCTCAAAAACAAAAAGTGCGCAGCACTCATCAACCTAATCACCTATCACAAATCCCCCTTTTTCAAAGCCTTCACGGCAAAATCCGCCGCGCGAGCCGTCATAGCCATATACGTCAAAGAAGGATTGACACAACTGCTCGACACCATAAACGAGCCGTCCGTCACAAAAATATTCTGGCAATCATGGACTTGATTGAAAGCATTAAGCACTGATGTTTTAGGGTCTTTGCCCATCCGCGCCGCACCCATTTCGTGGATGCTCCCGCCTAAAGTAGCATTATTATCATACGATTTCACATCACTACACCCTACTGCGGTCAGCATTTCGACGGCATCGTTTTTCATATCTTGCTTCATTGAGCGTTCATTGTCTTTGAATTCCGCGTCAAAAGTGATGGTCGGTTGTCCCCATTTATCTTTCAGGTCTGTATTGTGCATCATTTTATTGTCGTAATAGGGCAAACATTCGCCAAAAGCAGCCATACCTACTGACCACACACCCGGCTCGGTTGCCCTATTTTTCAAGTCTTCCCCGAATCCTGACTCGTTGATGATGCGCTGCCAACCATGCCTTTGCGCGGCACCTTGATACCCGAATCCTCGATTGTACGACCGCTTATCATCGCCGATATTGCGATAACGCGGAATGTAAAAACCGTTCGGACGGCGACCAAAAAGGTAGCTGTCCTCATAGCCCTCGATGATGCCACTCGCGCCGATTTGCGATTGGTGATCCATAAGGTAATGACCCAAGTTGCCCGTTGCGTTGCCTATGCCTTGGCTATACTGAGGGGGTTTTGAATTAAGCAAAATCCATGAAGAACCAATCGTAGAAGCGCATAAAAAGACGATTTTAGCGTAAAATTCATGCTGTTCTCCTGTTTCGCTGTCAATCACTAAAACGCCTTTGGCTCTATTTTTTGTTTCATCAAAAAGAATGGAATTGACAATAGAATGCGGGCGAACAGTCAACCGTTTGGTTGCCATAGCCATAGGCAAAGTGGCTGATTGGGTTGAAAAATACGCGCTATAAGGACAACCATTCATGCACATATTGCGGTATTGACATGCACTGCGGTTGTTGTATTGCTGTGTCAGATTAGCGGAGTGACCGATGGTGAGATAGCGATTTTTGAACTGCTTTTCCAATCGCTGTTTAACGGATTTTTCAACAATATTCAAGTCCATCGGCGGCAACAGCACTTGATTGGGAAAATGCTCTAAATCCAAATTTTCACCTGAAATGCCCACAAATTTCTCGACATAATCGTACCATGGGGCAATATCTTTGTATCGAATAGGCCAATCAGCCCCGACGCCTTCCTGTGCATTGGCTTCAAAATCCAT
>JANPGW010000477.1:0-4155 GCA_031424115.1 Saprospiraceae bacterium | reverse complement strand
AATCAGGTCTTTGAGTGAACGACCCAACCTGTCCAATCGCCATACTACTAAAGTATCACCTTGGCGAAGTATCTCTTTGATTTTCGTCAGTCCGGGTCTTTGCGAAACCGTGCCACTGATGGTATCGGTGAATATTTTTTCACACCCTGCTTTTTCAAGAGCGTCTTTTGCCCCGAGTGCTCGGGGGGATTTTGGTCAAAGGTAGAAACCCGTGCGTAGCCTATGAGCATAATGGTCAAAAGTTAAGAAACTTAAATAACAGCGAAGATACTTAACGTTGATTGTTTAACATCGTTTTTTAACCTTTATTTTGGCTAAAAAAGGGTGAAAAATGGGTAAAAAAAGGAGGTGGGGGAAGAGTAAAGAAAACGACCGTTTTATTGACTTTACGGTTTTTACACAAAGGGCTATTTTCTCTAATTGTGAGTGAAATCGCTGAGGGAGGGTCAACTATCCAACCACATTTTAAAATCATTCACTCTATCGCGGCTGACAATGCGGGCATCGCCATCTAAAAATTTTGTCGCAATGGATAAGCGACTGTTAAAATAAGTATTCAGTTTTTCAATGGATTGAATATGCAAGATGACTTTTCTATTGATTCTGAAAAATTCTTTGGGTTCTAACAAGGCTTCTAATTGGTCTAAAGTATAATCAATCGGATAGCGATTGCCTTTTGTGGTTATTAAAAAAGAGAGGCTTTCTTCAGTTTCAAAATGATGTATTTCATCCGTTTTTATACTGTCAATAGTTTGCCCTTTTTTGACTAAAAACCGAGTTTTGTATTGCTTATTCGATTGCTGAAAAGCAGTTGTGATGTTTTCAATGAGATTTTTAGTGGCTTTTTGTTCTTGTTTTTTAAATTTTTCAAGGGCAAAAGCCAAATCTTTTTGGGCTATGGGTTTTAACAAATAATCAATACTGTTTTGTTTAAAGGCTTGAATGGCGTATTGGTCGTAAGCGGTTGTGAAAATAATGGGCGTATCAATATGCATTTTATCGAAAACTTCAAAACTATTACCGTCTGCCAAATGAATATCTAAAAAAAGTAAATCGATTTGTAATCCTTCTTGAAAGGCTTTGATTGTGCCTTTTACCGTATCTAAATATTGCACAACTTCAATCGTGTTGTCAAGGCGTTGCAATAACAAAGCGAGGTGTTCGCCAGATAGTTTTTCGTCTTCTACAATGACAACTTTCATCTTTTAAAAATTAAGGGTAAAATGACTTTAAAAACCTTACCGTCATTCAATATTTCAACTTTTTCATTTGTAAAATAAGCATAACGGGATTGAATATTTTTTAAACCCATTTGTGAACTTTCAGTTTTGTCGCTGCGGGGTTGTATCGCATTTTCTACAATTAAATGACTATTTTCAGTATAAATCAACACTTTTAAAGGGTTCGCTTGCGACGCTTCGTTGTGTTGAATGGTATTTTCAACCAACATTTGCAAACACATCGGCGGCAAATACCCCTCAGTACTCCCCCTTTGGGGGTTAGGGGGCTCAAATTTCATCAAAAATGAAATACTTTCTTCAAATCTGATTTTCAACAAATAAATATAATGCTCTAAAAACGCCAGTTCATCTTGCAAACTGACCAATTCCGCATTTTTATTATCCAAAACATAGCGATACACTTTCGAGAGTTCATTGATAAAATCAACGGCTTTATCTTGATTTTTATAAACCAATGACATTAAAACGCTTAAGTTATTGAACAAAAAATGCGGATTCAATTGATTTTTAAGGTTTTGCAATTGAGCATTGGCACTTTCGGTTTTGTATTTTTCAACTTCCAGTAAACTATCTTTCAACGCCTTAAAAAATTGCCGACTGATATTAATGGTCAAAACAACATACGTAATACAAAGGGTAGGAATAAACGTCTCTAACATTTTTCGATTGATAACACGCCCGTCGCCAAATTTAATTTGATGCAAAATATACATAATAACAAACAAAGTGACGGTTGTAAAAACGGTACAAGCCACAATTTGAAGTATTAACCGTTTTTTAGGATTGTCTATCCAAGCGTATTGCGTATTAAGCCATTTGTCAATCTGAATATTACCTTGCCATATTAGTAAAATCATGATTGTATTTAAAATCCAATCCTTTTCAAACAAATCTTCAATTCTGAAAAACAGCAATTTGTAGAGCAACGCCGCAAGAATGGCGATACCGATTTTTGATAAAATTGAAAATACTGGCTGTTTCATTTCAATCTTCTTTTTGCAATGTTTTAATATCTGCCAACAATTGCTGCATTTCCAACTGTAAAGTACCGTTATAAATGCCTCTGATGCGCTTCGTTTTATCCACCAAAACAAAATGCTCGGTATGCAAAAACTCACTGCTGTCTCTGCTAAAACCAATATCTTCTTCGGCAAAATAGGATTTTCGCGCCAAATTGTAAATATCGCCTTTTTCGCCCGTTAAAAAATGCCAATTATCGTTTTTAATCCCATTTTCGTCTTTATAACGCTTCAATACTGAGGGGGTATCGCGCCACGGCGTAACGGAATAAGAGAGGAAAACAACGTTGTTATCATTCTTTAATTCGTCGCTTACCGAAGTTAAATTCTTTGTCATAATAGGACAAATACTTGGGCAAATGGTAAAAATAAAATTCGCTACATGGATTTTATTCTCCACTAATTTTTGCGTAACAAGAATACTATCTTGATTTAAAAACGCAAAATCGTCAATGGTATGAGTGATTTTACTACTTACTTCTGCCTTGTTTTTAATAAAAACGGGCGTAAAATCAGGCTCATTATAATAAGGTAGGGCGATGGTGTCGGCTTTCTTTTCAACGCAACCGAAAACCCATAAACTACCGATAAACAAAAATACTATCCGATACATTTTTACAATTTTTAGTGCCTAATAAACCATATCTTTTTCCTTGTATGATGACGTAATTGGCTCTCAATTTGCCGTTTTCATACCACATTTTTTGTGCGCCTTCCTCTTGCCCATTCACATAATTGCCCATGTGATACAGATACCCACTATTACCCCATTCTTTGAGTTCACCTTCGTAAGCATCGTTTTTAGCCATAAATTCAAAGCGTTTATTGCCATTTTGCCAATAAGCAGTTTGCTGACCATGCTTTTTACCGTTTAAAAAATGTCGCTCTTCCATCAATTGCCCATTGGGAAACCGTTTTTTTGAAATGCCTGACAATAAGCCATTTTTAAAACCCTCAATAGATAAAGTATCTTTCCCATTTGGGTTTAATTGCAGTAGAAAACCGTCGTATTTTCTACCGTTTAAAAAGAGAGTATCATTTTTAACAATAATATTTTCCTCTGATAGCAAATGATAAATTGGTGGAATAGGCTGCTCTTTAGTCTTTTTACAAGACATCACAACCAAAGAAAACAATATGATTTTTATTAGTTTCATTAAAAAAAATAGGTGAAAATGGGTAAAATACTGAGGAGGGATTTTAATTATGGATTATGCTCGCAATAATTCATATTTCATAATTAACTATTGCGTCACCGTCCCTGCCGTTCCATAAAAACCACTACCATTCAAATAGGGCGCTTCCGTTGTGAAATGATAATGATAAATGCCGTTTGGATAGTCCACAGTCTTGTGTGTGTGTCCGTGATAGGCATCTAATAGGCTATTTGTAACGGTTGTGCCGTCTTCCTCTTGCGGACCATAAACAGGAAAACCATCTAATAAAAAGCCCATTAAACCCGATTTTGTGGATTTTACAGTCGTCAAATACAAAGGCTCGACGTGGTAATGATACACACCAGAGTTTTGCGGATGTCCATAATATTTATCAAAACCAGCAATTTCACCCGTCAAGGCTGCACCACCTGCCGCATATTGGTTAAAAAGAGCTACGCCATTGAGCGCAATTCCGATAACACCCAATGGTGTAGCAGCATGATTGGAAGCCACTGCGGGATTTAAGGGAATTTTGAGCGTTGCCGACTGTTCTACAATCGTATTAGGGTTTTTATTGAAAGTAACGCCGCTAAAAGTTGTACCGCTATAAGCTTCATACAAAGCATTGGAAGTCGGATAATAGACACTTTTATGGTCGGGCAGATTCTTCGATTTGATATAAATCCAAGTGCCATCGCTTGTGATACTCGTTGCGCCGTATATTTTTTTATAAACGGC
>JANPGW010000476.1:0-7055 GCA_031424115.1 Saprospiraceae bacterium | reverse complement strand
AATTATTTGTTGAATAATGGCAATAATCTCATATTGGTCAAATCCCTTGGGAACGGGTGTGCCGGTGCCATAAGAAATCATATCGCAATCCATACTGTCCACGTCGAAAGAAATGTAAATCATACCGCAATCGGTCAATTTGTCCAATGCTTCTTTGACGCACACGTCTAAACCACGATAGCGCACTTCGGCAACCATATAGTTTTTAATCCCCAACTTCTCAATTTGACTATCTTCGGGTTCCTCAGTATCCCGCACCCCAAAGTAAATCAAATGCTCCGGAGAAACTTTTGCTCCTCTTACGCCCATGTTTTTCATGGCATTCCAATATTTTTCGGTGGCTCTACCCACCTCATTGATTTGGCTCGCCATATTGTCATTGGTTATCGCTGCCGCTACGGGCATTCCGTGGATATTTCCGGAAGGAGAGGTATAAGGCGAATGTAAATCTGCGTGAGCATCAATCCAGATGACCCCCAATTTTTTTTCCGGGAAAGCCGCTTTGACGCCACTGATAGTGCCTAAAGCGGAAGAATGATCGCCGGAAAGTACCAATGGGAAAAAACCGGATTGTAAATTTTTTTTCACCGATTTGCACACTCTTGTACATTGTTCATAGACATCCTCGATGCGTTTTGCAAATGAATTTCTGACCATGTTGTAAATGGACTCATTGTGCGTTTTGACATCCTCGAAGTCGAATCGGTTGAAATAATCGTTGCCTTTGTTGATGGCGGCAATTTCGATGGCATCAATACCCATATCGGCACCTCGAGTGCCGGCGCCGATATCGGATCTGTTTTTGATTAATTTGATGTTATTTTCCATAATCAAACAAAAGCGTTCAATGATTTTTCAATAATCTTGAGACTTTCCTTGATTTGTTTTTCAGTAATCACGAGCGGTGGTGCTAATCTGATTTTATTGCCATGAGTCGGCTTCGCTAATAAACCGTTGTCGCGGAAAGTCATACAAATATCCCACGCTAAAGTCGAGTTTTCACCGCAATCAATGACAATCGCATTGAGCAAACCCTTGCCCCGCACCAACTGGATGAGTTTGTTCCGTTGAGCAATTTGGCGCAACCCTTCTCTGAATATTTCACCTAATCGGTTAGCGTTTTCAGCCAAATTTTCATCAATGACCACCTGCAAGGCTTCTTTTGCTACTGCACAAGCCAATGGATTGCCACCAAAAGTAGAACCATGTTCTCCCGGTTTGATGGTCAACATTATTTCATCATTCGCTAAAACTGCGGAAACCGGCAATACACCCCCCGAAAGGGCTTTACCCAAAATCAAAATATTCGGTTTAACTTCATTTTTGCGCTCGCAGCCATTAGTACACGTGCAATTGCCACAAGTAGCTAATAATTTGCCCGTTCTCGCAACCCCGGTTTGGATTTCGTCAGCGATAAAAAGCACATTATTATCTCGGCAAATTTGCTCAACGCCCCACAAATAGTTGTCATCTGGAACTACTACACCGGCTTCGCCTTGAATCGGTTCAACAATAAACCCGGCAATATTTTTATCATTTTCGAGGGCTTCTTTCAAAGCCGTCAAATCGTTATACGGAATAGACTCAATACCACTCATGAATGGCCCGAAACCTTGACGGCTCGATGGGTCATTGGATGCGGAGATGGCGGTGAGTGTGCGTCCGTGGAAATTACCTTTGGCGAATAAAATTTTAGCTTGGTTTTCTGGCACGCCTTTAACCTGATAGGCCCATTTACGACACAATTTCATGGCGGTTTCGACGGCTTCAACGCCCGAATTCATCATCAATACTTTGTCGTAACCGAACAATTTAGCCATATATTCTTCACAATCGCCTAACAAATCGCTGTGAAAAGCTCTTGAGGTCAAAGTCAATTTTTCCGCTTGAGTTTTCAAGGCTTTAATAATGCGCGGGTGGCAATGGCCTTGATTCACTGCCGAATAAGCCGATAAGAAATCGTAGTATTTCTTACCTTCAACGTCCCATACAAATACGCCTTTGCCCCGTTCCAACACAACAGGCAGCGGGTGATAGTTGTGAGCACCGTATTGATTTTCTTTGTCAATGAACTCCTGTGTTTTGCTCATTGTCGTTTGGGCGGTCATATTTGTTGCCATTTATTTATCAATTTATTCGTAAAACCATATTTTTTTAAAAAGCCTTCGCAAAGATAATGCAATATTTTGCTTTGTCAAATTAATTCAGTAAATTTGACTTTTAAATTTGAGCAATTAAGTCAAATTTAATTATTAATACTATTTTTGAAGTTTATTTTAAATACATGATGAATAATACAACCGCACAAAATTTCGATGATTTCGATATTCAAATATTGAAACAACTTGAAAAAGACGGCAGAATGGCATTTTCCGCCATTGCTAATGAGTTGGGTATTTCTAATACGATGGTGCATCAGCGCGTGGCGAAATTGACCGAACAGGGTATTTTGGTTGGCATCAAACCGGTTTTGGATGAAAAAAAAATCGGTTATGATTGGGGTGCGTTCACCGGCATCACTTTGGATAAAGATCAAGATTCGAATAGAATTATTGAAGAGTTAAAAAAAATTCCGGAAGTCACCGAATGTTATTATATTACCGGTGGCTTCACGTTATATGTCCGGATTATGGCAAAAAACCACGAGCACATGCGGCAGATTTTGTACGATCGGATTGATAATATCCCCGGTATTGTTAAAACGGATTCCATTATTGAGTTGGGCTGTGCTTTTAGGCGAAATATTGTCTTGTAGCGTAGCGCGGAACTTGTTCCGAAAAAAAGACAAACTCTTATGAAGTAAGCAGTAATATTGAAATAAACACTGTTATTGACTAACCACACTCTTCAGAGCGTGGGTTTAAAGTTTCGCCTTTTTTAGGCTTTAGCCGCGCAGATTATTCCTAAAAATGAATGGCTAAAGCCTTAAAAATGCTTGATTTCTTGCCCACACCCTAAAGGGTATGGTTAGTCAATAACAGCGTTTTTTTCAGTTGAACTACTTAGCAGTCATAAAAAGTAGTTTCATAAGTTATTTTAAGCATTAATAAGACATGTTATTTTCATTTTTTTAAACGGAACAAGTTCCGCACTACAGTACAACATGGCATTTAAAATATATACTAAAACAGGCGACAAAGGCGAAACGGGCCTTTTTGGCGGCGCGAGAGTGCCTAAGAGTCACATCCGAGTAGAAACGTATGGTACTGTTGATGAACTTAACTCTTACATCGGGCTGCTATCTGATTTGATGACCTCTCCCCAAGGCATCGAGACACCCCCTCAGTATAGTACCACGGCGCATCGGAAAAAAGAAGTGCTGAAAGAAATTCAGGACAGACTTTTTACGATTGGTTCGGTTTTAGCTTCGGATCCTTCTAAGAATATGATGACGCCGGATGTGAAAATGGAAGATATACAACTCCTTGAAAATGAGATAGATGCGATGGAGGCTGAATTGCCGCCTTTAAAAAATTTCATTTTACCGGGTGGCCATTCCACGGTATCTTTCTGTAATATTGCCAGGACAGTTTGCCGTAGAGCAGAAAGATTGATTATCGCCTTAGACACCCTCGAAAAACAGGAAGGAAGAGAAATTGACCCGCTTGTTATTCAATACTTTAATCGGTTATCCGATTATCTTTTCGTATTGGGCAGAAAGATTGCCAAAGATTTAGGGGTTGACGAAATCATTTGGAAACCTCGTTGATAGATATTATATTTATGCATGTTAATGTTAATAATCCGTTAATTTTTCATTTAACCATGTGTAATTTTTAATAACCTGCATCACTATTCTTAACCGTATGAGATACTTTCAAAGCATCCGATACGTTTATATGAACGATTTTTTTATCAATTAATTCAGAATAATGCAGGAGACAGCCATTCATTTCAAAAAACTTATTATGAAAAGACTCACGTTAACCACACTCTGTATGTTGATGATATTCAACATCAATTTTGCCCAAAATATGAAACTCAATAACGGTGATTATGCCGAAGTCTGGAAGCAGGTACAAAGTTTAGAAGAGCAAGGCTTGCCCAAGTCTGCCCGCGAAAAAGTAGATTCTCTTTACATCGTCGCAAAATCCGATAATAACCCATCTCAAGTCATCAAGACTTTAATATATCGGTCAAAATACATTTCTGAATTGGAAGACGACGGTTTCATCAAAGCTGTGAGTCAGTTGCAGGATGAAGCCAATCGGGAAAAATTTCCGATAAAACCCATTCTTCAATCCATGTTAGGCGAATTATACGCCAATTATCTGGAAAACAATGTTTGGCGTTTCAGGAACAGAACTACGACACAAGATTTCAAACAAGATGATATTCGGACGTGGGATATTGAAAAGTTGAATACAGAAGCGGCTATTTTGTTCCGCGAAAGTATTTCGGATAAACAGACTTTAAATATTCCAATTGTCCAATTTAATGCCATAACGACTGAAAATACCGGCGAAGAGTTGCGCCCGACCTTATACGATTTTTTAGCGCACCGCGCCATTGATTTCTTTATGGATGAAAAATCATATCTCACAAAACCGGCTTACAAATTCGAGTTGGATACTGAGGGGGTGTTCGATGTGGCTGAAAATTTCGTCGGTATATTGTTTGATTCAAAAGATTCAACGTCTAACAAGTTGTGGACATTAAAACTCATGCAGGATGTGATCAGATTGCATTTAAAAGATAATGACCCGGCTGCTTTGATTGATGTGGACTTGAAACGCTTGGATTTTGTTAAAAACAACAGCGTTTTGGATAATAAAGACGATTTATACGTCAAATCATTGGAGTTTTTGCAAAGAAAATACGTTAATCATCCGGCTTTTGTTGAAATTTCGTTGAAGTTGGCGCAGCATTATTTTGAAAAAGCTCAACAATATAAGCGCAATCCGGAGAATATTGGTAAAAATGATTATAAAACAGCCATCGAGTTGGCTAAAACGGCGATTCAACGTTTTCCAAAAGCCTATGGCGTGCAAGCGTGCCGGAACTTAGTGCATACCATTTCCGAGCCTTCTTTATCTGTTCAGGTTGAACAGGTGAATGTTCCCAATAAAGCCATTTTGGCATCGATTAAATATAAAAATATTGAATCGGTTTATTTCAAAGTGATAAAAATTAATGACAATCTTTTAGAAAGAAACTTTGAAAGCGACAATGAGCGTTTGGACGCTGTCAACAGCCGTCCTTTCGTTAAAACTTGGTCGGTAAAAGTGCTCAATGAAGGTGATTATCATTTTTTGACCACAGAAGATAAAATAGATAAATTGCCATTAGGTAACTATATTTTAGTTACATCAGATAATGAGCGTTTTCAGTTAAAAGAAGGCGGTAAAGTGAATATGACGCACTTTTTCGTGTCAAATTTGTCATATATGCAGCGCACTGATGAAGGGTTAAATGAAATTATTGTCGTAGATAGAACTTCTGGCGCACCATTAAAAGGTGTAAAAGTGGAGTTTTGGCTATCGCAATACAATGCTCAGAAGCGCAAAGACGAAAAAATTAAATCCAGTACAGCTATTACGGATATAAAAGGTATCGTCAGACCGAAGTTAGGTCCTAATCAATATTTTACCACTAAATTTATTTTTGGTAAAGATACATTAGCTCCCGGGGAAGGCTATTACAATTATGACTATTCCTACACACCTCAAAAATATCAATTCACCGAATTTTTCTTAGATCGCGCTATTTATAGACCGGGTCAAACGATATATTTTAAGGCTATTTTACTTGAAAAAAGTGAAAAAGGGACACCCAAAATTCTCCCCAATCGGGCTACTACCATTACATTTTATGATGTCAACCGCCAAAAAATATCCGAATTGGTTTTGACTTCTAACGAATATGGTACTGTAAATGGTTCTTTTGTAGCACCTTCCGGCGGTTTATTGGGCACTATGCACATAGAATCTGATATAAGTGGTGCAAAATATTTCAGAATTGAAGAATATAAAAGACCGAAATTTGAGGTCAAAATAATGCCTCTCGAAGGCACTTTTACCCTCAATCAAGAAGTATCGGTGAAAGGAAATGCCAAATCATTTGCCGGTTCTAATGTGGATGGCGCAAAAGTTACTTATCGCATTACCCGACAAGTTGATTTTCCGTACTGGAAAGATTGGTTTTGGCGTCCTTGGAGCAACGAGGCGCCTCAAGAAATTGCCCACGGAGAGGTGATGAGCGATGCTAAAGGAGAGTTCACGATTCCTTTCAAGGCGTTGCCGAACAAAACTATTCCAGTTAAAGATAAACCTGTTTTTGAGTATATCATTCAAGTGGATGTAACCGACATCACCGGCGAAACACATTCTACTTCTACAAATGTAAAAGTGGGTTATACCTCTTTGAGTTTAAGTGCTGAAATACCGGATTTGATGAACCGGCGTAAAGTTACTCCTATTAAAATCAACACCAACAACCTCAATGGGCAACCTTTGAAAACGCAGGTAACGGTTAAAATTGATTTATTGACCTCGCCAAGACGCCCTTATGTGAAGCGGTATTGGGAAATCCCCGATACGCATCAAATGGATAAAGCTACTTTTAATCGCTTTTTCCCTTTGTATCCTTATAAAAATGAGGATGAAATGCCCAATTGGGCAGTCAAACGCAAAATGTATAACGGGAAAACCACCACAGTTGCCCCCCTCAGTAAGGAAGGTAATTTGTTGAATATTCCCGATATGCGCAATTGGGAGCCCGGTGCGTATCGAGTAACACTCAACGCTACCGATGCATCAGGGGAAAATATTGAGGTTATCGAGCATTTTACTTTATATGACCTTGATGACAAGTTGGTGCCTATCAATAAAACACTTTTCACGGTTTTTGAAAAAAATACCTTAGAACCGAATGAGAATGCCGTATTTTATACCGGCACGTCAGATGAAAGCCTTAATGTGCTTTTTGAAATCGAAAGAGACGGTAAAATTGACACTCAAAACTGGATGGATGTCAAAGGATTTCAGAAAATGTTATTCAAAATCATGGAAACGGATAGGGGTAATATCCATTATCATTTGACCTATGTGAAAAAC
>JANPGW010000475.1:0-10119 GCA_031424115.1 Saprospiraceae bacterium | reverse complement strand
AATTTTAGCTGTATCTGCTTCAGCCTTAGCCAATAATCGGGTCAAACTGTCATATTGGTTAGCAGAAATGGTGTATTGACCATTGAGCGATAAACTGATAAAAACACTGTAAAGGAGAGTGAGTGCTATTTTCATATTAGATTTTAATATTAAAGAGTGAAATTACTGCGCATAATGGAGGGGGGTCTGATAATTTTAAACTCAATGATACCCAAAATGACCTTGGCTGAATAGCACTCGTATAGTAAATCGCATCGGGATTAGCGGCTCTTTTTTTAGGTGAAAAATTCTCTAAATCAAATGTTTCAAAAGGTAAACCACTCGTGGTTGGGGCTGTCCATTCCATGATGCCAAATGTGTTGAATATATTGTTGACACTTGCTTGTAATTGTATTTTAGGCGAAATGGCATACCCCATATTCACATCAATTTGACTGAAGGCGGGTAAATAAAAAGTCTCGCTGCTATTGGCTGCTCTTTTTCCCATGTAATACCAATTGATATTGGCAAAAAATTTATTGTGGGTATAAGTAGGTGTAATCGTGAAAATAACAGGCGGAGCAGCACTGGTTATTGTCTTTTTTGAGCGGTCAATCAAAGTATCATCGGAAGGACCGGCTTGTCGGGTATCATAAAATTGGTATTTATCAGCCGTAAATTGTTGCACCATGCCGCTGGCACGGATGCTCCAATGATTGTTAAACGCATAATTCCCTTCCACTTCTAAACCGATAGCGTGGGTTTTGTTATAGAGTTTCGGCGTGGCATAAAATGTAACGGGCAGACCCGGGTTTTGCCCTCTATCTTGTTGCGGGATTTTATCCAAAGCACTATAAAATGGGGTAATAAACACATTATTTCGCCCTCTTGTGAGCTTTACCCCCAATTCAATCTGCACAGTTCGTTGGGGTTCAATATTAAAAGTAGCACCGCTTGCGTAGAAAACACTATAATTAGGCGTTTTACTGCCATTGGAATAACGGGCGTAAAACGCCAAATTATTCTGTACTCTATAGTTCAATCCACCCGAAAAAGCATACGTGTTTAAAGTACTTTTGTAAGGGGCATAATCGCCCAGTTTATAGGTATCATTGTCGTACAAAGTGGTAGAATCACCATCAATACCGCCTTTTGTTGTCTCAAAATCGGACGTTCTGACATTTGAACCATTGATATTGAAACGTTCGTATCGAAATCCCCAATCTACATTGAGTCGGTCTGATATATCCCAATTATGTCCAAAGAAAAAAGCGGTTTGTTTGACAGTGGCTTTATCAAAAAATACGCCCCCAATGCCATATAGAGCAACACCGTTGGGGTCTGTCAGATGATAAATCGGCTGGGTTGTACCATCCGGGATATAATCAATACCCACAAATTGCGGCTTGTCTTCTATTGTTCCAAAACCCTGACCCGCAGGCGGGAATATATACTGTTGTACTTTTGTGTTAGTGTAAAACATTCCAGCCGTAAAACCCATTTTGTCAAACTGTTTTTTGATGGTCAATTGGTTCATCAAGTCGGTGCTCGCATTCTCCTCGATACCAAGCGGGCTGTAAAAAACGGAATTGGACTGAACTGCCGAGCCGGGTAGATTGAGATTAGAAGAGAATTTAAAAGGAAAGTCAGGATTTGTAAAATCTAATTCCTGTTTAACACTACCATAAGGTTGTTTGGTTTTTGCATTGTAAAAATTGTATGTCCCAAAGTTTCCCAACCAGCCATTAACGGCATAAAAAAAGAACTTATCTACCGAAAAAGGATAAACGATTAAAGAAGAATTCGTTAAGAGTGATTTGTCGGAATAACGGAAAGCATTTTCCACTTTCCACCCGTTTCCAAAGCGGTGTTCCCAGTTCAAAGAAGGCGCAATTTCGGTATAGTGATTGAGATTTTTGCTATCATACGATACACTACGCAAGCCGCCCAGAATGGCGGCGGGGTAATTGAGCGTCACTAATGGATTGAGGGTGGATGTGGTATTGGTAAAATCACCCGGTGGTCGAGGCTTATCAAAATTCGTAGTCGGCGTAGATTCAAATTGAGCCGTCCGATCATTTAAATACTTCAAACTCAATTGGATAAAACCATTATTGTATTTTTTTACAATATTCCCTTTCATTTGACCGCCTTTACTGAGGGGGTAGCCCGGATACTTTGCCCCATTGGCATGACGATAATGTCCGCCGATATAATAAGTCCAAGAATTGTCTGTTTTACTGAGGGGCCCTCCAAAACCGGTTTCCATGCGATAATAGGGGTTTTTACCATTACCTTCCAAACCCAATCGGCTACGCACCTGACCCGAAAAAGTATCCGTTCCCGTTTTAGTGATATAATTGAAAATGCCTCCGGGCGCATTCGCGCCAAGAATGGATGCGGGACCGCCTCTTACCGCTTCGAGACGACCCATCGTTACATCGGCTCTTAAAAATCCATCGGGCGTGATTTGTATCGGTGCCGGAACAATAGGCAAGCCATCTTCCTGAATCGAAACATAATTGCCCAAAACCATACCCCTTACAATGACATAATTGAAGATTTCACCTCGTGAGGTATTGGTATATACCCCCGGCACTTGCCGCAGAAACTCGATAGCACTATTAGGGACTACGCGGTCTAAAATTTTGCTGTCAATCGTCGTAATGGCAATAGATGATTCTATCCGTTTTCTTCTATCAAATACGCCTGTTACGATGAGTTCATCGAGTTCTCTCATCTCTTCATCCAATTGGATGCTGATAACTTCTTTACTTTCATTTTTATAAGAAACAATTATTTCTTTTTTAAAATAACCGATAGAAGAAACAACTAAAGTAATATTTTCCTCTTTACTCATTTTAAAAGTAAACGCCCCATCTACATCAGTAACAGTATTTACATTAGATTCACGACCATTTAGATTGCTTTTTAGTATTACAAAAGCATTTACAATAGGGGCATTTTTATTATCCACTACTATGCCGTGCAAGTAATTGTTTTGTGCATGAGCACTTAAAGAGAGTATGATAACATAAAATAAGCAGGATAATAATTTTAATTGCTTCTTCATTTCTCCAAGTTTCTATTATGACAAAATAATTTTTAATGTTGAATCAACACTTTTTCAACTCGCCGTTCTCCCGCCGATTGATACTCCATGAGGTATAAACCATTTCGTAAATGGCTCAAATCCACATTAATAGTTTGATTATATTGACCTTTTTGCTTGAAAACAGACTGTCCAATGGTATTCATTAATTGAATTGACCATTCATTATCCGTTTGGTTTTCTATTGATACATTAATATCACTATATGCAGGATTAGGGCTAATGCTGATTGGCTGCGACAACCCCTCAGTATTTTTCGAATAAATACCTTTGGCAAAGCTATTATTGGCTTTGGTGATGACTGTGGTTTTATAATAAATATTGTCCGCCTCATTGGTGAAAGATGCCCGTTGATTGCAAGCCGCTACTTGGGCTGTTTGGGTGGCATCTTGCCTATCATTCACAACAAATAAATGGAAAGTAGCGGTAGCCGTTTCGCCAGGAGCTAAATTGTCGATAGTCCAGTAGCCATGCCATGAATCATAATGTCCTTTTGACGCAAAAGCCGCTTGATAAGCAAATGGTTTGGCATCGCCTTCAAAGCGTTTGTAAGGTGGCAGCCAAAAGATGCGCACATTGGTAGCATTAGTAGTGCCTTTATTGGTCACTTTTAAACTGTATTTAATGGAACTATACAGAGTCAAACGGTCATTATCAGCCGTGATGGATATATCAAAATTGTTACACGTTGGAAGGGTCATCTTCAATAATTGACCTGTAAAAAGACTGGTTACGTATAAATTACCACTTTTATCAAGTGCTAATCCCGAACCTGGTCCGAAGTTGCTCGCTACTATTTCTGAAGAACCGCCTCCTCTCTGTATGCGGTGTACCTTACCTGAACCGAATACAAAACCAGGCGAAGGAGCAAACCCGAAATTGCCAAACTGTAGGGCATAAATATCGCCTGTCCGAGTGTCAAAAGCCATATCTGTTACCATCGTCAAACCTCTGTGATAAAGGGAAATGACACCATTTTTATCCACATTATAAATAGCAGCTTGACCTGAATTGAAAGGAAAACCTGTGAGTGTACTGACATAAAAACCACCATCGGGATTAGCCATTATTTTAGTAGGAACAGCATCCACCACAGGAGGTCCGATAGGCGTAGGATTGGGAACTTTAGGAAAACGAGCAAATACAGACCGCACGCCATTCGGTGCCACTTTTACAATCATATTCGCCCCCGCATCAGCCACATACCAACTGCCATCACTATCCAAAACAGCACTAAACGGATTGCTATTGGTAACGCCTGATTGTGCTAATGCAAAGCGACTGATGTCAATGGTTGAAATAGTATCAGCAACAGTTTTGGCAGGACTGATTCCAGGCTGAAAACCTGTGAGATTAAAAAACATAATTCGACCGAAAAGGGCTGTTGGTCCTTCGCCTACGATAACTGCCAAACGATTATTTGGTAGCAGCATAGTCCGCCAAGGTCCACCCGTTTCACCATTAGATGGGTCAGTGTTGGAAGGTAATCCTTTGATGATTACGGCTTTATCGCCATTGGGTTTTACGCGGACTACTTGACCATTATTAGTACCATCACCGGTCTCTGTTACCCATAAATTGCCGTCAGTATCGGCTTCAACACCGGCAACACCGACAAAATTACCTGTGACAGGCGTTAATTGAGCAAAAGAAGAAACTAATAAAAAAAGAAGGAAACTAAGCGTTGTGGTTAACTTTTTCATTTGTAGAATTTTTTTTTACCAAAGGAATTCCTTCGGGCATGATTAAAAAAAGAGGATTAATTTGAAATAATTTTAATAGCGGTTATTACTGTTGATTAATCGTAAAATTGTACCCCCTCAGTATTTTTCCCTATTGAATACATAATTGTTACAAAATTCCATCCTTTAAGTCTCTTCTACAATCCCTAATCTTAGGGACTAATTGAAAAAAAATGCTTAATTTTATCTTACAAAAAAAGTATATACTCATATCACTTCAACTATTTTAAAATCTGAACAAATAAGGTTATACAATTTTCAAAAAATGAAATCAATATACAGATATATATTTTTTTTAATCCATACCTCACTCTTTGGGCAATTTAACCCTACACCACATTATATTGATAGTTTGAAAGCATTATTGTCAGTTGCAAAAGCTGATACGGCACGGATCAACTTGTTGAATTTATTGGGTGCAGCTAATCAATATGAGCATGTAGATGAATCTTTACGGTATTTTACCGAAGCAGTGGAGGTAGCTGAAAAACTTGACATAGACAGTCAGATAGGTACTTTTTTACAGGCGGCTTTTTTTTATCAAAAGATAGGCGAAAACCCAAAGTCAATAGACCTTTTGCAACAAGTCATTCAAAAATGTGAGCAAAGCCAAATAGAAATACATGGTATGGCGGAGGCATTTATTGGTATGAATTATCAAGCCCAAGGAGATTTTGAGAAGGCATTGCATTATGCACGTTTGTCATTTTTGAAACTTGAAAGTATTTCAGAAAAAACCCATACTCTTGTAGATGAAAGGGGCTATATGGCAGGAAGCAGAGAATTGGCACTTTGTTTTGAAAAATTAGGGCAACTGGATTCTGCTATATATTACGCTCGAATGAGCTACCAACGGGTATTGCATATAGACTACCTGCAATCCAATGGTTTGAATGAGAAAAATGTATTTGACAACGGTTACGCCTTTTTTTATTGCCAAACTTGTAATATGCTGGGCAAAGTACACTTTCGATTGGGCAACCTTGATTCTGCTCTTTACTTTTGTCGCTTGGCTCTTGACAAAGCAATAGTTGCCCAATTCCCAGAGTCCATAACGGAAAGCCAATTGTCTCTTGCACGATTCTACCTTCAAACCAACCAACTTGACTCGGCAATTCATTACTCTCAAAAAACGTATGAGGTATCAAAACCGCTCAAAAATTACATTTTGATGCAGGAATCAGCAGAATTATTGCGTTTAGCCTATGAAAGAAAAGGTGATTTCAACTCCGCACTCCGCGCAAATGACCTCGCTACCGCTGCTAAAGACAGCACAATTAATATTGATAAAATCAGGCAGGTACAAGTTTTAACCTTAAAGGAAGAGCAACGGCGGAAAAAAATCGAAACAGACCGCATCATGTATCAAGCCCGTATAAGGCAATATGCTTTGATAGGCGGCGTCTGTTCACTATTAATTATTGCCTTTTTCTTATACCGCAATATGCAACAAAAACAAAAACTGAATAAACAATTGCGGCTTCAAAAAACTGAAATTGAAGCCCTTAATAATGGATTAGAACATAAAGTAGAAGAGCGAACCGCCGAACTTAAAAAAGCATTGGATGAAGTTCAAACCGCCTTTAATAAAGGTCAAACCACCGAACGCAAGCGGGTATCTGCTGATTTGCACGATGAAATTGGCTCTGCACTGAGCACTATCGCTATTTTTAGTGATTTGGCTAAAGCCAAAGCCCAGAAATTTGCGCCTGATTTAGTCACTGAATTAGAACGCATCGGTATTAAATCAAGGGATATGATTCAAACCATGCGCGATACTATTTGGACGTTGAAAGAAGATAGCCGTCAGTCTGTTTGGGAACGAATGTACATTTCAAGTTCGGAAACTTTGAATGCTAAAAATATAACACTTCATTGGCAATTACCATCTGAAAATGCCTTGCCTGATATGCCTTTCCATACCAAACGCCATTTGTTTTTAGCCTATAAAGAAGCCATTAATAATATTGTGAAACACGCCGAGGCAACGACTGTTACCATAGAAACAGCCATACATAACGAAGACTTTGTTTTAAAAATATCAGATAATGGTAGAGGTTTTGATAAAAACAATGTTCATAAAGAAGGGAATGGATTATATAATTTTGAAAAAAGAATGGAAGAAATTGGCGGAACCTTTCAGATTGAAAGCTCGTTCGATGGTACTTGTATCCAATTTTCATTTCCAATAGCTGCTTTAACAAATTATCCCTAACATTAGGGATTGAATACATCCTCAATTATGCGCACCTTGCTACAAAATTCAAGTGATATACCAATGATACGTGTAACCATATTTGAAGATTACCCCGATATGCGTGAAATACTCGCAACTTTGGTAGAAAGTTCAGCCGATTTCTATTTGGCAGGCGCATATTCTAATGCCAATAACGTTTTAGAAATTATTAAAAAACAAAAACCCAATGTCGTACTGATGGATTTGCAAATGCCTGGTATATCGGGCATTGAAGCAACACGACTTATCAAAAGCCAATATCCACAGGTGCAAGTATTGGTGCAAACCATGTTTGATGACAATGAGCGT
Source organism: Saprospiraceae bacterium (assembly GCA_031424115.1). Taxonomy (GTDB): domain Bacteria; phylum Bacteroidota; class Bacteroidia; order Chitinophagales; family Saprospiraceae; genus JAAFJT01. The sequence goes on along the minus strand of JANPGW010000475.1, from coordinate 2,741 downwards.
GTATTCGCTGCTCTTTGTATGGGTGCAACAGGGTATATTCTCAAAAGTACGCCCGCCGATAAAATATTAGAAGCCATCGCCGAAACCTTTAATGGCGGCTCGCCTATGAGTCCGCATATTGCGCGAAATGTGTTGACGATGTTGACTAATCAACAAGTCACCCTATCGCCACAGAAGGAATACCAAATGCTATCAGAGCGCGAGAAAGAAATATTGGGGCATCTCACCAAAGGCTTGAGTTATAAAATGATAGCCGACGCCTGTGGCATCAGCTACGGCACAGTCAATTCGCACTTGAAGAATATTTATGAAAAATTACATGTCCATTCAGCTACGGAAGCGGTACAAAAAGCGCTTTTACAGCGGATTGTTTAGTCTTTTTACCTCACCAATCAAATTTCAATAATGAAACGCCTTGTCTGGGTAGTTGAATCATTAATTTTAGTTCGCCATCTTTGGTTTTCATATAAATGGGTGATGTTAATAAAGTCAATTGTCCGACCTTTTCTAATACCGCGATTTGCTCAGTCGTTGGATTTTCAGGTGCTCCCATTTTTTTCCAAACTTCGTAAGCGTTACTGTTGTCATTGTCAATCCGATAATGGTAAAAATTCACTGTTTTATGAGTAAAACCTTTCAAATTTACCTCTATTCGAGCATCTGCCGCCGGTATATCATCATCATGATAATGCCAAAGCATCACCGCCGCCGAATGCACATCTTTACTGGCAAGAGCATCAATATCCGCTTTTTTGCCCCGAACGCTTGAATCTCGAATCATGGCAAAATTATAAGCTTGATTACCTGTTACTGCTACCCGTTTGCCTGACATCATCCCAAACATTCTGAAAACATTCAGTACGGGTTTGTCAATTCCATTGGTTGCCAAATCTCGAAATCCATAAAAATAAGGTTGATTTTCAAACTCAAATGACCAACTGACTGCTCCTCTTAGATTCGCTTTATAATAGTCGGCAAGTCCATATTTCCTCGCAAAAGAAGCCGCCGTATAACTCTAATACATCGTACCATTGCGGTAAGCATTTTGAGGGTTGGTTTTCATGCCGCAAGCGGCACAACCTTCGGGATCGGATTCACCAATAATAATAGGTAAATTTTTTAAAGTTGGAAACGCCGTAACAATCTTAAAACCTGCGGCAATATCCCTCAGTTGTGTACCCATATTCATTTGCACATGACTGTCTATTATTTTAGGGGAACCTTTCGCATGGAATGCAATAAATGCTAAAGGTGTTCCTATCTTACCGGTCACATAATTGGTATCCGAAACACAGTGTTTTAAAAAGGTCTTCAAAAAATTGGCAGAGCCTTCCCAATTCGGTCCCGTTACATCGGGTCCTCCGATTTTTATGCTGGGCAGTGCGCGCCTTGCACCATCAACCGTATAGTCATATAATTTGCAAAACTCTTGAACAGTACCACTCCAATACTTGATATTAGGTTCATTCCAAAGTTCCCAATACCATGATTCCACTTCTGTTTTCCCATATCTTGTTACCGAATGTTTGACCCATTCATACACCAAATTGGACCATTTTTTATAGTCTTTCGGTGGATATGTCCAGCCTGTATAAATGAGATCGTATGGTTTGCCGGGCTGCCAATGATGTTCATACGGTTGTGGTTTGATAGAAAGGGCTTCGGGCATAAATCCAAATTGTGCTAAGGGTTTTACACCCCGTTGTAGATAAGTGTCAAAAATTTTATCAATAATTGTAAAATCATAAATCGGATTACCTGCCGCATCTTCCGTGTAAACATTGGTCGAACCCCATTTCAACGATAGGGTATCATGGCCTGAAGTCAGTAAATTATGGGTTCTGAAATAAACAGGAACCGGACTCATTGCGCCCAATTCTGCTAATAGCTTTTTTCCATCTTTCATGTACGCATAATTGGGTTCGTCAGCTCCGAAAAATGCCCAAAAAGGGTACATATCGCCAATGTTTTTATTGAAATCAATGTTTATAACTGTTTTTTCAGCTTCCTGATTTTGTGAAAAACTCAGCTGAAAACATCCTACAAGGAGTAAAAATAGAGTTGTTAGTTTCATTACATTTTGATTATTTTAGAGGTTGCTTAGTCACGGATACCTGCCTGCCGGACAGGCAGGCTGAGGGGGTGTAACTTTCATCCTTTGAGTAGGTTTTGGCATTATCCCGCACATAACTATACAATGTCGGTTTAGAAATGCCCATCATCTCACAAATTTTTTTCACCGTCAGTTTCCGTTCATTATAAAGGTCAATCACGACTTGTTTTTTATCATCGTTCAGCGTTTTCGGTCTGCCGCCTAATCTGCCTCTGGCTCGAGCAGCCGAAAGCCCCGCTTGGGTGCGCTCCAAAATCAAATTTCGCTCAAATTCAGCCAATGCACCAAAGACATGAAAAACGAGTTTGCCCGTTGCGGTGGACGTATCAATGGATTCTTGCAGACTCTTCAAAGCGACCCCCTCAGTATCCAAGTAGTTCATCCAATCAATCAGGTCTTTGAGTGAACGCCCCAACCTATCCAAACGCCACACCACCAAAGTATCACCTTGGCGGAGTATCTCCTTGATTTTAGTCAGTCCGGGTCGTTGAGATACCGTGCCACTGATGGTATCGGTGAATATTTTTTCGCACCCTGCTTTTTCGAGCGCGTCTTTTTGTAAGTCCGGGTTTTGGTCAAAGGTAGAAACCCGCGCGTAGCCTATGAGCATAATGGTCAAAAGTTAAGA
>JANPGW010000474.1:0-10506 GCA_031424115.1 Saprospiraceae bacterium | reverse complement strand
AGCATTTTCATCCGCGCCACATTAGGGGCTTGTCGCTCAATATCTACTGAACCCATAAAAACCACGCACTCAATACCCATCAAAGCACAAACGGTTGCCGTAGCCACGCCATGTTGACCTGCTCCGGTTTCGGCAATAATGCGTGTCTTGCCCAAACGCTGAGCCACCAAAATTTGACCGATGGTGTTATTGATTTTATGCGCGCCGGTGTGACACAAATCTTCCCGCTTCAAATAAATGGTACAACCGTACTTTTTCGACAGTCTTTCTGCCAAATATAAAGGTGTCGGGCGTCCGACATAATCAGCCAATAACGACTTAAATTGCTTCTGAAAATCTTTGGAATTAATGATTTTCAAATAGTTTTTACGCAATGTCTCCACATTGTGGTACAACATTTCGGGAATGAACGCGCCACCAAATTCACCGTAAAAACCGGCCGCATCGGGTTGGTATTTACCTATTACTTTTTCTTCTGCTGTTAATGCTTGCATTTTATATATTATTAAAAATTAATTGATTCCTGTATTCATAAAAAAAAACGCGCGACAATCAACCGATGCGCACGTTTTTCTATTTTTAACTTCTTATTTTCTTAAAACAGATTAGCGGTAGTAGGCTCTAATATAACCCATTCTCTGCCTAAATGTTTAGTCAGTAAGTAGTAAAAAACAGGACGGTGCTTCGGCAAATCGCCCATGCGTGTATCTACAATATAAATAGCCTCATCAAGATTGTCGTTGTCACTTAAACCCAAACGCCCTTTGAGGAAGCTCTCTTTGATATAATTATACTCATCATCAAATAAGGTATTAACTATCGATGCTTCCCCCGAAGTGCTGACCAAATTAGACAACAAATCGTAATGAATATCATCAAAATTCAAATCATCTCTAATTAAATTAACAAAAATATCAACTTTTTCAATGAGTGTTTTTGGTTCAGAAGACAGTGCTTCTTCTTTCACTTTTTCTTCCTTTTTAGCAGAAGCCGGTTTGGGCTTTGCTTTACTCTCCGTTTTTACCGGTTCTTCTTCTGTTTCTATGGTTTTTGTTGCTGGTTTAGCTGTGGTTGCTTTAGTTTTCACCTCAGCTTTGACCGATGCTTTTTCTGTTTTTTCAGTTTTCGGTTCAGCCTTAGCAGTTGTTGCTTTTGGTGCTTGACTCACTTTACTGGATTTTTTTTCCAACGTAAATGAACCCTCCAACTTAAACTCTTGCAATAACAAATAATAAAAAACGACCCGAAATTTTTTACGATTCGAAGTACCCATTTTCTCACAAACGGCTTTAATCGCTTTGTCTAATTCGGGGCTTTCCGTCAATTTTAGTTCGCCTAACAAATAGAGTTCTTTAACTCTTTTGAGCTCCCCTTTATCTGAACAAGCTACAAGTGAGGCATCAGCATCAAAAATGCTATCGCCGAGCATTTGAGCCAGTTTCACTAATATGGATTCATTTACGTCAGTCATTTTTAATTTGTCTGACATAAAAGACTTATAAAATTCAATTGCTTCTTGAAATTTCGTCATTTTGTTGTGGAATTTTAAAATTTTGTTGATTAAATTACTTTCCACTGCAAAATTACGACATAGTTACTGATAAAAACAAAGAACAAAAAACAATATAAATACGAATAAGTATTTAAATTTTATAAATCAAAATAATATTCTGTCATCTCAACTTATGTTTTTCTAAAATAACGGATATTCACTTTCAGAAACCAAACAATATTTCTAAAAATAATTATGTCTTTTTTTAAAAATAATAAAAAAAACAAGTAATACTATTGTTTATGAGTAAAAAGAAACAATTAAGCAACCATTTCTACCATTTTCCCTTCTTTCAGTTGTAAATACTGAGTGACACAATGAGGTATTTCTTCCTGATAATGAGTAACAAGAATGAGCGTTCTATTTTGGCAAAAAACATCAATTAACACCTTTGTTCTCTCAATCGTTTCTTTATCCAACCCTTGAAATGGCTCATCTAATATCAACAATTCAGTATTTTGAACAAGGGCATTAAACAATAAAATCAGCCTTTGTTCACCCATGGATGTGCGTTGAAAATCCTGTTTTTCAAGCGCCTTGATTCCGTAAAAATCAAATAAATAATGAGCAAATTCAACTCCTTCTGCTTTTCCGTCACACACTAAATTGATATTGGTAATATGTTCGGTAAAATACAGATGTAACTCAGGTGAGACATAACCGATGCGTTTTTTGATGTCCCAAATGCTGTCTCCATTGCCTCTTTTTCGGTCAAACACAATTATATTATTGGCGTAAGCCTGCGGATGATCGCCAAAAATAAGGCTCAGTAAAGTGGATTTTCCACAACCGTTTTCACCCACTAATGCCCATTTGTCACCCCGTTTCACTTGCCAACTGATGTTGTTTAACACCGTTTTTTCATCGTATTTAACCACAATATTTGTCATATTGACTGCATCTTGAAAATTCGAGACCGGAGGAATGGGGAAAAAGGAGTTATTCAAATCTGCAATTTCCTCCAAATTATCCGTAATATCCCCCCCCTTAGTATAACCATTCAAATGCACTTTGAGGTTTGATGTTGGATTTACTTCACTGATTTTAAAATTGTCCACCCACAGCGTCTTGTCGATGCCCGAAGGAATTTCGTGGATATAATTACAAATTACAACAATATGATAACCTTCAACAATCAATTCATTAATTATATTTTGTAAAACAGATCGGGCATCAACGTCTAACCCTAAAAAAGGGTTATCCAAAATCAGCAACTCCGGTTTGCGTAAAAGTGCTTTTGCCAAATACATTTTTCGGGTCTGTCCATTCGATAATTTCACAAACTCTAAGTCTAATAAATCATTGATTTTCAATAGGTTAAAAATTTTCTCATCTCTTGTTTTCAAAAATTCTCGAACCGTTTGAACGCCCTCATTTTCACTCGAATAATACCTTTGCTGATAGTAAAATTGCTTATAATTGATGATTGAAATATTAAACCGCACCACTGCCACATAATCCGCTAATCTGAAATATCCCTTTTCGAGCATCGCTGTAGAGTGCAAATAAGGATAGGTCAATGACCCTTTTTTAATACTCATTTTACCCATTATGAGGTCAATAAAACTCGTTTTACCGGCACCGGATTTGCCCACGATTGCCCAATTCTCAATTGGTTTCAGCGTCCAATTGAGGTGGTTAAAAACGGTTTTATCCGCCCGTTGAGCCGTGAGGTTTTTTATCTCAATGATATTCATATCCCATCTGTTATAACGCTTTTTTCGCAAGCATGACTCAGCCCACTCAAAAACGATTCTAATTTTTCAACATTTTTTAAAGCCGGCTCCATTTCAAATTTGGAGTTCAAATCCAAACCATACATTTGTGGCCTTAGACTTTTCAATTTTACAAGAGCCTCCACATCATTTTCTGAAATACCACCCGCTAATAAAAACGGCACATCCGAATCATATTTTTCCAAAATAGACCAATCGAATTTCACGCCTGCCCCGCCATGTTGCGATGTTTTAGTATCAAATAAAAAATATTTCACTAATTCTTGGTAGGGTTTAACCGTTTCAAAATCAAAATCACTATCTACTGGAAATGCTTTTATGATTTCAATGTCCGAATTGGCCACAAATCGCAATTTTGACCATATTTCATTCGATAAATCCTCTATATACTGAGGGGTCTCGCTACCGTGCAATTGTACCGCATCCAAGTCATAGGCGTCAATTTTATGTAAAATAAAATCAATGTCCGCATTCACAAAAACCCCCACTTTCGTCAAGTCGTCGGGGCACGTTGAAATATCATCCGTCGGTGCCACGTAGCGCGGAGATTTGTCATAAAAAATAAAACCCATGAAGTGAATCGGTAATGCCGCCACCGCTTCGATGTTAGCGGGGTTGCGCATGCCGCATATTTTTATTTTCATTTTATAATTTTGCTCGGTTGTGTGTGGTGCCACGAATTTTGCCAATTCACGAATTTGACGAATCTATATGTGGATATTTTCAATTCAAAATTCGCTTATACTCTAAACTTGGTGCTCCAAAATTGACTAACAGCCCCAGTTTCGTTTTTGAGCAGGCACAATAATTTTTCGTTTGAAAAATATGCGACTCTGTAAGAGCAGCCTTAGATTTAATTTCTAAATTTATTTTATCGTAAACAAAAAAATCAACGTAAAACTTCCTGTCCAACAATAAACCTTTATAAGTTATTCCAAAATCTTTTTCTCTTATGTAAGGTATTCCCAATCGTTTAAACTCGATTTCAATAGTATCTTTGTAAACAATTTCGTCAAACCCATTCCTAAAGTGTTGTACACATTCATACAAACACCAATAATTTTGTAAGATTCTTGTCTGTAAATAATTTCGCTCATAGTTTTAGTTTTTATATGTTTATGTAATTTATTACGTGTATGTAGCCACGAATTTTACGAATTTACGAATTTTTCCAATCTATGTGTTGACATTCTTATTGAGTAAATCTAGATTTGTCAAATTCGTAAATTCGTAAAATTCGTGGCTCCATACACACAGTCCTCCAAATTATATTCGTGATACAAATTCCGCCATCGCCGCCCCCGGATTCCCCGTTTTCATAAATGCCTCACCAATCAAAAAACCTTCAAAACCGTACCCCCTCAGTATCGGGAGCGTTTGGGGATTCGAAATGCCACTTTCAGCCACTTTCACAAAGGTGTCCGGAATTTGAGAAGACAAATCAATGGACGTTTGAATGGACACATCAAACGTTTTGAGGTTGCGGTTATTGATACCGACACAGGTTACGGCATCACATATTTTATCCAAACCCTCGGCATCGTGCATTTCCAACAACACTTCCAACCCCACGTTTTTGGCACATTCCGCTAAGGTTTTGACCTCATTTTTGGTCAAACATTCCGCAATCAACAAAATAACATCCGCGCCATGGGCTTTGGCTTCATAGATTTGGTATTCATCAATCATAAAATCTTTCCTCAAAATCGGTATTTCTACCGCTCGTCGGGCTGCCCTCAAATCCGCCAGAGTACCGCCAAAAAATAGTTCATCGGTCAAAACCGAAAGGCACGCAGCCCCGGCATGAGCATAGCCTTTGACCACTTCAACCACATCTGAGCTTTCCCGAATCCAGCCCAAAGAAGGCGATTTACGCTTATGTTCCGCAATAATACCCGTTGAACCGACTTTTTTTAAAGAGCGTTTCAAAGAAAAACAAGCCTCTTTAAAAGCAGGTTGTTGAGTCAATATACTGAGGGGGGTCTCCTTTTTGCGTTCCGCAACTTCAATCTTTTTTGCAGCAACTATTTTATCTAAAATATTCATTATCAACTATTTGTAAATTACAAACTTAATTTATATAAAACTTGCTTTCATCATAGCCCTCTGTTGTTTCAGTCATCTTTCTCCATGAACTTAAATCGTTCATGGGAACCCATCTTCTTTCATCGGCTCGATAGTGCATATCCTTATCTTTTTGATAGAACAATTGGACAAGATTGGTTTCAATAATTTTCAAAATTTCATTGTCATGGTAGTTCAACTCATCATAATCTGTTAATGCTAATTGCGCCATTTCAGAATAAAGGTTATTGAGGGATAACAATAATTCATTCACATCTTGGCTCATTTTGACAACTTTTAACCCGATTTTTTGAGTTTCTCTAAAGGTAATCGGATAACCATGCGCTGGATAGGCAGAGTTGAGATGCTGACTTATGGCAGAAGCTTGTTCTAAATCATCCATGTGGTACGATAAAATCTCTGTTGTCAATTTCATAGATAAAGAACTGGCTCTATCAACGGCACCAAACACTAAAGGGTGTATATGAGCATACAGTGAATTATAAGGATTGCCATCATTATCCTGTTTTTTATCTTCCCAAAGTTTTAAGACGCGGCTCAATTCTACTTGGCTCACACTCACCAAATCATTGTCTTTATCAATTGGCGATAATTCATGGGTAATAGAAGTATCCACAGCTGATAAATATGCTAATGAACCCATCTCAATACAATCCGCTCCTAAAGCAAGCATCGTAGCTGCTGAGGCACAATCCAAAGGTACTAATGCGATAATCTCTTCATAATATTCTCTCAAAAGATTGATGATTCTTAATGATGCTTTACCATTTCCACCGCCACTTTTAATGAATAAATAAAGCCTTTTGTGGCGTTCTTTATTTTTCAATATTTCATAAAAAGCTACTACATCATCCATGATAATCCGGCTATTTCCTGATACCCAATAGCTCATAAAATCACCTTCAACTTTTGCTCTGATGTCACTGATAATACTTTGTGTTTCTTTAAACAAAACCGGTGGGCTTTGCAATTGAATGTCTTCCTTTTTCTTCTTTGCCATGCTATCTTATAAATATTTCAAGTATTATTTTTTCAATTCAAACTCACCAACTTCTCCAACGCTTTCAACGCCTTACCACTCATCAAACTCTCTTCTGCCTCTGCAATACAATCAGTTAAGGATGTTTCGGGTTTAATACAATGAATCGCCACACCGGCATTGACAGCCACAGCGTCATTTTGAGCCGATGTACCCTCCCCCCTCAGTATAGCCATAAAAATTTGACCGGCTTCCTCTACCGTATCACCGCCGAACAAGGATTCTTGCGTCAATATTTGTTTGCCAATACTTTGTGGAGAAACAACCGCTTCTTTAGCGTTCATTTTGAGCTTAAAATCACCGGTCAGACTTACTTCATCATAGCCGTCGAGGGAATGCACAATAGCGTATTTTTTTTCGGGAATTTGTTGAAAAATGTATTGGTACAGCCGAGCCAATTCCAAACTAAAAACGCCCGTCAATTGGTATTTCGGTTGTGCCGGATTGACCAATGGACCCAGCATATTAAAAAACGTTTTTACACTGAGTTGTCGCCTAATGGGTCCCACTGTTTTCAACGCGGGGTGAAACAAGGGTGCATGAAAATAACATATATTGGCTTTATCAAGTTGCCTTTTGAGTTTATCTACATCGTTCGAAAATTGGTAGCCGAGATACTGTAACACATCCGATGAGCCGCTATTCGAGGAAACCCCGACATTGCCGTGTTTCGACACTTTATATCCTGCACCTGCCAACACAAAAGAAGACAAAGTAGAGATGTTAAAAGTATTTTTACCATCGCCGCCCGTTCCGCAGACGTCAATCGTGTCAACCCCTTCCAAATCTACTGGCACACACAACTCCAACAAGGCTTCGCGAAAACCTTGTAATTCATCCACCGCAATCGGACGCATGAGGTAAACTGTAATAAAAGCAGCAATTTGTGCATCGTTGTATTTGCCCGCCGAAATATTGATTAAAATATCCTTGGCTTCCGCTTTGCTCAGTTTCTTATGATCGAATAATTTCGATAAAACTTGTTTCATAAATATTTGATTATCAATACTTTAAAAAATTCCTAATTCGTAATTCCTATTTATTTATTTCACCTCTTCGTAATCAGCATCTTTGGTATCGTCATCATCTTCGTTCTCCTCTTCTTCATCAAACTCTTTTTCAAAATCAAAGTCTCCGAATGCCCCGCCGCCATCCATTAAAACAACATCAAAATTACCTTCTCCTACACTTTTTTTCAGTGTATTAATAACTCGGTTGACGCTGTCATAAGGCCCATTTATGAAACAGGGTTTGCCATCTTTACCGAACTCAACGTCTATCAACTCCACATCTTCGGTATCTTCTTCGAGCACCATTTGGGCAAATGACCAATCTTTATGGGGTTTAAAGCCTAAATCTTCGGCATACGCAGCGGCTCCGTACAGAATATTGTGCGCCAATGCATAATCAATTCTAAGCAAATTGCTCATGTGTCGATCAGAAATTTTCTCTAAAAAATCATCATAATCGTATGTGGAACGGCTGAATCCCACATCGGCATTTTTTAGTCCCAAACAGAAAGTGTCAACCAGAAAAAAGCCAAAAGTGACATTGCCGGTCGTGTGCTGACGCGCTACAACCAACGAACTGAGCCCCGAAGTTTTCCAATCCGCATTGATGACACATTCCAAAATTGGCAACTTGCGCGCTCGACCCGATTTGATATACTGCATGGGTGTCATATTTTGTTGTGGAACACCTTGCTTACCTGATTTTTTTTTCTTTTTACTCATAGCTAAGAATTTTTATTTTTTAAAAAACATATTCAATTGCAGACGTCTTGATGCTGGTACTGAGGGGGGTAAAAAAGTTCTTCAAAATCTGTTTGCCGTAGTCGGTCATCACACTTTCGGGGTGAAATTGAACACCTCGGACATTATACGTCTTGTGACTCAATGCCATAATGGTTTTACCACTATCTGCTGTAGCCGTGATTTTTAATTCATCCGGCAAATTCTCAGACTTAACCGCCCAAGAATGGTATCGGCCAACCAAGATTTCTTTGGGTATATTTTGAAATATAAGTTCCTGATTATCAACGACTTGTATGGGTGTAGCTACTCCATGAAACACTTTTGGCAAATTATAGAGTTCACCGCCAAAAGCCTCTCCAATGGCTTGCATACCTAAACATACACCAAAAATGTGCTTTGTGGGCGCATATCGTTTTATCAGTTCAGGCATAATACCCGCTTCATTCGGCAAACCGGGACCCGGAGACAGAACAATTGCATCGTAAGCATCCACTTCGTCGAGAGTGATTTTATCGTTGCGATATACTGAGGGGGTCTCTCCCGTTAGTTCTGTAATGTATTGAACCAAATTGTAGGTAAAAGAATCGTAATTATCTAACACTAATATTTTCATAATTAATTGATTTTCAATATTTTAATATATGACCTCATCCACACATTTTTGAAAATAAAGCTCATGAGTATCTAAATTTAAAGCCGTCAAAAAACCCATATCCGCTCTTTTTTGACTGACAAAACAACCGCAATCGAGATTAATGTATTGATTCATTTTTATGTACTTACCCATTTCTTCTATCTCTTGTTTAGTTGAAGGGGTATGCCCGTGCACAATTATTTTTTTATCTAACCATTTATAATTGACTTTATCGTACCACGCTCTTTCCCACAGCATAGAAGATTCATCTTTAAAAAGATTTTTGATATTAAAACTCAAACCGCCGTGAACAAAAATAAAGTCATCTGTTGTATAATAACTCGGCAAATCAGTCATAAAATCACTGTATTGATCAGGAATTTCGTGAATCGTTTCAGCATCAAAACTCATCAAAGTTTGCACACCGCCATTCAATAGCCAACTTTTTCTACATCTATCGTCTTTGATAGAATCTAAAAGCATTTGCTCATGATTTCCCTTTAAACACACGACTTTATATCCTTCTTCACGAAGATGGAATATGTGGTCAAAAACACCTTTTGAGTCGGGTCCTCTATCCACATAATCGCCCAACAAAAACAATTCATCCGATTTTGAATAATTGATTTGCTCCAAAAGGGTTTGAAAAGTTTTCAAACAACCGTGTATGTCACCAATGGCATATCTTTTCATACGCAATTTAAGCAATTTTCTCCGCCATATCCAAAGCCTTCCGCAACGCCCCCAATTTATTATTCACTTCTTGCAATTCGTCTTCTTCAACGCTGGATACCACTATGCCGGCGCCCGCTTGACGGTACAAAACATTGTCTTTTGATAAAAATGAGCGAATAATGATGGCGTGGGTGATGTCACCATTGAAACCAATGAAACCGATGCCGCCGCCGTAAAAATGGCGATTTTGTTTCTCGTATGCATCAATCAATTCTATAGCCTTGTATTTGGGTGCGCCCGAAAGCGTTCCGGCGGGAAATGTGTCCGCAAAAACATCAATCGGGTTGACATCATTGCGCAACTCGCCTTCTACTTTTGACACGATGTGGATAACGTGGCTAAAAAATTGAATATCCCGCAACTCTTTGACTTTAACGGATTTGCAATGCTTACCCAAGTCATTGCGCGCCAAGTCAACGAGCATGATGTGTTCCGCATTTTCTTTGGGGTCTTTCGCCAATTTACGCGCCAATTGGGCATCTTTTTCGTCATCGCCCGTGCGTTTGTACGTGCCTGCAATAGGATTAACACCTGCAATGCGGTTTTTAATAACCAATTGCTGCTCAGGTGAAGAGCCGAAAATTTTGTAAGAACCATAATCGAAATAAAACAAATACGGCGAGGGGTTGATGCTTCTCAACGCCCGATACACTTGAAAATCATCACCGCTGAAACTTTGCTCAAAATTGCGGGATAACACAATTTGAAATACATCGCCGATTTGGCAATGGTGTTTGCCTTTTGTCACCAATGCTTTAAAATCATCGTCCGACATATTGGTGCGTTCTTTACCTTCTCGATGAAATTCAAAACTGGGCGTGCTTTGGCTGTTTAAAATGGTTTCAAGGCGTTCCATTTGGCTGTTTTCTCCTTCGGGAATATTCTCCAAAATAGTCAATTCATCCTTAAAATGGTTGATAGCAACAACAAAACGATATAAAGCATATTGCAAATCGGGCAAATCCGTTTTC
>JANPGW010000473.1:0-17266 GCA_031424115.1 Saprospiraceae bacterium | reverse complement strand
TCACTCGGCGATTTTTTCCAAGCCGGAGAGGGGTTGTTGATGACTTTCGGAACGTCTTTATCGTCTTTTTTTTCGGTGCCGAACACAATTTCAACTGGTAAAAACTTGCAATATTTTTCAAGCAAGCCCTCGATTTTGTATTCATCCAAAAATTCTAACTCATCGTCCGCCAAATGCAAAATGACATCGGTGCCACGTGACGTTTTGTCAGCCTCTTCAATTCTGTATTCGGTCGTGCCGTCACAAGTCCAACGCACAGCCGGTTCGTTTTTGTACGATTTTGAGACCACCTCAACTTGTTTTGCCACCATAAAAGCGGAATAAAAACCCAAGCCGAAATGACCGATTATGGCACCTTCCTGGTATTTTTCCATGAATTCAGATGCGCTCGAAAACGCAACTTCCGAGAGGTATCGCTGAGCTTCGTCGGCAGTCAAACCGATACCTTTATCGTTGATAGTCAATGTCTTAGCATCTTTGTCTATCTTGATTTCGATGTGAGTATCGCCAACTTCACCTTGTACTTCTCCCCGTTTGGCAAGGGTTTGCAGTTTAGTCGTTGCGTCAACGGCGTTCGAGACCAGTTCGCGGAGAAAAATCTCTTGGTCTGAATAGAGGAACTTTTTAATAATGGGAAAAATATTTTCCGTTTGTACAGAAATGTTTCCTTTTATCATATTCTATCTTTTTTGAATTAAGGATTTACAGAATGTGTATTTTTATGTGTGAATGGGTGTTCAAAAGGAATGCCATGCCGGTTTAACTGTCAAAATGGCATTTTAGTCTTATCCATTACATGTACTGCTTCATCGCAATAAAAAATTTTGTTTTTTTTAAAACTTTCCTACATTTGATGCCTATTCGGAAGCAGTAATACTACGGTGTAATTTTTTTTTATACTTTTTAAAACAATTTAAAACTTTTTTATAAAATTAATAAACAAAATTTGTTTTTAAAAACAAAAAGTTTATCTTTGTGTCGAAATGTTTGAAACAAAAAATTGAAATAAATTTAATTACAAAAAAATGGCAAACGATAAAGAGAAAGACTCTAAAATCAAAGCGTTGCAAATGACGCTTGACCGACTCGATAAAACTTACGGCAAAGGAACAGTGATGCGCTTGGGCGAAAAACAAGTAGAAGAAGTGGAAGTCATTTCGACAGGTTCTATCGGTTTGGATATTGCGTTGGGCTGCGGTGGCGTTCCTAAAGGTCGTATCATTGAAATTTACGGACCGGAATCTTCAGGAAAAACAACTTTAGCCATCCATATGATTGCTGAATGTCAAAAGAAAGGCGGCGTCGCAGCGATTGTTGATGCCGAACACGCTTTTGACCGTTTTTATGCTGAAGCGTTGGGCGTAGATGTTGATAATCTTCTTATTTCTCAACCCGATAATGGTGAACAAGCTCTTGAAATAACGGAAAACTTGATTCGTTCGGGAGCGGTTGATATTATTGTGATTGACTCCGTTGCGGCTTTGACGCCACGCGCTGAGATTGAAGGTGAAATGGGGGACTCTAAAATGGGTTTGCAAGCACGTTTGATGTCACAAGCATTGCGTAAATTGACGGCCACAATCGGTCGAACCAATTGTTGCTGCATTTTCATCAACCAATTGCGGGAAAAAATTGGGGTGATGTTCGGCAATCCTGAAACCACAACCGGCGGTAATGCTTTGAAATTCTACGCTTCGGTGCGTTTGGATATTCGTAAATCAGGTTCTGCTATTAAGGATAAAGATGGTAACTTGACGGGTAATCACGTGAAAGTAAAAGTGGTGAAAAATAAATTAGCACCGCCTTTCCGCACGGCGGAGTTTGATATTATTTTCGGCGAAGGTATCTCTAAAGCGGGCGAAATAGTGGATTTAGGTACTGACCTTGACGTGGTTCAAAAATCAGGTGCTTGGTACAGCTACAAAGGCACCAAAATTGCACAAGGACGGGAATCTGCTAAACTTTTCGTTTTGGATAATCCGGAAGTTGCCGCTGTAATGGAAGCTGAAATTCGGGCTAAAATAGCTGAATCACCTTCAAAAATTCCGGTTGAAGTGGGTGTCCCGGATGATGATGAATAATGCTGAAAAGATAAACAAGTGCTGTATAAAAAAAGCCTTCCTTGCAAAAGAGAGGGCTTTTTTTATACACAGTGATTTATTCTTTAACACCGCCTGGAATCTGATTGACCCAACACTCCAATTGTAATTTGACTAAAGCCGGTGTACCATTTGTCGTAACGGTAATAATCGGTTTTTGGGGACCTGCCTTGTTTTTAGCGGTGTATTTGACGCCAATTCTACCCTTCTCGCCCGGTTTGATGGGTTCCATCGGAATAGTTGGAACGGTGCAGCCGCAAGAGCCCTCGGCATTGATAATCACTAAATCGGCAGTACCCTCGTTTTTGAACTCAAAAAACTTTTCGACTATCACATCTTCTTTAATAGTACCTAAATCAATGGTTTGTTCAACGAACTTGATACGCGATTTTTTTTCAACATGTTTTGAAGGTTGAGACACTGATTTTGACCTTATTTTTGCCTTCGCATACACTTTAGAAGTGTTTTGGGCATACCCCTGAGTATGGAAGGCGAAAAAAAATATGAGAATAGTTATACAAGGCTGTTTCATTATTGTTTATTTTGATAAGTTGCCGCAGATTTTTGTATGATGCTTAGCGAGGTAATAAATATCAAACAAAGAAAATGGTCATTCCACAAAATCTATCTACCTTTGGCTTCGCAATATTATTGAGACTATTTAATACCAATAAGTCACGGTCTTAAAACAACATTAAAAATGATAAAACCACATCTTTTTTCAGAATTCGCACCCACTTCAAAAGCAGATTGGCTGAATCGCATAGAAAAAGATCTTAAAGGTCGCCCTCTGTCTGAACTTGCTTGGGAACTTTCACCAGTCGCGTTGTCTAATGATACTTTTAATATAGACCCTTTTGCACATGCGGATGATTTTGATGCATTGCCTGAGTCATTAGCGCTGAAACCGAGTAATAGTTGGGACATTGGAGAAGATATTGACGTTTCTTCTCTCGATTACAAAATAGCTAACAAACAAGCTTTGGCTGCCTTGATGGGTGGAGCGAACGCAATCAATTTTATCGTTGATGAATATCCGACAAAAAATGAGTTGCTGATATTGATTCATGAGATTGAGTTAGACTATATAGCTATTTATTTTACAGAAAAAACAGGAACGGTAAACCCATTGCCTTTCCTTAAAATTTTCTATAAAATTGGGGTGGATATGGGTAAAAACCCCGATGTACTGAGGGGGGGGATTTCATTCAGTCCTGTCATCACAACTAATGAAGAGGCGAGAGAAGTGAGACGAATGATTGAATGGGTAAGCCAAAACTTGACTCATTTTAAGGTTTTGACAATAGATGGGCTATCCTTTTTTGATGGCTCAGAAAATGTAATCCAAGAGTTAACCGATATTTTGATTGGCGGAAATAATTTTCTTAAAATATTGATAAACAATGGATTGGATAGTATTTTATTGAATAATTACATGCAGTTTAAATTGAATATTGGTATCAGTTATTTTATAGAAATAGCTAAGTTGAGAGCAATCAAGTTGCTTTGGGGTAATGTTCTTGATGCTTATAGAATAAATGAGCAGATATTAGAACCTTCAGTATCAATGCCAACGCTCAATGCATATGTCTCTTCTAATACACATGTTGAGGATGTCCATACGAATAAAATAAGGGCAACGACTCAAGCGATGAGCGCTGTTTTAGGAGGTGTGGATATGTTGACAATTGCACCGAGTGATGCGATTCAGGATGGAGAATCTACCGACTTTAGCCGTCGAATTGCCCGCAATGTGCAACATCTTTTACAAATGGAGAGTTACTTGGATAAAGTGGTTGACCCAGCAGCGGGAAGTTTTTATATTGAAAAATTAACGAATCAGATAGCTGAAGCGGTTTGGGAACAGTTCCAACTGCGAGTGAAATAATATTTAAAAAGAAGGTCTGAAGAATTTATCAATTTCAGACCATTTTTTTTATAAAAACTTGACATCATCACAGCATTTTCTCTCTTTTTCACGTTTAAAAGCACATAACTTTGCAGGCGCTTTTTTCGGTGGTTTATAAAAAATATTTTACCTTTACATATAGATTTCTATATAGATTAATTTTCAATCATTTATAATTTTGATTAGATGAGCAGCGATTTTTCATTTATAACCAATGCACATCCATCGTACATTGAAGGATTGTACAAGGATTACGCAAAAGACCCGACTTCAATAGATCAGTCGTGGGCAATGTTTTTTAAAGGGTTTGACTATGCGAGTGGTAGCGGCAACGGTAATGGGCATAGCACTACGGCAACGATGGATACTGCCCAAAAGGACTCTTTGGCACAGGGGGGTGTCTCAACTATACCACAAAAGGAAATTGCGGTCATGATGTTGATTGACGGCTATCGCCATAGAGGACATTTGCTCTCAACAACCAATCCGTTAAAACCACGCCGCGACCATAAGCCTCGCCTCTCTCACGAAGATTATGGCTTGACAGAAGCTGATATGGATAAGGTGTTCTACGCCGGAGAAGTGTTGGGTTTGCAAGAGGCTACTTTGCGGCAGATAATGGAAAGGCTGAAAGCTATTTATTGCAGTGATATCGGCTTTGAATATTCGCATATCGAAAACCACGAAAAACGGACTTGGTTGCGTCAACGGATTGAACAACGGATTGGCGTTACGGCGGGAAATGAAAAAACGCAAGGATTCGGTTTTGATATCAGTAAAAAGCGTCGTATTCTGGAGAAACTTAACGAAGCAGTGGGCTTTGAAGAGTTTTTGGGTAAAAAATTCATCGGGAAAAAGCGTTTTTCTCTTGAAGGCGGTGAGGGAACCATCGCCGGTTTGGATGCTATTATTAATACCGGAGGGGATAATGACGTGGAGGAAGTGGTGATAGGGATGGCACACAGAGGTCGCTTGAATGTATTGGCTAACATCATGCGTAAAACGTATGATAATATTTTCAATGAATTTGATGAAGCGGTGCCTCAACTCAGTCATGGTAGTGGGGATGTAAAATATCATTTAGGCTATTCTTCGCAAGTGACTACTATGGGTGGTAAAACGGTTTACCTGAAATTATTGCCTAACCCATCGCATCTTGAAGCCGTTGACCCTGTGATAGTCGGTTATTCGCGGGCAAAAGCAGACATATTATATGGTAGCGATTACGACCGTATTTTACCGATAATGATTCATGGTGATGCTGCCGCTGCGGGTCAAGGTATCATGTATGAAGTGGTGCAAATGAGCCAATTGCCGGGTTATTATGCCGGCGGAACAATCCATTTTGTTATCAATAACCAAATTGGCTTTACGACAAATTTCGATGATGCACGGTCTTCAACGTATTGCACAAGTGTAGGCACTGTCGTTCAAGCGCCTACTTTCCATGTCAATGGTGACAATCCGGAAGCGGTCGTTTTTGCGAGTGAATTAGCCGTGGCCTATCGGCAGGAATTTAATAACGATGTATTTATTGATATGGTTTGTTATCGCAAACATGGTCATAACGAGAGTGATAATCCGGAGTTCACCCAACCTTTGATGTGGAAAAACATAAGGAATCATTTGAATCCACGTGATGTTTATATTCAAATCCTCACCGAACGCAGTGAAGTGACGCGCGAAATGGCGGAACAATTGAAAAAAGAATATGATGACTTTTTGCAGGAGCGTCTTGCCGGAGTCAAACAAGGTAACTTGCCTTATGCTTATCAAGAATCTGAACAAAATTGGCGGAATCTTAAAAAATTCACCACGAATGCGGATTATGAAATGTCGCCTGAAACCGGCATCTCAAAAGAAAATATTGATAAAATACTTGACCACCTGATGTCCTTGCCAACGGGATTTTCGCCTTTGAAAGATATTTTACGCTATTTGGAAGGTAAGAAGAAACTTTTGACAGCAAATAAATTGGATTGGGGTTATGGGGAGTTAATGGCGTACGGCTCGATTTTGACTGAGGGTAAAAACGTGCGTTTGAGTGGAGAAGACGTTAAACGTGGTACTTTCAGCCACCGCCATGCAAGTTTTTTTGATGCTGAAACGAATGCAGAGTACAATCGCTTGAATACGATTTCGGAAAAACAAGGGCAATTTTATATCTATAATTCTTTCCTTTCAGAGTATGCCGTCATGGGCTTTGAATATGGTTATGCCTTTGCCTCACCGGAACCATTGGTTATTTGGGAAGCGCAATTTGGTGATTTTAATAATGGCGCCCAAATCATCATTGACCAATTTATTGCGTCAGGTGAATCCAAATGGCAGCGGCAAAACGGTATGGTACTTCTTTTGCCACATGGTTACGAAGGGCAAGGACCTGAGCACTCATCAGCGCGTTTGGAAAGGTTTCTTCAATTATGTGCCGAGAATAATATGACAGTTGCAAATGTGACGACTCCGGCTAATTTCTTCCACTTAATTCGCCGTCAATTAGCGCGTCCATTTCGTAAGCCTTTGATAGTGATGTCGCCCAAATCATTGTTGCGCCATCCGGATTGTGTTTCAGATATTAAAGACTTTGAAACTGGAACCCGTTTTCAAGAAGTGATGGATGATACTTTTGTGGATGCAAAAAAGGTCAAAAGGGTTCTTTTTTGCTCCGGCAAAGTCTATTACGACCTTTTGAATAAGCAAAAAACGGATAATCGGACAGATGTGGCTGTGGTGCGTGTCGAACAAATTTATCCGTTCCCCGAAAAACAAGTTCAGGCGATTATGAAGAAATATGGTAAAGCCGATTATTATTGGGTTCAAGAAGAACCTAAGAATAACGGTGCATGGTTCTATCTGGCGACATTCCACACAGAATTGGGATTGAAATTTATCGGTCGTCCAGCGTCGGCTTCTCCGGCTTCCGGTTTTGTGAAAGTGCACAATAAAGAGCAAGAGCAAATTGTCAATAAGGCTTTTGAATAGGCGAACAGAGTGATAAAAAAACACCCCGGAATTGCGTGATATGACGCAAAATCGGGGTGTTTTTATTTATACTGAGGGGGGTAAGACACGTTCATTTTAGCATTTATTATCCTCCAGTAAAAATCATAAAAAAAAAAGGAAATCCAACAACAGTTGGACTCCCTTCCCCAATATTAGTATGAAAAAACATCTTTATCCTTTTCCGGATTTGACGCGATTTTTCTCATCTTCTAAACCTGTTTTACGCTGACGAGCGCCTTGAACATTTTTGTTACCGAAACGGTAAGTGAAATTGGCTTTTATTTGCTGACCTTCCCAAGTACCTCGTAAATCCATTCTAAGATTGCCTAATTCAGTAACGCCTGTCCAACGGGCCGTTTTGAAAACGTCAGAGAAACTCAATTTGATTTGACCATCGCCATCGCAGAATTTTTTAGACACGCCGACATTCATAACGCCTTGTTTGCCGGCTACTAAATTACCCCATAGCCCACCAAAGTTATAGAAACCATCTGCTTCAATAGTCCAGCTTTTAGGGAGTGAAAACGATTGTTGCATATATAAACCACCACCGCTGGCTTTCAAATCAACATCTTTACCTTCCCCTAAGTTGGCTTTCAATTCGGTTTTATTCCACCACGCATTCAAGTAGCCATTCCACCATTTTTTGATGGGTAGTGGCGTACCTAAGCTCAAACCATACGTTTTACGGTCTGCCAAATTTGCTTTTGTGATAAAAAACGAAGTAATACCATTTCTTACATCTTGGTCAGTATATTGTGTAAAAAAGTCTTTAGTAGTGGCATAATTAGCTGTTAAAGTAGCAAAACCCATGAAAGTATAGCCCAATTCAGTGGTATGCGTGTATTGTGGACGAAGGCGCGTATTACCTTTTTCATAAGTCAACTCATCCAAACGATTTTCAAACGGATTCAAATCCTGATAGCTTGGGCGATCCAATGAATAACGATATGTCAAATTAAACGCATGTTTTGGACTTAATTGATAACTGAAAGCCGCTGATGGGAAAATATTGAAATAAGATGTATCCACGTCTTTATATTCCCGCGTTTGCTTTGTTTTCAAATCACCTTTAGAGGTTGTGCCTTCTGCACGCAGGCCTAATTGAATACCTAATTTGCCCAATTGCGTATTATAATTGGCGTAAGCAGCTTTAATATTTTCTTTGTAAGTAAAGTAATTGGTGCGGCTGGTGTCCAAATAGTCTTTATTACTCACGACATTATAAAAATCAAAATTATTCTTAGTAGTCACATCTGACACTTTAAAACCTAAGCCTAATTTACCTGCTTTGGCATTCTTTTTACTTAAAGTCTGCTCATAATCTGCTTTCAATGATTTAATATCAATATCTGTTCCCGTCATATTGCGATAGATACGACTTGTTAAATTCACTGTTTCATTACCGTTTTTATAAAAATTGGGTAAATAACTTTCATTGCCATTGCGGAACATGCCATAATCAGCATCCACGTTCAGTTCATGGCCGGATGTATCCGCAAACCGATAATTGATATTGTAATTGAAGTTTTTATTGCTCATATCGCTGCTGCCACTGGCACGTAATATAGAGTCACGAGTAATAAATTCATTCACGCCCAATTGAGTCCGCCCAATAACTGTTGAACTTGTTGATTCAAAGTGAGGATTACCTACTCCACCATTGAACAATAAGCCAAATGTATTTTTAGCGTTCAAGGTATAATCCGCACCCACTTTAAAATTATGGTCATTACTTGTCCAGTTTTGATCACCTCGTTGAATCCAAAGATTATCGTACTGCCCATTGCCCAATTTTACGCGATTGTCGAGATTAATTGTATTGTTCCAAGTACCATAATTATAGCTATAATTGCTAAAAAGATTCCATTGAGCACCTCTATAATTCAAACTGGTAGCAGCATCCATTTTTGGAGTGATACCTTGCGCTGCCCCCAAGGCAATATTACCATTAGTGCCTAATTTTTTATTCTTTTTAAGGCGGATATTGATAATACCGGCATTGCCCGCTGCATCAAATCTGGCGCCCGGATTAGAAATGATTTCTATGGCTTCAATATCTGCAGAGTTCAAGCCTTTCAAGAAAGACGCCAAGTCTTTTCCGCTCATTTGGCTCGGTTTGCCGTTGATATACACAATTACGTTTTGTTTACCTTTCAAAAGCACGTTTTCATCTTTATCTACCTGCACACCAGGGCTTTTGCGAAGCAATTCGAGCGCACTCAAGCCTGTTGCATTGGGGCTATTTTCTACATTAAATACTGTACGGTCTGCTTTTACTTCAATCATTGGCTTGCGTGAAGTCACCGTCACGGTCTGAAGTTCTTGATCAAGGGTTTGAAGCGCGATAGGGTCAAGGGCCAAATCAGTGCCGTCAACATCAAATGATTTTGACATATAGTTTTTAAAACCAATGATACTGACGTTAATATAGTATTTACCATTAGTAATACCGTCAATTTCAAATTGCCCTTTTTCGTCTGTCACAGCACCTTTTGTAAGGGTCGAATCTTGTGCTTTCATCAGCATAACAGTAGCGAATTCTTGAGGTTGGTTTTTAGTATCCTTGATAATACCGGTAACTTTTTGGGCTTTAATTTCAAGGCCCATCAGGAGTAATAAATTAAATAAAACAGTCAGGTGAATAAATTGCTTTTTCATGACAAAAATTGGATTTAAGGTGATTTCTAAAAAATAAAATAAATTGTCGAGTGATTAAATTGCTTTTTCATGACTCAAAGTTGAGTATATAGAGTTTTTTAGTTGACATATTTCCGATGAATGATTGTAAAAAATCGATTTTCCCTTATCCTTTTTTCCTCTTCTCGACTAATGGGTTATTTTATTCGATGAAAAATGGATATATACTGAGGGGGGTAATTATTTTTTATAAACCATTGATTTTTAATATTTTATACATTTTGTAATAAAAATAGATATCCTCTTAACTCGAAATTAGGACTCTGCAATTGACTATTTTGTTACAGAAGGGTTGCTTCTATTCAGACAGACGGCTGTTTTCAATGGATAGAAACCTGATTTTTATGGACAAACGGAAATCCTGATGGATCCTGCTATGAAGTGGCGGAAACAGAAAAGGTGTTTTCAAAAGATGATGTGAAAAGTTTCACATTATCCTTTGAAACTTAATCTTTTTCAAATTTTTCTTTCTTGAAAATTTGCTTTTTCAAAATAAACATTTACATTTAAATCAAAATACCAAATCGGACAGAGAATTTATCTTCAAAACAAACGCACGCAAACTGCCCGTCTTTTTATAACCATTTCTTTCACCCATCAGAGTTAATAAGAGGCTATAGAGAATCGAAGAAATTGCCTTTAATTGTTCTTGATATTCTTATGGTGTTTTATTGGTTCTGAGTAAAAATTTGAGACTCATGATTTATGATGCACAAAACATCCGCAATGTAGTCTTACTGGGGCACTCTGGCTCTGGGAAAACCTCCTTCGTAGAATGTATGCTATATGAAGCAAAAGCCATTCCGCGAAGGGGGAAAATTGAAGACGGCAATACCACATCTGACTTTACGCAAATCGAGCAAAACCGAAAGAGTTCTATTTTCTCGAAGCTCATGCATGTCAGTTGGAAGGATTGCAAAATTAACATCATTGACACTCCGGGTTCTGATGATTTCGTCGGCGAAGTCATTTCTGCTCTAAAAGTCGCCGACACGGGTATCATGTTGCTCAACGCGAAAAGTGGCGTTGAAGTGGGTACCGAGCTTATTTGGGAATACGTCCAAAGTTTTAAAACACCTACCATTTTTGTTGTCAATCAATTAGATCATGAAAAAGCAGACTTTGATGCCACATTCGAGCAAGCTAAATCTCGTTTTGGTGATAAAGTCGTGCCGGTACAATACCCCCTCAGTATAGCAGGTGGCGCATTTTGTATTGTGGATGCTTTGCGCATGATTATGTATAAATTTTCGGCTGAGGGTGGTAAACCTGAAAAAATGCCGATTCCTTCGAGTGAAATGAGTCGGGCGGAAGCGATGCACCAAGTATTGGTAGAAGCCGCCGCTGAAAACGATGAGGGCTTGATGGAAATGTTTTTTGAAAACGGTACGCTTACGGAAGAAGAGTTGACAAAAGGTCTGAATATAGCTTTGGCAAATCAACAAATCTATCCGATGTTTTGTACATCTGCTACCAAAAATATGGGTAGCGGACGCATTATGGGCTTCGTGCATGATGTTTGTCCGTCTCCTGCCGACCGCCCAGCCGCTCCACTGACTAATGGCGGCGAACTGAAATGCGATGCCAACGGGAAAACTGCTCTTTTTATTTACAAGACCATGTCTGAACCCAATGTTGGAAACGTTTCTTATTTCAAAGTATATTCAGGAACTTTGAATGGCGGCGATGATTTGACCAACGTTTCAAATTCGACTGTTGAAAGAATCAACCAATTGTTTGTTTCTGAGGGTAAAAATCGCGAAATGGTCAGTACTCTAAAGGCGGGCGATTTAGGTGTCACTGTAAAATTGAAAAATTCTCATACTAATAATACGCTCAATGGAAGAGGCAGCGATGTAGCGATTGAGGAAATTCATTTCCCGAACTCTCGCATCAGAGTAGCCGTAGTGCCGCCGAGCAAAAATGATATTGAAAAATTGGCGAAATCCCTGCACACGATGCAAGAGGAAGATCCTACGCTTATCATTGAACACTCATCGGAGTTAAAGCAGATGATTTTGCACGGTCAGGGACAATTGCATTTGGACATGGTGAAATACCGGCTTGAAAAAGTATTTGGTGTGAATGTTAACTTCATGAAACCAAAAATTCCTTATCGTGAAACCATTACGAAATCCGTCAATCACAGTTACCGCCATAAAAAACAATCGGGCGGTGCGGGTCAATTTGCAGAGGTACATTTCAGGGTTGAGCCTTATTATGAAGGGATGCCCGCACCCGCAGGCTTAAATGTTCGCAGTACGGAAGAGGAAAATTTAACATGGGGGGGGAAATTGGTTTTTCTTAACTGTATTGTCGGCGGTGTCATTGATACACGTTTTATGTCGGCCATTAAAAAGGGCATTATGCAAAAAATGACCGAAGGCCCTCTCACCGGAAGCCACGTTCGGGATATTCGAGTGAGCGTCTATGATGGTAAAATGCACGATGTGGACTCTAACGATATGGCATTCATGGTGGCTTCGGCACAATGTTTCCGCGAAGCTTTCCCGATGTGTGGGCCACAAATATTGGAGCCCATTTATGACCTCGAAGTGCTGTGTGACAGCGATATGATGGGTGAAGTAATGGGTGACCTTCAAACCCGCCGTGCTATTATCATGGGGATGGACGCAGAAGGACATTATCAGAAAATAATGGCTCGACTTCCACTGGCCACGCTACACGATTATTCATCTGCCTTGCGTTCGCTCACTCAGGGGCGCGCTAAGTTTAAGATTCAGTTTGCCGAATATCAGGCTGTGCCGGGCGATGTTCAAGCAAAATTGATTGAAGAACACAAGCATTTGGCTGAGTTGGAACAGGTTTAATATCATTGTTTTGGCATAAACATACGGGCGATACTGAGGGGGTGTCGCCCTTTGTATTTTATAGATTCTTCACTACGATAAAATTGATATATTGTAAAAAATAACATACCTTGCAGTTGTTATTTCATCTAAAGCTTGTTTGAAAATTTAGTTCTGATTTATTGAAAATTTTTAAACATGCTCTTAGATTACTTATCAACGCTTATTCATTTCACCAAATCTATGTTCCCTCAATTATGAAAAACAAACTGATTGCCCTGACTGTATTTTTATGCCTATTTTTTTCTGTTAATACTCTTTTAGCCCAAATAGACTCAATAAAAATTGACAAAATAGTCATTGTCGAAACTTTAGATGGCAATAGATTTACGGGTAAACTCGTCGAACGCACCGGTAATAAAATTGTTATAGAAACCCAATCGGCAGGAAGGGTGACTCTTGAAATTAATAAATTGAAATCCATCATGGAGGGTGATGCAAAGCGCATTAAACCGGATGGATATTGGTTTGAAAACCCTCATGCTACCCGTAATTTTTTTGCGCCCACCGGCTTCGGCTTGCGCAAAGGGGAAGGCTACTATCAAAATATTTTGGTGGGACTGAATCAATTCAGCTACGGTATTTCCGATAATTTTTCCCTTGGTGGCGGTTTCGAAATTTTCTCTCTTTTTGCGGGACATGTGCCCGCCGTTCTGTATTTGACCCCTAAGGCATCGTTTAAAGCGGGAAAGAACTATAACGTTGGAGTTGGGGCATTGATTGGCTCTTTTGGTATTGATAAAGACCGCGTTGGTGCAGGTTTATTATACCTCACCAATACTTTTGGGAATAGAGACAAAAACTTCACTGCCGCTATTGGCTATGGCTATGCCAATGGTTCATTAGCTAAAAAACCAACTCTTAATATCGGTGCGCAGATACGAGGGGGAAAAAAATGGACTTTTGTTACTGAAAATTACTTTATTGACAATTTTTTAATGTTTTCAGCTGGGGCACGTCGATTGTCGGAAGATTCGGCATGGGATTTTGGTTTAGTTTACCCCATTGTGGATGGAGAAGGCGCACCTTTGGTCATCCCTTTTGTCGGTTATACTATTTTGTTTGGAAAAAAAAGGAAGATGTAAATAAAACCGCCAATTTCAATCTCCCATCATCAACGGGTAATTACCGCTTGACTAACCGCAACGGTGAAAATATCATGACTTACCGTGAGGGCTCAAGTCTTATGACAAAAAATAAAATCGGTCAAGGGCATTTGTACTAATAGCCATAAAAAAAGTGAAAAATAGAGCCAATGCCTATTCTTCACTTTTTTTATAAGTATTAAATGAGGTTTTGAGAGGTAAATAAAAAAACTGAAAACACTTAGTATTTGCTATTTTTGTCTAATAAATTTACAAATTAAATAAATTTTTGTTAAAAACTTTTACAATTATTTATAAAAATTGTAGTTTTATTCGACAAAAATATAATTAAAATGATGCAACGCTCAATTTTCCCTGCACTTTTAGCCCATTTAGCTAAGCCTCAAGTCACTGTCATTACGGGTATGCGTCGGGTTGGTAAATCCACGGCTCTAAAATATTTATTAAGCCATGTTGACCATACGAATAAAATTTATCTGGATTTTGAGAAAGCAGATAATCGCTTTATTTGGAATCAAAACTCATATAAAGATATTGAAATCAATTTAGCTGTGGAAGGCATTGACCTATCACAACCTGCCGTTATTGCTTTAGACGAAATTCAGCTTGTGCCACAATCCACGAGTGTTATCAAATATTTATATGATACTTACGGTACAAAATTCATTATTTCGGGGTCAAGTTCTTTTTATTTAAAAAATAGATTTTCTGAAAGTTTAGCAGGGCGTAAGCAAATTTTTGAGATGTATCCTTTAGATTTTGCCGAGTTTGCGGCATTTAAAGGGGAAGATAATAGCACTATTTTACGTTTTTCAAAACAGCCGTTTATTATTTCTTACTACAACACATGGAAAGCATTGTATGAGGAATACCTGCGTTTTGGCGGCTTTCCAGAGGTAGTATTAGCCGCAACGGAAACGGACAAAAAGGCATTTTTAAGGGATATAGTCAATGCTTATATTGAGTTAGATATTGTTCTCCTTTCTGATTTTGCTGCGTCTGATGATTTGTTCAAAATTATACGTCTTTTAGCCAATCGGGCGGGCAGTAAATTAGACTATTCTAAATTAGGAACTATCGTTGGCATCAATCGGCACAAAGTCAAAGATTACCTTGAGTTATTAGAATACACGTATTTTGTTCAATTTATCTCTTTTTTTACGAACAATCCAGACCGCGAAATCAACAAACAACAAAAAGTATATATGACTGATACAGGCATTTTGCAAACGCTGTCGCAAGTCAGCAGCGGTCAAGTTTTTGAAAATGCCATAGCCAATCAATTGTCAAAATTGGGTACATTGCATTATTATCAAAAACTTTCAGGGCAAGAGATAGATTTTATTTTAGATGGAAAAATCGCCATTGAAGTTAAAGAAACGCCATCTACCAATGATTTAGCCATATTGAAGAATAGGGCAACTTCTTTGGATATCAATGAAACATGGCTCATCGGTCGCCATGCACCCGTTCAAGATTTCAAGGAATTTTATTGGGGTGGTTCATTTTAGTTTTTAAAAGGTGTAAAATAGTAAAATTGGTTATTCAAATAAGCGGCGATATCCCTAAGTATTGCCGCTTATTTTAATTAAGTAAACATAAAAAATCTAAAAAAATTCCTCAAGTTTATATTCATATAAGTTAAAAACAGGTATATTCGCAGTCTATCACATTGGGCCTAAATTTATTTATCTCGAATTGAGAACTTGCAATTTCAGCAAACCAAAACGAAAAACTTTGAATGGTATTAAAAGACAACCTACCTGTAAGCTACTTACTTTTCACCAATCGTGTACGCATTGACAGACTGACCTATTGGACTATTTCAATATTCATTTGGACATCATTTTACATCCTTCTCAACCTCCTGAATGCGGTTTCGTATGCAGCAACGTGGATTATTTACCCTCTTTTATTTTGGACATTGATTGCAACAGCCACCAAAAGGCTTCACGACCTCAATAAGTCGGGTCATTGGCTGTGGTTGATTGGGATTCCCGTTTTAGGTCCTCTCTTCTTGATCTATCTTTTAGGTTTTAAAAAAGGAAACGCTCTATCTAATCGCTACGGGGCGGTGCCGGGTTCTGCTCCCGATTACCATAAAAATGGTCAAGCGCTTCAAATTGAACATTTAAAAACCGAAGAACGAATTGTCAATGATGTAACGCAAATAAACCCTATACTTGTCTCTAAAGTTGAAACGCCTAAAACTATTGATGAATTACAAAGCATTATTAAAAATACTGAAAGCCCTATTTCGGTAGGTGGCGGCAGATACAGTATGGGCGGGCAGACGGGAAGCCCAAGCAGTACGCATATTGATATGCGGCAGTTGAATAAAATCATAGAGTTTTCTGCTGAAAATAAGACGATTAAAGTAGAAGCGGGTATCCGTTGGTGTGATATTCAAAAATTTGTGGATAGCCATAATTTGAGTGTAAAAATTATGCAAACCTATGCCAATTTCACCGTAGGCGGTTCTTTGAGTGTCAATTGTCACGGGCGGTATATGGGCTTGGGGGCGGTTATTTTATCCGTAAAATCGTTGGAAGTGATTTTAGCCAATGGTGAAATGGTCAAAACATCGAAAGATGACAATTCAGAATTGTTTTTCGCTTGCATTGGTTGTTACAATGCCGTGGCTGTGATTGCGACAGTCGAACTTGAATTGGCGGATAATATACCTGTAAAACGTGTTTTTAAAAAAATGAAAATGCATGAATATAATGAATTCTTTTTTGAAAGCATCCGAGAAAACAGCGATGTCATTTTTCACAATGCCGATATATACCCCCCTCAGTATAAAAACGTTAGAGCCACAAGTTGGGTCAAAACGGATGAAAAACCGACGGTAGCCACGAGACTCATGCCCCTTTCTGAGGCGTATCCCGTAGAAAGGTATTTCATCAATGCTTTTAGTAAAAATAATTTTGGGAAATGGCGGCGCGAACATATCATTGACCCGCTTTTATATTTTCCTAAAAAAATCCATTGGCGCAACTATGAAGCAGGGTATGATGTGGCGGAGTTAGAGCCTGAAAGTAGAAAATTGAGTACCTATGTTTTGCAAGAGTATTTTATTCCCGTTGAAAAATTTGAAGAGTTTTCATCTTTGATGAAAGAAATTTTTGAAAGGCATCAAGTCAATGTGCTCAATGTTTCTATTCGGCACGCTCGAAAAGATACGGGTTCGTTATTGGCTTGGGCAAAAGAGGAAGTTTTTGCTTACGTAGTTTGGTACAAACAAGCCACAAATGACGTTGAAAAAAACAAAGTAGGCGTGTGGACAAGGGAATTAATCAACGCGTCGATTTCACTGAACGGCTCTTATTATTTACCGTATCAAGCGCATGCGACAAAGGAACAATTTCATGCTGCTTACCCAAATGCTCAAAAATTATTTGAATTAAAAGCCCAATTAGACCCCAATTTTAAATTTAGAAATGTGATTTGGGATACCTATTACCAAAAAAAGTAGTTTTTGGAGTAGAAATATTGAGGGGGGACTTTTTAATCGTAGTGAAATAGCTTTTGCGTCTCAAAGTCATGATAAAGAGGTTACTGAAATGGAAACTTTGA
>JANPGW010000472.1:0-1927 GCA_031424115.1 Saprospiraceae bacterium | reverse complement strand
AATATCATAACCCATTGATAAATTGAATTGGCTAAAAGCCGGCAATTCAAAAGAATTAGCAAAATTCGCTTTACGAGCGCCCATGTATGACCATGTAATACCTGCATAAAACTTTCCATTTGAATATTCAGGGGTAATATTCGCCATAACGTTTGGTAAGTGCGCAATACCATTACCCGAATTATCGACCGTTGAGTCTGGCGTTGTTGCGCTACCGGTTGGCAAATGTATCCAAGATTTATACGTTGCAGCATTTGACCCTTGCAATGTGAGAACACCGCGAATATCAAAATTGTCCGAAATTTTATACGTACCCTCTAACTCCACACCATAAGTTTTCAAATTATTGTAATATACAGGTGGATTGTATAATGCGCCTTTAGAATCCGTAAAAGTAACAGCAGTAGGGATACGCGATAAAGAGCTGTAAAAAGGCGTGATATTCGTAGAGACATGTTCTGTTTTTGCTTTAAATCCTGCTTCTAACTGTTGTATGACTTGAATTTCAGGTTTTAAATTGGTCTCATTGAAGGTATTTGAAACGTTTTGATAAACTTGGAAACCCGGTGCTTTTTTACCATTAGAGTAACGCCCATAAATTGCCATATTATCCGAAATCTTGTAATTCAATGCACCTGAAAAAGACACATAGCTCAATGTTTTATCGTACTTATAAGCTGTACCCAAAACGGCTTTTGTATTGTCGTATAGGGTCAATGGATTGTTGTCTAATCCACCTGTACCTTCTGGCGCTAAAGCACGGACATTGTTCTGTCCATTGATATTTATATTTTCATAACGCACACCCCAATCGAAGGTTAATTTATTGTTGATTTCCCAAGTATGGGCAAAAAACAAAGCCTTTTGATTTTGAGTTATCTTTTCAACTGCATATCCTTGGTCGGCACCTACATTGACTACACCGTTAGGATTTGTTACTTGATAGACTGTACCATTTTTAGGATCGGTTGGATTTGGATTACCGTAAGTGACTTTGATATTCACAGGTTGTGGATGATTTTGAATCGTCGTTAAAGCCACCCCTTGTGAGCCTTGTATGCCATCATATTTTGAGCTACCAATAAAACCGCCAATATTGAAGGTCATATTGTCCATTTTTTTACTAAAATTGAACTGGTCTAAAAACTCGTTGACCTTACGATTTTGGTAGATAAGCGGCGTAAAAAACAGCGAATTAGGTGCAATGGCACTGCCCGGTGAACTATTGGCAACGACATGATAATCGAAACCGCTGAAAGATTTAACCGTCATAATACTCTTACCGCCTTGTGAAATATCATAAGTTCCCGGTATGATTTGAGTGGGCGGATGAAGCGAACCTAAGATAAAATAAGTGACGATGTTTTCCATATTAATAGGCGTAACAATACTCAACGGTGTAAAAGCTTCGTTGCTCTTGCTTGAATAACGCATATTATTTGAGAATTTCCAACCGCTCTCGCCCAAATTTTGCTCCCAATTCAAACCCACCGATTTATCTTTTGAATGCCATAAATCGGACGGATTATAAGTGAGATTTCCTCTATCTAATAAAGGCGAAGTGACGCTAATAGCAGGCGGTAACACAGAAGATGTATTGCTGAAACCCGTTGCGGGTTTCATATCCGTATAATTCAATGTTGGAATGCCTTCAGCCGTCAAATTGTGGTCATTTAAAACTTTTACCAATAGTTTTAATGAACCTGTACCGTAGTTATACAACAAATTTCCTTTGACTTGACCACCATAATTAGAGGCGTAACCAGGATATTGAGCGCCATTGGCTCGGCGATAAAAGCCACCAACGTTGTAAGTCACGTTTTTACTGAGGGGGCCCCCAATATTGAGATCAGCTCTGTAATAAGGGTTTTTACCGTTACCTTCGAGACCAAAACGCGTTCTGACCTCACCTTCAAACTTGTCGCCA
>JANPGW010000471.1:0-2548 GCA_031424115.1 Saprospiraceae bacterium | reverse complement strand
TTTGCAGATAGGTTTTCACATCTGTAAGACCCATTTTTTCAAACGCCGATTGCAAGTCAGTCATTTTAATGCGAATATTGCCAACGTTGATGCCTCTTAGGAAGGCGATGTATTTTGTCATGATTTTTTATTTAAAAACTGTTTAAACTATGAGCCGGCCTCAGGAACTCTGGAAGGTGTCTTAAGCATTTTCCAAAACCTTTTTCAACGTAGCTCCATTCATATCCATGTCTTTTTGCAGCATTTTATTTATAAAAGGTGACATGATATTCATCGGAAAAGGAGTTGTTGAATTGAAGGTTGTGGTTACTTTTGTTTCATAAGGTGAAACAGTTTCGGTAGTGGTGTAAGCCGTGGCAATACCTTTAAATGGTTTTTCAAAACGTATTTCTACATCATATCGCTCACCTTCTTTTATAGCTGTTATCTCTTGCTCACCTACGCCAACATCTTTCATGTCGCTTACCCAGGCTGCTTTAAAACCAACTGTACCATCTGTACCCGTATAAGTCAATTTTACATTAGGGTCTTGCATGACCCATTTACTATAATTCTCCTGATTTTTTAGGTGTTTGACATAATTAAAAACCACATTTTGAGGTAGATGGATGAGAGTGGATGAACTCAATGTTTGGTTTTTAGGCATTATAAAAGCCACTAAAAGGAGTAAGGCAATTATGCCGATTAGAATGAAAAAGATAGTCTGCAACATCTTGTTTAAATTTAGAATGATTATTCAAAGTTTATTAAAGTCGACAGCCTTTTAGGAGCGACTTCGCAATAAGCCGTTTTCAAAGCATCGATGCACATTTCTTCATTTATTGTTTTTAAATTGAGATGCGTCCACCCTTGCTTGCCCCATTTATTGGGCACAGGATAGATGACCGTTTTATCAA
This sequence comes from Saprospiraceae bacterium, assembly GCA_031424115.1. Taxonomy (GTDB): domain Bacteria; phylum Bacteroidota; class Bacteroidia; order Chitinophagales; family Saprospiraceae; genus JAAFJT01. Next base: position 1,652 of record JANPGW010000471.1, on the reverse strand, counting down.
AAAGACAAAATATATCTTGGTCGCTTTCAGAAAGTTTTATGGTTGCCCTACTTTCAGTTGTATTGAGGGTGGCAAATATCTTATTCGTCACTTTGAAAGCTGGTATTTCAAAATGCGGCGCCTCCGTTGTTTCCGGAAACGAAAGGGCTATTTGTCGGAACGTATCAATACTCACCATGTTTTTTCAATTAAAATATCATCAAATCTTCGTACTTTATCCTTAAAAAAGGACGATATATCAACAATTTCGCATATGGCTTTTTTCTAATGCGGAAGTGCTGCCGATATACTGAGGGGTGCTTACAAATAACGCAACCACGTATTTTCTTTATGCGCCATTTTATAACCAGCATACCATCTGCAAACAGGATATAAAAAAACGACAATACTCAACCAAACGGCATAAATACCCATTAAATCAAGTCCACCACCCTCTTTAGGTCGAGCAAAGCCAAAGCCTTCAAACTGAAAATCTGACCAATGGTAGCCTTGCACGAAAAAGATACTGAACGCCACCGCATGAATCACAAACCAATGAATCAGGTAGTAAAACAAAGGGACTTTACCGTAAACGGAAACAATATCTGTAAATTTATTCTGTATTGTATCAAAAGCCGATAAAAGTAGAAACGAAATACCCAATGTCATGAGCGTATAAAGCAATGAGGGCGGGTATTTAGTGGTGTTGATGAAAGACAAAAAGCTCAAAACAGCATTTTTTTGAAACGCCCAATGCGCCGTATCACCATAAATATTAAAAGTACGAATAAGAGCAAACAACGCCAAAGCTCCTAAGCCAATTTGTAGAAACAGTTTTTTCCTGTTTTCAGAAGGCAAATTGAGCAATTCGCCACAACTGAATCCCGCCAGCATAATGCCCAACCACGGAATAATGGGGTAAGTCGTTAAAAAAGCCAATTTAGGGGATACTTGATAAAAATTACTACCCATGAAAATTGACCAAATCACATCTAAAGGTGTTCCTCTGGGAAAGGAAACGCCCGCAAAAAGGTCGTGACTGAATATAATCAGCAAGCCTAAAATGCCCAAAGTGCGGGCAGGCAATTTCAATAAAAGCCCTAAACCAATAAAGCCAAAGCCGATAGCAGCAATGACTTGCAAAAAAAGAACGCTGAAATGAATATCAAAAAAGATGACGAAATTGACCAACGTGAAATTCAGAATTACCAACCAAAGACCCCGTTTCAATAAAAAATTGCGACTTTCTGTGAAATTTGCTTGATTTTTTAAAGATAAATAGGCTGATGTGCCGGATAAAAATACGAAGGTAGGCGCACACAAGTGCGTTATCCAGCGGGTCATAAACAAGACGGGCGTTGTGGTTGACAAATCTGTCGGGTCTTGGCTCACTGATGAAATATGAATCAAGTCACGGATATGGTCAAGAGCCATGATTATCATGACCAAACCGCGGACAAAATCAATGGATGGGATACGTTTCATATTGTTGATTTTTCATAAAATAAGGGTAAATTAGCTATATATACTGAGGGGTCAAATCAAAGCTTCGCATTCATATCCATCTGATTGAAGTAAAGATGTAATTGTTTCAATTGAAAAATCATCCCCTTGTATTCTCAAAATATTATCACAATCTTCTAAATCAAAGTTTATTCTACAATAAGGAAAAT
>JANPGW010000470.1:0-4856 GCA_031424115.1 Saprospiraceae bacterium | reverse complement strand
CGTCGGTTTGCCCTTCTTGGCTCTTTTGCCATTCAGAAAACTGTTCGTACAAATTAGAAAATTCTTCTTTTGTTACCATAATTCGTCTTTTTTAACGAAGTTAATAACTTTTTTGCATCTTACAAACTTGTCCTACACCCCAATATTGAGGTATAAGCTTGATTTGATGTGATTGTCTGTTTGCTCAAGAATTCCATTTTTGGTTGGTGTTGTATACGTCTGTGTTATAATGGCTTGCGACTTTTTGCTGTAACTCATACATTTTAACCAGCAATGAATAGTATGAAAGAAAAGGGTAACCCAAAAATAAAAAGACGATTTTTTACCACTAAACCTACCAAAAGCAAGGGTAAGTTTGTAAGGAAATAGGGGTTAGTTTGTAGTGTATAGTTTTTAGACAAAGAATTCTAAACACTAATAAACACTACAAACTACAAACTCAAAAATGATTTCCTCACAACTAACCCTTTCTTTTTACAATGAAACGTCGTAATTTTATTCTATCAAGTCTTATGGCGGCACCTATTATCGGTTCTGCAACTCAATTGAAAAAAAATAATGATACGCCTAAACCCTTTATAGTCAAAGCTGGAGAAGCCCGTTTTGGAGAACATACGCCTTTTCGAGGTGTTAACCCGAATGATTTAAAGATTTCTAAGCGAGATACTGAGGGGGCCGTCGCTATGTTCGAATATATCGGTACTGAAAAGACGGGACCCTCATTTCATATTCATCTCAAGCAAGATGAAATATTTTATGTCTCGGAAGGTGAGTTTTTATTCAAAGTGGGGGATGAAAAAAGCACGCTCAAAGCAGGGGATAGTATTTTTCTGCCTCGACAAGTGCCTCACACTTGGCTGCAACTTTCAGATAAAGGCAAACTCATTTACTGGGTAACGCCGGCGGGCAAAATGGAAGACTTTTTCTTAAAAATGAACAGTTTGACTCAACCGCCCACCAAAGAAGAAATGGATCAAATTCATGTGGATCATGATATGAAAGTGGTAGGGCCACCTTTATAGTTAATCGTTTAATCGTTATCCGTTTATTCGTTACGTCTATTAAACGAATAAACGGATAACGATTAACGAATAAACGGACAACAATCAACCATGCTACTAAAAGATTTTTTACCACATCAAGGGCTTCAAGAGTATGTAAAATGTTATAGAATAGTGCATTTCAGCTTTGATAAAAATGAAACGCCGCCTCACAAACCTTATACACCCCGCCCTGAAAATTGTCTCGCCTTCTATCCGCACGATACGGAAAAGGTAGAATATGCCGATGGTAGTAAGAAAATCGCCAATTTGCCCGTAGCCCTTATCGGACAACACGTGACAGTGACGAATCGTTTTATCGGTCAAGAGTTTTTGGTCATTCAAATCATTTTTCAGCCGGGGGCATTGTATCGGTTGACAGGAATTCCATTAATTGAACTGGTGAACCAATACTTGGCAGCGGATTGCGTTTTTACAAAAGACATCCAATTCGTCAACGAGCAATTTCACTACGCTAAAAATTATACCGACATGGTGATGATTGCCAATCAATTTGTGGGTCAATTGGTTAAAAAAGTCGTCATAGATAGCCATCCATTGGACGAAGTATGCAAACTCATGCTTCAGTACGAAGGGGCGGCGTCGATGGATGCGTTAGCCAAAAAATCGTGTTTGAGTGTGAAACAATTCGAGCGTAAATTCAAGGATAGAACGGGTGTTAACCCAAAATTTTTCAATCGTTTGATTCGATTTGATAATGCCTTTCGCACTAAAAATGCCAACCCACATTTAGATTGGTTGAGTGTCGCCATTGATTGCAATTACTACGATTATCAGCACCTTGTTCGAGATTATAAAACTTTTACGGGCGTAACACCCAATGTTTTTCATGCCTTAAAAACACCTGAAAGTACACTGGGCATGGCGGAACAGTTTTATGAAATCGAAGCATTTAATTTGAAAGGCTGAATGAGTTATTAATAACCCCTCAGATTCAATTCATCCGTTTCAACCATGTTAATGCGTTTGCCCATTTTTTTCTGAATCACATAAAAATGATGTTCTTCCTCTTTTCCAACAAACGAGATGGCTTGACCTTCCACGCCCGCCCGTCCGGTTCTGCCGATGCGGTGAATGAAATCTTTAGGCGAGCGCGGCAACTCATAATTGATAACAACCGGCAAGGCCGGAATATCAATACCCCGTGATGCTAAATCGGTCGCTACCAATACATTTATTTCGCCCGACTTCAGATACCGCAAGGCTTCCGCTCTTGCACCTTGGCTTTTTTCGCCATGAAGGGCTAAGGCTTTAATGCCGTTTATTTTCAGTTTGTGAGCGACACTATCCGCTTTGTGAATAGAAGATGTAAAGACCAAAACTTGTTGCATGTTTTGGTCTTTAATCAAATACCGCAATAAGGGTCCCTTTCTATCTTCCGTGACAAAATAGCCGGTTTGCTGAATGAGATCCAAGTTTTCAACCTCCGGCTCAATTTCAATCTTCACCGGATTGTGCAAGAGCATTTCCGTAATGGTGCTGATGTCTTTTCCGAGTGTTGCAGAAAACAATAAGTTCTGCCGTTTTGCGGGCAATAGAGCAAAAATGCGGGTCATTTCTTCTCGGAATCCCATATTCAGCATTTTATCGGCTTCGTCTAAGACCAAAATATCTATTTCGGACAAGTGCATGGCTTTATTTTCCACCAAATCTAATAAGCGTCCGGGCGTTGCAATGAGGATTTCAACGCCTTGCATTTGAACCATTTGTGGGTTGATGGATACGCCTCCGAATACAGATAGAGTCTTAACGGCGCGGGGTAAATTATGGCTGAAGGTTTTAAAAACTTCTCCAATCTGTACTGCCAATTCTCTGGTGGGCACCAAAATCAAGGCTTTTATAAATCTGTTTTTTGCGACGGATTTTCGCTGAAATTGCTGCAAAATAGGTAAAACAAAACTGGCTGTTTTGCCTGAACCCGTTTGAGCAATACCCAAAACATCGTGACCCGCCAATATCGCGGGAATAGCGGCAATTTGAATGGGGTAGGGCGTAGGGTAATCGTTTTTAGCCACTAATTTTACTAAAGGGGCGGACAGACCAAGTTCGGCAAAAGACATAATGGATGGATTGACTAAATTATTCAAAATACGGCATAAAGGTAAGGTAATAAAAACAGAACGGATAATAAAGCTATTTGATAGATTAAATATAAAAATCTACTTCGCAAACTCACTCGGGTTCACGCCAAATTGCTTTTTAAAACATTCTCGGAAGTATTTTAAATCTTGAAAACCGACTTTATAGGTGGTTTCTGCTACGGTATAGCCTTTTTCAAGCAATTGAGCTGCCCGTTTTAAGCGGATGGTGCGGATAAAATGATTGGGCGTATCGCCCGTCAAAGCTTTCAGTTTTCGATATACTTGCATGCGCGACATAAAGAGGGCGCTGCTCATTTGCTCCACGGAATAATTACTGTCTTCAAGGTGTTTTTCAACGAGTTCGATGCATTTTTCAAGGAAAATTTTATCCAAATGGGTGATATTTAGTTCGGTTGGTTTTACTTCAAAACCCGTATTTTGAGTGAAATTTTTCTCAAAACGGCGTTGTATGCGCTCCCTATTTTCTAAAAGGTTTTTAACCCTCGTCAACAACAAAGTCATATTGAAAGGTTTGGTGACGTAATCATCAGCACCGGTTTCATACCCTTCAATTTGATATAATTGTGATGAGCGGGCAGTGAGCAAAATAAGCGGAATATGACACGTAGATTCAATGGTTTTGATGTGTTTACAAAGCTCTAAACCATCCATTTCGGGCATAATAACGTCCGAAATTATCAAATCAGGAATAAGTTGTTGCGCTTTTTCAAGCCCTAATACGCCATTTTCGGCTTCCTCAATCTGATAAAACGGGTTTAAACTCATTTGGATAAACGTGCGAATATCAGGGTTATCTTCTACTATTAAAACGAGTGGTTTACTGGTTTTTTCGGCGGCTAAATCGACTTGATACTGAGGGGGTACTTCCGAAATATGCTCGACGGGAAAATCGTTAGGGGCAGGATAAAATGCAATATCTTCACTGCTTTTAAAATCATAATCCACAAATTTAGGCTCTTAATGTTCGTTGCCAAGCGGGATTAAAATAGTGAACTTTGACCCTTTTCCCGCCTTGCTTTCTACCGAGATTTTCGATTTATGTAAGTCAATGACGTTTTTGGTTAAAGCCAGACCAATACCTGTTCCTTGGCGGTGTTTGCCTTCCACAGGCATTTTACCCCGATAAAACTCTTCAAAAATATGCGGTAATTCATCCGCTGCGATGCCCAATCCTGAATCTTCGATTGAAATTACCGCGTTGCGTTGCTCATCCATGTCCAATTTGACGGTAACTTTGCCACCATCATCAGTATATTTAAATGCGTTGGATAGTATATTAAAAAAAACTTTTTCCATTTGATTGCGGTCAAACCAAACCTTGAGGTTTTCGGCAGTGGTGATGAAACTAAAATCAATGTGGCGTTGCCGCGCCAAATCCCTAAATGCGATGGTGATATTGGTTAAATATTTCACAATATCGGTTTCGACAACTTGTAGTGTCATCAAGCCTTCTTCCGTTTTTCTGAAATCTAAAAGTTCAGTTATGAGGTTGAAAAGGCGCGTGGCATTGCGCTGCATGAGGTCGTAGGTGTCGTGTACTGAGGGGGTCACGTCTTCCTTTTTAATGAGTTCTTCGAGCGGGGAGAGAATCAAAGTTAAAGGTGTGCGCAACTCATGCGATACGTTGGTGAAAAATCGAACTTTCATTTGGCTCATTTCCTCGCTTTGTTCCCGCTTGAAAGTCTCCATTTTG
>JANPGW010000469.1:0-1579 GCA_031424115.1 Saprospiraceae bacterium | reverse complement strand
AACCGACGTGGTGCCAATATTGGTCTCTAAAAGTTCCATGCGGAGAGATTCGGTAAAGCCCCTAACGCCAAATTTGGCGGTACAGTAAGCCGATTGAAACATCACCCCACCAAAACCGAAAATGCTGGAAATATTAACAATATGCCCTTCATTCCGCGCTATAAAATAAGGATAAAATGCCTTAGTCATGCGGATAACGCCCCAAAGATTGATGTTGATAAGGGCTTCAAATTTATCCAAAGGGGTGTCGTTAAAATTGCCCGACATCAGCCCGATACCCGCATTGTTGATCAGAATCAGTTTCTGATTGTTCAAAGTCGGTATTACTCTTTGAGCAAAAGCAACAATGGCATCTTTATCTGACACATCTAAATACAGTGTTTCGATTGAAAACCCTTTAACCTGAGCCATGGCTTGTGTTTCAGCCAAACCTTTTTCGTTGACGTCAGTGGCTATGACAACTGCGCCTCTTTGTGCGGCTTGCACAGCCATTTCTTGCCCCATGCCGGAAGCTGCACCTGTAATTATGACGACGGCATTCTTGAATTTTGATGATTGCATGAATTTGATTTTAATTTTTTGTATCAATTCTCATATCAAATGGTAGACTATTGCGGCATAAGTAGTTAAGCTAAAATAACTGCCTTTTTCGGCGGATAGTTTATTTCTTTACGTCTACTTAAAAGCATCCAAAATTAAACAATTTAATACGGTTTTATAAAAAAATAAAAACATATATATCATTTCAATACAAAAACCGTGATTCTACTCGCATTACTCGCTGAATGATAGACGCGATGCGTGGCTTTCATAAAATCAGCATCATCCGCTTTATAGATATTCGGCACATACTTTTGGGGGTTGCGGTCAATCAGTGGAAACCATGTACTTTGCACTTGCACCATCAATCGATGTCCTTTTTTGAAGGTGTGTAAAACATCTTGCAATTTGAAACGAATCGGCGTTACCTCATTGGCTACCATCGGTTCAGGTTTTTCAAAACTGTTGCGGAAACGCCCCCGCATCACCTCACTACGTACCATGTGTTGATAGCCATTTAAAGTAATATGTTTGGGCGTGTAGGGTGTATTGGGTTCATTATCAGGAAAAACATCAATGAGCTTGACCACCCAGTCGGCATCGGTGCCTGTGGTGGTCACAAAAAGTTCCACATCAATATCGCCTGCTAAGGTCAAATCCTCCGTCAATGTATCCATTTGAAAGACCAAAACATCGGGGCGGTTAGCGGCAAAACGCTGGTCTTCCGACATATAATTGCGGGGCGTAAAGCCATTTGACCCCAGTATATCCATTGTATATGGCACTGGTTTTTTGGGGTCGCTGATGTATTCAGAATAAGTATTATCGGTGGGTTTGTCAAGGCTTAATAATTCTTCATTTTTCAAAAAGATACTGAGGGGGGTAGTATTTTTAGGTTTCCATGTATCAAATTTTTGATATTCCTTTTTACCTGTATCAAACATATAGGCTTCGGGTAAATCTATTTTAGTACTGCCATCCGTTTTTAAAAAATGATGAAAAAACTTGGCTTCAATTTCACGCTTCGAGGAAATGAAGT
>JANPGW010000468.1:0-31577 GCA_031424115.1 Saprospiraceae bacterium | reverse complement strand
TTTTATTAAAATCCTGCCGCTTGTTTTACTCGTGATTGTCGGGCTTTTTAATTTAAATACAGCTAATCTTCATTGGGAAGGATTTCCGACTTTTGATAAATTGGGAACAGCGTCTCTTATCCTATTTTTCGCATTTATTGGTGGCGAAACAGCTTTAAACATCAGTGGTGAAATGAAAAACCCGAGTCGAACGGCTCCTTTAGGTTTATTACTGGGGGTAGTCAGTATCGTAATTTTTTTCTCTTTGATTCAAATAGTGGCGCAAAGCACATTGGGCACAGATTTGATTCAGCAAAAAGCGCCTTTAGCGGCGGTGGCGGGCACATTATTCGGTAATTGGGGCACTCAGATGTTAATTACCTGTGGTGTTATCGCTATTTTCAGCAGTTTGAACTCAATTGTATTGGTATTTTCAAGAGCCATGTTTGCCGGTGCCAATGACGGTTTATTGCCCAAGTTTTTATCAAAAGTACATCCCAAATATGCCACGCCGCATTTGACAATTATTGCGTTTTCACTCATTTCATTCCTCATGGCTTTTTCGGGTGGATTCAAACAATTGCTGATTTTAGCGACAATTTCGACCCTGTTTTTGTACGTGGGCGTTGCTTTAGCGGCTATCAAGTTTAGATTATCCAGCGATACAGCCTATCCGGCTTCTTTTTTATCGCCAGGCGGACTGTCCATCCCTATTTTAACCTTGGTTGTTCTCACGTGGTTTATCTTTCAATCAAAAAAAGAAGAGATAGTGGCGTTGGGTATATTTCTACTCATATTGTCAGTGATTTATGTTTTGAAAGAATTTTTAAAGGATAAAGTATCCCAACCAAATTATAAAATGTAAATTTATCTCTATTTTATTCATTATTTGCATTCATTACAAATACCTGATGGCAATACCCGCAAGAACAATTGATGAAGTTATTTTGGAATTAGACATCATTATCCAAAAGAGTATAATCGACAACAGTAAGCTCGGTTTATTTGCTGCTTTGTATAAAAAAGTGACAGAAAACGTCCATAAAGGTATTGCCAACAACCGTTTTCAAGATGGTTCGCGCATGGAAAGGCTCGATGTTGTGTTTGCCAATCGTTATCTTGAAGCCTACAAAGAACATGCGGAGAATAGACAAGTGACAAATGCTTGGAAAGTGACTTTTGAAGCAGCCCAAAAAAACAATGTTTTGATTATCCAACATTTACTGGCCGGGATGAATGCGCACATCAGTTTGGATTTGGGTATTGCCACCGCACAAGTAGCAAGAGAAAATAAGATGGAAGAATTAGAGCATGATTTTAATGAAATCAACATCCTCTTGGGGGATTTAATAGACCGCGTGCAAGATGCCTTATCAAGAGCTTCCCCCATTTTATCCACCATAGATTGGGTGGCAGGTAAAATGGATGAAAAATTAGCCCGATTTAATCTCGATTTATTTAGGAAAAGAGCTTGGGGCATCGCTGTATCGCTTCATGTTCTGGATGACAATGCCCAAATCATTTATATTGACGGGCTTGATAAAAATATTAAAACTGAAAATATCTTTTTTACAAATATAGGTGCTGCTTTATTGTCGCCCGGAATAAGGTTTATAGCCAAATATCAAAACCAAAAAACTGCGGAGGTCATTAAGGCATTGAATGGGATATAATTTTAAATGGCACTAATAATTGATTGATAGTTTAGAAAAATTTTATGCTCTAAAACCCTTTTTTAACGCCAATTTAAAGTAACGATAATTACAAGACCTTCCGGTGAATTAAATGTAAATTCCGTTTGGAAATTAGAAGGTGCCGTCGCATTATCAGGTTGGGGGGGGAAATGATCAATAGGACGGAACTTGAATGCTCCTATAATATCAGATCCATCTTCATCAGCATCTTGTACAATGAGCGTATAGGGTTGATTAAATTGTCGCAATGAGCCAGATAAACCTTCTCTTGGGACAGAAATAGGCAATAGTTTTTGGTCAAAATTGACCAATTGCGATAATTCTTGTCCTCGAATATAAGTTCTAACGGTATCGCGCACCAACCATTGCAATTCTGGCAAGGCTGCACTTCCCGGCAAATCATCCCAAGGTTTGCCATCCGGTTTTGTAGGCGGTACTTTCACGAAAGTGACGCGCTCCACACGACAGAGTTCGAAAAAACCCACTGGGTTATCCGTTTGAATGGTGACTGTTTTATTCTGAAAACCGAAACCGGCTTTATTCTTTGCCGTTAATTGAATATTGTAAAGCCCGCCTAACTCGTACAAATGCGCCGGACTTTCAAGATGAGAAGTATCGCCATCACCAAATTCCCAAAAAAACGTCATATCATCGTTGCCTTTTGAGGTATTTGTAAACGATATAATGCATGGGGCTTTACAATTGGCATTATTGATATTAAAGTTAGCAATAGGCTTGCGTAAAATATCTGTATCTTGATATTGTTTTGTGCAATTTGTAAAAGTGATGAGCAATATGGCGTATAATAGGTGTTTTTTCATGATACAACTGATATTTTTTATTAAAAGCAGATAAGTATAATTACGTAATATCTTGTAGGGTAGGTTGCTAACAAATTTATTTAAAGTCTTTTATAGAAACAACTAAACATATAAATATAGGAATTAAATCTTTAAATTGTTCATTTTTACCTAAAAACTAATTTTTGCGTTGAAAACATTACTAACAAGTAAGTGATTAAAGTCAATACAGTATGAAAGAAAAGGCAGTAGAAGAGAAACCTGATGTTTTGAAGAGAGTACTCGGATTTCCCTCATTATTTGTGGTAGCTGTAGGTATAGTCGCCGCTCAATCGTGTTTTGTCTCTACACTTCAAGGAGCAGGTTTAGGAGGAGCCTCTTTTTTGGTTGCCTTATGGATAGCTTTTATTTTAACCCTTTGTTACGTATCCACTTATTCGGAGTTATCATTAATGATGCCTAAAGCAGGCAGTATTAGCACTTATACAGGTGTGGCAATCGGGCATTTCCCTGCCATTATCGCCACTTTATCCGGTTATTTAGGGCCTATTCTTTTTGCTGGACCCGCTGAGTTGTTATTGGTGCAAAATATTTTGGATCTTACCTTTCCCGCCACTTTTGCTCATGTTGGGTTGTTAATTTTAGCAGTTTTTACTTTATTGAACTTGTTAGGTATCGATATTTTTTCGGCAGTTCAAAGCATCTTAACTTATGGTATGTTGCTCACCATGTTGATGATTGGCGTAGCCGGTTTCAGCTCAGATCGTGCTCAAGGATTATCGCCAAATGATTTGTGGCAAGGCTTTTCTCATCTGGGATTAGATGTCTTTTCGCTCGTCGTTTTAGCCATTTGGGCTTTTTTATCGCTTGAGTTCATTTGCCCTTTGATTGAAGAGTCGAAGCAACCCGAAAAAAATATTCCTAAAACCATGTTTTTAGGAGCGGTTATTATCTTGATTGTCCACAGTCTTATAGCCTATGCGGGTATGAGACATGTACGCGCCCAAGAATTAATCCAATCAAATATTCCACATTGGGTATTGGTGAACAGTCTTTTCAAAGATTGGGGTTGGTTAATGATTTCAGTTTTTGCCCTAACCACCACATCTGGAATAATCAATTCGACGTTAGCAACGATTCCAAGAGTGTTGTTCGGCATGGCACATCACCACCAATTACCCGCTATTTTTAAGGCACTGCATCCGCGATGGAAAACCCCTTGGTTCGGTATTTTATTTGTCGCCGCCCTTCAAGCCATTCCGTTGTTGATATTAGCCAATTCGCCGGATGTTTTGCTGCTTTTGGTCATTTCAGCGGCAACCTGTTGGTTATTAACGTATATTATTGCGCATATTGACGTGATGGTTTTGCGTCAAAAATACCCTCATTTCAAACGCCCTTTCAAATCCCGTTTTTATCCTATTCCTCAAGTATTAGGTATTATAGGCATGGGCTACGCTATTTTTAACAATGCACCTACGACTGATTTGAAGATGAAAGTTTATACCAATGCCGCCTTGTTTATCGGTATAACTGCCCTATATGCTTTGTTTTGGGTAAAATATACGATGAAAAAGGGACTTTTTGAAACTGAGCCTATTGAACAAGCGATTAAAGATTAATACAGTTTTTAATAACTTTGTAAATGGAATTATTACGCTCAATACACAAGAGTTTTTTCCAAATATTATTTAAAACATTATCTTTATCTTTAGTGGTCATTTTTAAACAACAAAAAAAGTAACAACAAGATATGCTCAACCTCTCCGTTATCCTCGAAGACAGTGCCAAACGGTATCCCACAAAACCCGCTTTTACGTTTATGGATACGGTATTGTCTTATGCCCAAATTAATGGGGCAGCCAATATGGTTGCCAATGGCTTGAAAGCCAGAGGCATCCAAGCCGGCGATAAAGTGGCGTTAAGTTGCCCAAATCTGCCGTATTTTCCGATTATTTATTTCGGTATTATTAAAACGGGAGCAGTGGTAGTACCCCTCAGTGTTTTACTGAAAAAAGACGAAATAGGATACCATTTAAGAGACAGCGATGCGAAAGCGTATTTCTGTTTCTGCGGTACGCCCGATTTGCCGATGGGTGAAATGGGTTACGCGGGTTTTAAAGAAGTTGACACCTGCACGGACTTTTTTATGATTATGCCCAAAGCTGAAATGCCCTCATCCATTGAAGGAACGGCAACGTTAGGCAGTTTCATAGCGGGACAATCTCCGGTTTTTGAAACTTACACCTCCAATGCCGAAGATACCGCAGTCATTGTCTATACATCAGGCACAACGGGTCGCCCAAAAGGAGCAGAACTCACGCACGCCAATTTATTGATGAATGCCATTTTAGCCGGTGATTTGGGGAAAAGTGATGCCGATGATGTGGCACTCATAGTGTTACCGCTGTTTCACATTTTTGCTATGACTTGTTTGATGAATGCCGCCCTGTACAAAGGTGGTTCGTCCATATTATGTCCGCGTTTCGATGCCGAAACAGTGTTTGGTTTGATGCAAAAACATAAAGTGACCATTTTTTCGGGCGTTCCGACCATGTATTGGGGTTTAGTGAATTATACCGACCCTAAATTCGATTATGAGAGCATTGCCAAGACCTTGAAAGTCTGTACTTCGGGCGGGGCGGCTTTGCCCGTGCAGGTGTTAGAGAATTTTGAAAAACGATTCGATGTGCCCATTCTTGAAGGATATGGTATGTCGGAAGGTTCGCCAGTGGTGACGTTTAATCATTTAAATATTGGTCGAAAACCGGGTTCTATTGGCACACCCGTCTGGGGAGTGGACGTAAAGCTCGTTAATACTGAGGGGGTGGAAGTTCCCGTTGGTGAAAAAGGGGAACTCCTTTATCGGGGGCATAATGTCATGAAAGGTTATTATAAAAAGCCCGAAGCCACTGCCGACACCATCAAAGACGGTTGGTTGTGTTCGGGTGATATTGCGGTAAAAGATGAAGATGGTTTTTATTATATCGTGGATAGAACCAAAGATATGATTATCAGAGGCGGATTAAATGTGTATCCCCGCGAAGTAGAAGAGGTGATGATTAAACACGAAGCCGTTTCTTTGGTTGCCGTTATCGGTATTCCGCACGAAGAAATGGGCGAAGAAGTAAAAGCTTTTGTGGTCTTGAATGAGGGACATGATGTTTCAGAATCCCAACTTGTCGAATGGACAAGAGAGCGCATCGCGGGCTACAAATATCCCCGCCACGTAGAATTTTTAACTGCTTTGCCGATGAGTGCGACGGGTAAAATATTGAAAAAGGAGTTGCGGAAATGACGTTAAAGTAAATAAAAAACATGTCTGCATCCCATCTATTCCTCAAAATGCTTCCATATTGAGAAGCTGCCCCGAAATCTCGGCGGTATTCATTAACTTTGGAATTATCATTTTCTTGTCATTTTGAGCGCAACGAAAGAATCTGTCAACACCATAAATTCAAATTCTTTCGCTGCGCTCAGATGACAATCGTTACATCATTAAACAATTCGAGCCATGCGCACAGTCCATATTTTACTCTTCATGGCATCTATTGCCTTTTTTTCAGTGAATTGCAGCACCACCGGTAGCAAAAGTACCCTCGGCAGCAACACACCCAAAGGAGGCATTTTAACCGGAGCCGACCAAGTCAATATTTATTTATCTTTATTAAAAGGTAAAAAAATAGGTATGTTGGTCAATACCACGTCCATTATTGGCAATAAATCCATTGTGGATAGTCTGCAAGCATTGGGTATCAATATCATAAGAATATTTGGTCCCGAACATGGTTTTAGAGCCAATGCCAGCAATGGTGCTCAAGTAGCCGATGAAATAGATGCTAAAACTGGTATCAAAATCGTCTCTCTCTACGGGACGCGCCGCAAGCCCACCAAAGAAGATATGGACGCCATTGACATCATGATATTTGATATTCAAGATGTCGGTTGCCGGTTTTACACCTATATCAATACCCTCGCCGACATCATGGAAGCGTGCGCCGAAGCCAATAAAGAATTGATTATCCTCGACCGTCCCAATCCCAACGGTTTTGTGGACGGGCCCGTTTTAGATATGACATTAAAATCGGGCATCGGTAAGTTTCCCATCCCCATCGCTCACGGCATGACTATCGGCGAATTTGCCCACATGGTGAATGGGGAAGGTTGGTTGGCTAATAAAATACAATGCAAAATCAAGGTTATTCCTTTGAAAAACTATACCCACAATATGGATTACAGCCTGCCCGTGAATCCATCGCCGAATCTGAATACCCAACAATCTATCCTTTTATATCCGTCACTCTGTTTATTCGAGGGAACAATAGTGAGTCAAGGGCGCGGTACGTATATGCCTTTCACAGTTTTAGGTAGTCCGAAATTAAAAGGTAAATATCCTTTTTCGTTTACGCCTAAAAGCATCAAAGGCATGTCCGAAACGCCTTTGCACCAAAACGAAGAATGTTTTGGTTTGGATTTGCGGCAATACAATATGACTGCTATTCGTAAAAAAGGAAAAATCAATATTCAATGGATGATGAACTTATACAAAGCCTATCCCGAAAAAGCCCAATTCTTCGACCGAACGTACAGCAAACAAATGGGCGATATTGATAAATTGGCGGGCTCTAAATTGTTTAAACAACAAATCATCGCCGGAAAAAGTGAAGCTGACATCCGAAAAAGTTGGGAACCGCAACTGTCGGAGTATAAATTGATGCGGAAAAAGTACTTACTCTATCCTTAATTGGGGAAAAATTACCCATTTTGTGGAAAAAATCTTGAATCTTCAGCGAGTCGTGAAGGGTATAGTTTTTTTATATAATGAATTTATAAGATTGTAAAATTGAATTTATTCATTTAAAATATCAAAGCTATGAAAAGTATATTGTTTATATTCATGACCGTCGTTTTAGGAATGACCGTTGCAAGTGAGCCTAAAAATGGAACTGCACTGATTGATATTTATAATAGCCCAAATAAAAAAGTAACCCGAAACGATGCCCGCATTGATTTTATGTTGGGCAATTGGCTGGGAACCGGCTTTGTGACCAGTGAAAATGGCATGCAACAATATGTAGAAATACAAGAAAATAACATTCGAATATCCGCGACTGAATATCAAATGGTCGGTATTGGGAAAAATCCTGCTAATGGCTATCCCCACAAATACAATAAAACCCTTCATTTCAACAGCGCCATGAGTTCATGGTACACAAAAGGAACTATTAATGACAAAATTCTTCATGATAGTCGGACGCTTTTGAATGATACCAACGTGATTACGTACAGTTTTTACGACATTAATTCTGTCCTTACCCGCTACACAATTGCCCGTGAAACGGATGATAGTTTTATTGAAATGGAAGAAAAGTGGGGACCAAATGGTTGGGATAAAACAGCTTGGTTTCGCATGAAAAGAAATTATAATTATCGGAATAATACGGCTCGTCCGGTACATTAAATAGTTTTGTATAAGCAATTTTTACGAAACAGCCTTGCAAGGATTTTAGAGCCCTTGCAAGGCTGTTTCATTTATATACTAAATCCCCTTGTCTATTGTTTTAAAACACTTCATACTGAGGGGGGGTAGGGGTTACGTTTTTGACCGCTTTTTTTCCATCCGCAAATGATAATGTCTTTCCAAAACTTCAAGCGCTTTTAACACCCGTTTTGCTTTAGCATCCACACTTTTAGGTTCGGTGACATACTGCGCTACCCACCGCTTTGTGGAGGGGTTACTGGCATCGTATTGGGCTTTAGCGATTGGGTTTTCATCCAGTTCCATCATGAAATAATCGGGTAATTCGACTTCTTTGTAGCCTTCATACACTTGCTCTTCAATTTCGATATACACTTCATCGCCCATTTTTTTACGAATGGCTTTCAACATTTTAACATTGAGTATAAAATAATGCCGCCCATCACCCAAGGGTAAAAGGGTTCGTTCAAAAGTGTATCCATCAATTGTTCCACGCACGTCCACCCGATTTTTAACGCCAAATACCTTCTCAATATCAAAAGGTACGAGGGCAATCACAAGCGGTGATGTTGCGCCGTTGATGCTTTGGAGGGTGGTGTGGAAACGTTGCATTTTAAGCGTTTGTTATTTTTTTTATTTCCTTATCAAAATCAGATTCAAATATTTGGTCTTGATTGACTCTAAATTTTTCAAATTCTTTCAAAGCAAGTACTTTGACAACCTCTGCCGTTACTTTGCCGGCGTCTGTCAGAATATCGTAATCGTTAAATTTCAAGAATGCATCTAATTTTTCAACCCAATCTTTCATATACAGGGCTTTTTGACGCTCTGCTTGATTTTCTGCATAATCCAAATACATTGTCACGATGCGATTCAACTCTTTTATTTCTTTTTCAATCAAGTAGTTTTTTGCTACAACTACATCCGTTTTCATTATTTTGCCATCAGGAGCTTTTTTCCAAGTCGTTAAACCCATATTCGGTTTTTCGGCATTGGCGCGTTCTGCAATCAGTTCAGCCGCTGTTTTACCAGTAATTGCCCATTCAAGTTTATTTTGAACAGTTTTATAAAACGCTTGTGTTAATTCAGATTTCGGGTCATAATCCAAACTACATTCAGCAAATATATCTGTTAATTTTTGATAAAACCTCCGCTCGCTGGCTCGGATTTCACGGATGCGCTCTAATAATTCCGTAAAATAATCTTGACCAAACCGCTTGCCTTGTTTCAATCTTTCATCGTCTAAAACAAATCCTTTGATGATAAATTCTTTCAAAATTTTGGTTGCCCAAATCCTAAATTTAGTCGCTTGTACACTATTCACTCGGTAGCCAACGGCAATAACTGCATCGAGGTTATAGAACTGCGTATTATAGTTTTTACCGTCTGCGGCAGTTATTAGAATTTTTCTAATAACTGAATTTTCTTCTAATTCTTCACTTTTGAAAATCTCTTTCAAATGGTAATTAATAGTCGGTATTTCAACGTCAAACAATTCCGCCATGCGCTTTTGGCTCAACCAAAACGTCTCATCTTCATACAAAACTTCCACTTTAACAGAGCCGTTGGCAGTGCTGTAAAGGAGAATATCATTGAATTGTGGGTTATTTTCCATTGAAATGGTATGTTTTTATCGATTTTTTATGAAAATACTGAGGGGTCAAATTGGCTTCAGCTTAGGCTTAACGGTTTCAAAAAATACTTCGTAAATATTCTTATTTTCTGGATTTGTTATTCTTGAAAAGCCACAATTTTCAAAGCATATTCTTAAATAATTGACAAATGTGGTTTCGTGTTCTTCAAATAAAAAAAGGCTATCAATACTTGGTTGTTTAGTCATTTCAATGGAATAAGCCATGCCACCACTTACATTGTCTTTATGATAGAAGTCTGCTGCAAGTTCTAAATAAACAGGTTCACCATCTGCTGCATTTTCTTTCATCATTTCAACCCAATCATTTTCTTTCATTTCTTCAACTAAATCATCAAGGCTTCCTATTTGAATGGGGTCTGAATAATGCCACATGAAATTTTCATCATTTTCATAGTCCCAACCAAAATTACAACTTCCGACGATTTGATAAAATTTTTTGAGGGTTACAGGAACATAGCCAAAAGGTTTTACCATTTTATCCAACTTATGAAGTAATTTATCTGCATTTTTTAAAGGTTTATTGAGCGGTCTTAAAGAATTGCAGCTTTCATCATTGTTGAAATTATAGCCAATTTTAAGCAGTTCTTCATGAATCACTTCAAGATTATAACGAACTCTATTGAATGTTTCATCCAATACTTTTTCTACTTCTGAATAAATTTCAGGCTTGAAAGCATCTACTTCCATCATTTCAATCTCTTCCCATACTGAAACTGTTTCACCATTACTGTATCTTTCTATAAGCTTCATTTATTTATTTTTTGTTTTTAATGAAGGAGTGCCATCTAATCTAAACTGCTACACTTTTCACCGCCACCCTCCTATTATTCAAAAAATAAGGCGCATAATAAGCAGGAATATTGCTCATGGGCAACACCTCTTCCCGAATGTGAATGCCCAATTTCCCCATCATAAATGCACGGCGAGCTTCGATTCTTTTCCATGATTCGGGAAATCGGTTAGCCCATTCAGCCCTCAATTGTGCATCGGCGAGGACGATGCCATCTTCCATATTCGCACAGACAAACCCCTTTTTTGAAACGGGTATGATGTCCATTTGCAAAGCCATGTTGGAATATAATTCTACATCGGAATCCATCGTAAAAGGTGAATTGACCCACTCGTCAAGGTGGATGGTATGCCCTGTATTGACCGCAAAATCAAAAAGGGTTTTATCTCTGGCGGCTTCTACGGCTTTGCAAACTGACGCTGCTTTAACCCCAATCCCGATGTTTTCGTACCAAGTGACGACCGTTTCAAAATAATTCCGCCAAAAGGGTTCAAAAATTGCTCGGGTTTCTTCGGTCAATTGCATTTTATTTTCAGCAATAAAACCGGCTCGGCATGTCAATGAACCTTGAATACCCAAAGCGGAAGTGAAGGCATCACCCAAATGCACCTTTCGGGCGGACGGGCTGCTCAAACCAATTTGCGCTTTTTCTCCCGTTGAAACCATCGGGTGACAGCTATACGTCAAACCATCACTTTGATAAAAAGCTGCTAATTCATACTCGCGCATGCCAATCGCCACATTTTTAACCACGTTTTTAATACTCTCAGATGAGCGGCACGATGCCCACTCCATCCGGACTAATTCTTCCAAGCAATTATGGTGGCGCAAGCCCGTTTTATTGTCCATCAAAATAGCGTTGGCATTGCTTAAAATGCCTGTTTCGCGTATCATATGTCTCAAAATATCGGCTAAATAAGCTGGGATTTCCAAAACGGATTCATCTTTTAAATCCATCGTTTTATAATACGCACAACCGATTTTACTCCCTTTTTGAATGCCAAATTCAGTAAAAATAATTTTCAAACTTCTTGAAATAGACCTGTCTTGCCCCATCAAACTAAAAGGCTGATACAGCTCATATTCCACAGGAATCGATACTATGCCCGTGTAGCCCATGCATTCATTTCCCAATAATAATTTGCGATTGCCTTTCGTATCGAGCAACAAAAGCGCTTCCTCGAAACGCGGGTCGAGGTTGGTCAAATATTGCAAATTGGCGTTATGCTCTCTATCGGCAAAGACTATTAAAAAATCTAAGCCCTTCGACTGCATTTGAGCAAGAGTGGCAGCAAAACGCGCCTCAAATACAGAGGAGGGTATATCGGGGATTTCAGCGCATTTGCCGAACTCGGGGAGTTCGACTTCTTGGAGAGTGATGTTAGGATTTGTCATTTTTATGGTTATTCAAAATAGTTGATGATTGTGTATCATTACCTCAATTTATAATGCTCTTTTGACACTCCCCTCAGAACAGCCGCTGCTCTCTCAGGTGTAATATCTCGTTGCGGATTCGCCAGCATTTCATACCCGACCATGAATTTTTTCACGGTAGCAGACCGCAATAATGGTGGATAAAAAACGGTGTGTAAATGCCATTCGGCATGTTTTTTACCATCGGTAGGTGCTTGATGAATACCGGCTGAGTACGGAAAAGATACTTCAAAAACATTATCGTACATTACGGTTAATTGCTTATAGGCATCCGCAAAAGCCGTTTTTTCATCATCCGTCAAATCTGTAATGCGGGAAACTGCTCGTTTAGGCGCCATCATGGTCTCAAAGGGCCAAACCGCCCAAAAAGGCACCAGCCCCACAAAATGGTCGTTTTCGAATAAAATGCGCTCTTTTTTTTGCAATTCTGCTTGTACATAATCACTTAAAAGGGTCTTTCCCTTTTGCTTGAAATACTTGCTTTGTGCCTTGCCTTTTTTTGCCGGTTCTTCCGGAACATTCGACTGCGCCCAAATCTGACCATGGGGATGTGGATTGGAGCAACCCATAATCGCCCCTTTATTTTCAAAAATTTGGACATGATTGATATAAGGAATGTTGCCCAATGTCTCATATTCAGAACACCACAAATCCACCACCTGCCGTATATCTTCAACCGACATTTCAGGAATGGTCAAATCATGACGCGGGGAAAAACAGACCACTCGACACATCCCCCGTTCCGGACTGATTTTAAACAAATCATCCGCCCCCTCAGTATAGTCGGTTTTATCGGATAAAAGTGCCGCAAAATCATTCGTAAATGCATAGACATTTTTGTAATTGGGATTCACTTCCCCATTAGCGCGCACATTTCCGGCGCAGAGGTAACACGTTGAATCATGCTGTGGGCGCATATCTTCCGCCAATTTTTCAACTTGACCTTGCCAAGGGCGTTTAGAGCGGTGGGGTGAAACCAGTACCCAAGATTCTGTTAAAGGGTTCCAGCGGCGATGTGGATGTTCATTGATGTCAAATGTCATAATCAATTGGTTATTTTTTTATTTTGTAATGCCAATACCTACGGTTAATATTTCAACGCCATTTTGAGGCACGACCACATGACAAGGCAAGTCAATACCGAATTGTTTTCGGTAAGATTCCGACATTTTTGCAATAAAAGCCTCTACCCTATCGGCTTTTACCAAATTAATAGTACAACCGCCGAAACCACCGCCCATCATACGGCTTCCTGATACCCCCTCAGTATGCTTGGCATTTTCTACTAAATAATCTAACTCTTTGCAACTCACTTCGTAGTCATGCTGCAAGCCCCAGTGGGTTTCGTACATGAGTTTACCAAAAGTATCAAAATCATTTTTTTTCAAAGCTTCACACGCATTTTCCACGCGCTCAATTTCTTCTACCACATATTTGCAGCGTCTGAAAACAACTTCCCTCAAATCGGTTGCGTGTTTTGCTAAAAAGTCAATCTTGACATCCCGAAGGGTTTGTACTAAGGGATCATGTTTTTTAAGTATCGAAACGCCTTCTTCACATTCCGCTCGACGGGTATTGTATTCAGAGTCCACGAGCGAATGTTTCACCATTGTATTGCATAAAACAAGACGGTAATCGGGTGCATTGAACGGAAAATATTCAAAATCAAGGCTGCGACAATCCAAACGAATCACTGCATTCTTTTTGCCCATCATGGAAGCGAACATGTCCATGATGCCGCAATTCATTCCGACAAAGTTATTTTCCGCTTTTTGTGAAATTTTTAATAAATCCAAACGGGACAATCCCAGATGGAACAATTCATTCACCGCAAAGCCAATTCCGTTCTCAATGGCGGCGGACGAAGACACTCCTCCCCCACTTGGCAAGTCACCTCCGAACACCAAATTGACCCCCCTCAGCATAGCCGGTGCGTCAGTGTCTGAGATATTTTTCTGGATTTCATCCAATACACCCATCAAAAAGTTCGCCCAATCCAGCTTCTCTGACTTCTTTAAATCCTTCAAAGAAACTTTCAAACATTCATGTAAATCGTAGGCAATAAAATGGCATTCATCATCTTCTCGCGGGGATACTGCGAAATAAACGGCTTTATCTATGGCTGCTGGAAGTACATAACCGGCGTTATAATCGGTATGTTCACCAATCAAATTGATGCGACCTGGGGCACGGACAACAAGCTGCGGAGGGCTGTTAAAATGCTTTTTGAATGACTCGATGACTATATTTGGATACATAAATAGACGATGTAAGGGTTGTAGTTAAGGCTGCAAAATAAGATTATTTTGTGTCAATTGAATCACTTTTAATATCTTTTTCCATATCTTTAATTTTAAACAACAATAATGTAATTCACCCGAACAAATTGATATATTTTAGCAACAAATTCAGATTTTATGCAACTTAAACCCATAATGAAAGCTTTCGGACTCTCCGAGGATTCTCTTAGAATAGAAACCTTCGGCTCAGGGCTTATCAATTATACTTGGATACTGAACGGATGTTATCCCGAAACCTCGGGGGGCAACAAAACCTATATTTTACAGCGTGTCAATCATTCTGTGTTCAAAAAGCCACGTAATATTGCTTCAAATATCCGTCTGATTGCCGAATCATTGAAAAAGCATCATCCCGATTATTTTTTCGTAGCGCCGGTTTTGACATTAAAAGGCGAAGATATGGTCTATCGAAAAGGCGAAGGCTATTTCCGTCTCTTTCCATTTGTGTTGGGTTCACATTCTAAAGATGTGGTTGAGACAGCCGAACAAGCTTTTGAAGCTGCCGTGCAGTTCGGGCGTTTTACGCGTTTGCTTTCCGACGTGGATATGAGTCAAGTGAAAGTGACGATTCCACATTTCCACGATATTGAGTTGCGCTATCAACAGTTTTTGAAAGCCCTTAAAACCGGTAATACAGAAAGGATACAACAATCAGACGCCCGGATAAAAACCTTGTTGGAACACGCCGATATTGTAAAAACATATAAAACCCTGAAATCCAATCCTGAATTCAAACTGCGCATAACCCATCACGATACCAAAATCAGCAATGTTTTGTTTGATGCCCAAGACAAAGGTTTGTGTGTGATTGATTTGGATACTGTGATGCCCGGTTATTTTATCAGCGATGTGGGCGATATGATGCGAACGTATCTCTCTCCCGTCAGCGAAGAAGAGACCGATTTTACGAAAATCCATGTCCGCAAAGATTTTTATAAAGCCATTGTGGATGGATATTTTAGCGAAATGAAAGATGTACTTACTCAGACCGAAAAGCAATACTTTTTTTATGCCGGAGCATTCATGATTTATATGCAAGCCTTGCGTTTTTTGACCGATTATTTAAACGATGATGTATATTATGGGGCAAAATATCCGGAACACAACTTAAACCGTGCCCACAATCAGATAGTGTTGCTGGATTGCCTTTTTGAAAACAAAGCTGATGTGATTTAAAAAACCAAAGTATGAAGAATTATATTTTTACACTTTCAATCGTTTGTGCGGTTGTCATTTCTTTAATTTTTCCGCAATATTTCATCGAAATCAACGGGTTTCCCTTAAAAAAGCTCATTATTCCATTGCTCCAAATCATCATGTTTGGGATGGGAATCACTATGAGTTGGGCAGATTTTGTCAACGTCGTAAAAATGCCTAAAGCGGTCATTGTCGGTTTGCTCTGTCAATTTACAATCATGCCTGTGGTCGGATTCGCAATTGCCAATATTTTCAGTTTTCCACCTGAAATAGCCGCTGGTATTGTTCTTATTGGTTGTTCTCCAAGCGGATTGGCTTCCAATGTGATGTCATACATTGCTAAAGCCAATGTGGCTTTATCCATCACCATTACCGGTATCGCCACGCTTTTAGCCCCTTTATTAACACCTGCCTTGATGAAACTGCTGGGAGGACAATTCATTGAAATCCAATTTTGGTCAATGATGTTGGATATATTAAAAATGATTATTTTACCAATTGTGTTGGGTTTAATTGCGAATCGTATTACAGGAAAATACGTCCAATTTTTGAATCGCGTTTTACCCGTTGTTTCTATGATAGGTATTGCGCTCATCATCGTTATCATCACTGCAGCGGGACGCGACTCTTTGCTTTCAATAGGCGGTGTTTTAATTTTTGCCGTTTTGATGCACAATATTCTGGGGTATTTTTTGGGATATTGGGGTGGCAAATTGTTCGGCTTAAACGAGCAAAGTTGTAGAACTGTCGCCATTGAAGTGGGGTTACAAAATGCCGGATTGGCTTCCGGATTGGCTTTGCAAATGGGGAAAGTGGCGACCGTCGGGTTAGCAGCAGCCTTGTTCGGCCCCATTATGAACACAACAGGTTCTTTATTGGCTACATGGTGGAGTAAAAAACCACCTCTATAAAACTGTTTTTCCCCACCGAACGCTCAATATACTGAGGGGGGTAAAAATAGACGTTTATCTATCTTTACACCCCCACATTACGATAAAAAAGTATTTATAAAACTAAACAACTCATTCTATCTCAAAAAACAACTTTAAAAAAGCCATCTTTTGAACGCTTCAATGGCTTCGTATTCGGGCAACCCGAGGGCATCGAACGCCGTAGCAGTGCCCCGGTTGCGCTCTTCTGCTCTTTGCCAAAACTCGCGCGCATCGCTGCCCGGGAAAAGCGGGCGGTCTTTTTGACTTTGGTGTTTGAAGATAGCGCGGCGTTTGCGCAACAATTCTTCGGGGCTAATCGGGACGGCCATATCAATATTTTCAATTTCCCATTCATGCCAGGCACCACGGTACAACCAAACACTGCAATCTTTCATCCATTGTTCGTGTTTCAACTCTAAAACGGCTTTGAAAATAGCATCAAGACAAACGCGGTGAGTTCCATGCGGATCGCTCAAATCTCCGGCTGCATAAATTTGATGCGGTTGAACATCTCTCAAAAGATCTTTGATGATTTCAATATCAGCGGTACTAAGGGGTTTCTTTTTTACCGTTCCGGTTTCATAAAAGGGCATATCCAGAAAGTGCGGTACTACTTTTTCGCTCACATAACGACATCCGGCTTTGGCTTCACCTCTCCGAATCAAACCTTTGATTCTTTGAACTACCGACGCATCAACTTCGCCGGCTTTTTTATCGCGGAGTTTCATTTGAATATCCTCAAACATTGTTTGCGTCACATTGCTATCGAGATGGAACATTTCATTAAAATCATTGACAAAATCCGCAAAACGCACGACATCATCGTCAAAAACAGCTATATTGCCTGATGTCTGATAAGCAACGTGCACTTCGTGACCTTGATCACTCAAACGAATAAACGTTCCACCCATCGAAATCACGTCATCATCGGGATGGGGACTAAAAATAATAACCCTTTTTGGAAATGTCGAAGATGTTTCGGGGCGATTGGCATTATTATCCCCGGGTTTACCACCGGGCCAACCGGTGATAGTGTGGCGCAATTGGTTGAATACTTTGAGATTAATATTGTAAGCACTATCATACTCAGTGACTAAATCGCTCATACCATTTTCTGTATAGTCTCTGGTAGTCAATTTCAAAATTGGTTTTTTCTCTTTTTGGCTCAGCCAAATCAAGGCGCGTTTTATCAGATGGTCATCATTCCAATCACATTCCCTGACAAGCCATGGGGTTTTGTAGCGCGTCAACTCACAAGCGGCGGCGGCATCCAAGTAAATGGTTGTATCGGCGTGTTTTTGCAAATAAGTTGCCGGAACGTGGTCGCTGATGTCACCCTCGACTGTTTTTCTGATAATGTGCGATTTGCCCTCTCCCCAAGCCATGAGGAGGATTTGTTTTGCCTCCATGATAGTCCCGACGCCCATGGTGATGGCTTTGCGGGGTACATATTCCTCTCCGAAAAAGTCGCTGGCGGCATCCATAATAGTTAGGTGGTCGAGCGTCACCATCCGAGTTCGAGAATTGATGCCGGAACCGGGTTCGTTGAAACCAATATGACCCGTCCGACCAATACCTAAAATTTGGAGATCTAATCCCCCGAATTTTTTTATTTTTTCTTCATATTTTTTACAAAACTCATATACCTCTTCTTTTACCAAAGTTCCGTCAGGGATATGTATATTTTCGGGTAAAATATCAATGCTATCGAAAAGGTGTTCCTTCATAAAGCGAACATAACTTTGCAAAGCATTGGGTTGGATGGGGAAATACTCGTCAAGGTTGAAGGTGATGACATTTTTAAAACTCAACCCTTCTTCTTGGTGCAAGCGGATAAGTTCAGCATAAACAGAAGTAGGTGTCGAACCGGTAGCCAAACCCAAAACACACATTTTACCTTTTTTGGCTTTGCTTTTGATAAGGTCGGCTATTTTACTTGCCACAACTTTAGAGGCTTCTTTTGACGTGTCGTAAATGACGGTGTTAATCTTTTCTAATTGATTGTCCATTTTTTAATACTTTTTTATTAATTTAAATTCCATTTGATTATTACTCGGCTGTGTTTTTAAATTTGATGGTACAAATCTTCATCTTTTTCATATTTTATCCTAAAAAACACCTTCTACAAAGCTACGACACCCTAAAAAAAGACTGATTTGCGCCAAAAGATATGCTTTTATAAGGAAACTCCAGTCGGTTATGTCAAATAAAATATGATGTTATCCGAATTAGCTTCTTGATTTGATATTTCTGTGAAGATATACAACCAAAAGAATTTTATTACCTTTACTCATCTTGATGTGAACAATTTATGAGAATTTCCCAAATGAGGCTATTGATTGTATTTTTATTCTGTTGTGTTAGGCTTCCAGCTCAACCCGACAACTTGCGATTTGAACATATCACTATTCAAAATGGGTTGCCCCACAACCGCATTCATTGCATTATACAAGATAAAAACGGTTTTCTTTGGTTTGGTTCACAGGACGGTTTGGTGCGCTTTGACGGTTATGTTTGTCGCGTCATAAAGCAATCGCAAGAGGGAGAAAGCGGATTTAAAGACAAGAATGTAGAATGTTTGCTCGAAGACAAAAAAGGGAATCTCTGGATAGGGATGCAGTCGGAAGGAATTAATGTGAAAGACGGGCAAACTGGCAATTATTATAATTTAAAAAACCACCCTGCCTTTAAATCAATTTCAGGGGCTTGGATAAAAACAATTTTGGAAGATAAAAAAGGCCGCATTTGGATTGGTTCGGTAGGCAAAGGACTTTTGATTTATAATCCTTTAACGCAAACGGCGGAGCATTTTGACACCCACAACAGCGCCTTACAAGATAATACAATATCAGCTGTTGTAGAAGATAAAGACGGAACAATTTGGTTGAGTTCTGCCGGTACATTGATTTATCGGTTTGAACCGTCAACCAAATATTTTGCGCCCATTCCCTTTGCTTCGCCCAATGAGTATATTGATTTCCGCAAAGCCTTACATCTCGACGGCAAGGGTAATTTATGGATTGGCACTCAAAACATGGGGCTGTTTCGTTACCATATCGCTTCGCAAACCTTCCGTCATTTTACCAGCCGAACCGACAATAAAGGCTTAAATTCTATGAATGTACTCGGTATTGCGCAAACTAAAGACGGAAAACTATTTTTCGCAACCGATGGCGGTGGTTTGAATATTTATGACCCTTTGACCGAAACTTTTCGGGTGTATACCAATACTTACCAAAATCAAGGTGGGTTGAATGCCAATGCCCATTACTGCGTTTTTATTGACAAAGACGAAAATATCTGGATTGGCACTATCAATGGAGGGGTGAATGTTTTTAAAGCTCATAAAACGCGGTTTGATAATTTTACCCACAGCGGAATGAGACAAGGTGAATTGACGCACCGCTCCGTTATTGCCATCTGTGAGTCCAATAATGGGAAAATTTGGGTCGGTACGGATGGTGGTGGTTTGAATAAATTCAACAGAGCTTCCGGCACTTTTAGTAAAATTAATAATGAATCTATTGGTTATAACCCGATAAACAATGAGATGGTGGTCAGAGCGATTTTTGAAGATAGCAAAAAGCGTCTTTGGTTGGGCTATTTTAACGATGGTTTGGATTTGTTTGACCCCCAAAGTGAACGCACTATTAAACGCTTCAGATTCAATCCCAGCGACCCCCTCAGTATCAGTAGCAATAACATCTGGAGTTTCGCCGAAGATCAGGACGGACGCATTTGGGTTGCCAGCGAACGCAATGGTTTGAATGTGTTTAGACCGGAAGACGGACGTTTTACTCGTTATTATCACATCCCAAATGACTCTACTTCAATTTCAAGCAATGATATTGTCACTATTTTTATTGATAAAAAAAATAATTTGTGGGTCGGCACTGAAAGCAATGGTTTGAACTTTTACGATAGGAACACAAACTCTTTTATCCGTTTCTTTCATAATGAGAAAGCCTCAATCAGGGGCAACAACCCAAGCATCAACGCCAATGATGTGCGCAGCCTTTTTGAAGACAGTAAAGGACGATTGTGGATTGGGACAGAGAGCGGTGGCTTAGACCTGTATGAAAATGGCATTTTTAAGCATTTTACCACTAAGGAGGGTTTGATTTCAAATGCCGTGATGGGGATTTCGGAAGATAAAAACGGCTTGTTATGGCTGAGTACTTTTAAAGGGTTAGCGCTTTTTAATCCGGATAATAAAACTTTTTTAAATTTTGATTTTCATCAAAATGACAATAACAACCAATTCAATTCTATGGTTGCCACCCGTTCTACCGAAGGCGAAATGTATTTTGGCGGCATTAACGGTTTGACTGTTATCAATCCTGAATGGATACGGAATTATACAGTAAAACCTAAGCTTATTTTCACTGATTTCAAGGTTTTCAATGTTTCTGTCGGCACAGGCAAATTAGTCAATGGAAACACCTATATGACCCAAGCCTTAGAAAATGCATCAGAAATTAATATCTCTTATTCCGACAATGTTTTTTCCATTGAATTTGCCTCATTAGATTTTACCGAGCCTAACAAAAATCAATACGCCTATAAAATGGATGGGTTTGACCCTGATTGGCAAAACACTACGAGCGAACAACGCCTTATCACCTACACGAATCTTGATCCGGGCAGCTATACTTTCAGGGCTAAAGGCACCAACAGCAATGACATCTGGAGCGAAGAAGCTATCATAAAAGTCAATATTTTGCCCCCCTTTTGGATGACTTTATGGTTTAAAATATTGATGATTCTGGCTTTATTAGGGTTAGCTTGGTTGGTCTTATCTATTTATCTGAACCGTCGAGAAATGGCTTTACAGCAAAAAGTGTTGGAATCGGAAAGAGAAATATTGAGATTGCACAACGAAAAATTAGCGGGTGAAGTAGAAATTAAAAACTCTGAACTGATGTCAAAAGCAGTCCAAATGGCGCATAAAAATGAGTTTTTGATTGATTTTAAAGATAAACTTGAAGACTATCGAAGAGCAACGGATATTGACAAAGCTAAAGTACTGAGGGGATTAAAAAATCAACTTGACATTGAAATTCAAGGCGAAGAAAGTTGGGAACAATTCAATATTTATTTCGATCAAGTCAATCAAAATTTTACCGGAGAACTTCTGAAAAAACATCCCAATCTCACGCAAAATGATTTAAGAATCTGCGCTTTAACACGCTTGAATCTTAGTACCAAAGAAATCGCCGCTTTACTAAATATCTCAGCTAAGGGCGTTCAACAAAGCCGATATCGGATGAAAAAACGAATGGAACTCACCGAACAAGATGACTTATATGATTATTTGAGAGCTATCTGATTTTCGAAATGTCTCATTTTATTCTTTCATATGATATAAACGACGTAAGCGACTGACAATCATTGTATCGTTTTTAAGTTTTACGATTAAAGTCTCATCCAGGGCTTTGATATTCCTTTCTGTCAGAACACGTGTCAGCGGTACTACACCCCTATCGAACACAATTTCACTGTACGGCAAATCAGACCGGTGTTGGACATCATACCGAATTTTTTCGGAGTAACCACTAAAATGCGCATTATAAGAAGCCTCAATGGGGGCAAACAATTGATTGACCGGTTGAATCGGGGGCATGCCCCACTGGGCATTGATAACTGCCACAATGTACATTTTTACTTTGCCGAAACGTCGTGCAACTCGGGAATCCTTATTTTGTTGGTAATTATTGAGTTGTTTTTGGCAAGCGTCAAAAATCTCCAGAGCTGTTGTCAAACCATAATTTTCATACAACCCGCCATCAACATAATTGAACCCATCAACAGAAGCAGATGCGGACAGAATAGGGAACAATTCAGATATATTCACAGATTGACCTATCGTTAGGTTAATCACCGTATCTCTCCTACCCTTTGGACTTAAAACATCAATAACATCAACAAATACAGAAGGGTCAACTGTAACGGGTGAAACAATGCCGCGTTTTCCGGTTTGCACGTTACACGTGTTGGTAAAAAGATATGGCAAGCGGCTTTTCAGTTGACCTAAAGAATCATAATAAACAGACAGAAAAGATTGGTGAAAAAACCATGTAGAGTCCTCTCGGTGTGCCTCTCCGCTTATGTCTTTAAAAGCATACATTAAATCTTCCTGCACCAATTCCGGCTCATACAAAGCGCGATGAACACACCAGGCTTCTTCTTCCTGCAATCGTTGATTGCGATCTTTGATGGGTAACCATCGGGTGGGAATTTGTTTTCTGAAAAAATCGCCAAAAAAGTTCCCGGCTAAACCACTGCTGACAAAGTTTTTATTAAAAATATTTTTAATAAAAACTGAGCGGAGGACAAAATCAGGGGGTGTTTTTTCATACTTTTTCCAATAAGCCAAAACAGCCGCTGTACCAGGTGCGCTTCCTGAAACGGCACTCACTGCAAAACAATGTCGTTTGAACACCCCATCAGTATAAGCATCCAAATTCATGAGGGTCTGACCCATCCAATATGCAGCTCTCGAGCCTCCACCCTGCCCTGCCAAAATGAATAAAGGATACTCTGCTCCTTCAGGCAACGCATCAATAAATGTGGAATCAGTATCAACCCAATTTTTAAAAGCATCGCCAATTGATTCTCGGTTAGTGACGCTTTTTGAAAGCAAAGGGTTATAGTGGAAATCACTGTTAATAAAAAAAAGACAAACCAACAAAAAAACGCTAATAATAAAAACACCCACTTGCGCACTTTTACCAACCCAACCTGTTTTACCTAAACTTAAAAAGTAAAGGTGTTTTTTGTAATTAGCAAAATACAATAAATCTATTAAGATAAGAAAAAAACTGATGCCGGATGTCATGACAAAAAATGGGTGAAAAGGCTGAATGTTAGGTGCAAAGGTCATGATAACTGCCACAAAAAAACCAATACCCACAACCAAGCGATAAGCCAGACAGTAGATAATTTCCCGTTTATAATAACCACCTTTTATTTTTTTCCTTCCGCTCCAATTAGTGACCTTTATGGCAAAACGCCAAAACAATTGACGCATTGAACGGTCTGTTTGCCTGAAAACCATTTCTTTATCCGATAAATAGGTATCAAACCACAATGCCAATATCCAAAATAACACACCGAATGGCAAAAAACTCAATCCAATAATATTTCCCAAAAGCTTAATCGGTATATCATTATATGTGGTTATAAAAGAACCGATAAATAAAACCATAATGACATTGACTACCACAACCGAAAATGTCCACCAATAAAAAGGTTTGGGGATAATGCGTTTGTCATGTACCATAAGTTGGCCATCATCCAATTTTTGAGTTGTAGGATTCTGCAACCCCTTGGTAAAATCAGAAAGAACCAATTTGGCTAATAAAGCAAAATAAAGGGCAATAAAGGCTATGTACCAGACCGGGTAACTATTATCATCAGCGGCATTACCGGCCAAACCCAACGACATACACACGATAAAAAAAACAGCTGCCCCCAAAATGCGGTGTCCTGTCTTTTGAATTTCATTGTGGAGAGGCTTAATTTCTCGCTGAGTCATGTCATACTGAGGGGTTATCCAATTAGCGATAGCCCAAATAAAGGAGGTAAAATACAACATTATAAGATATAAAACATTACTCATATAATTCCTTCCGCTCCTTTTTTCAATCATATATTCCGTAATGTCAATTCCTACCTGCGTGTAACACAACAAATAAGCCATCAAACAAAGGCCAAATAGCAAATACCAATTACTACCCAAAACACTTAGCCAATCTAAAATTGCTGAGATGACTTTGTCCCAAACGGAATTGAATCCTTCTGAGGGTTTCTCCTCCTTATTTATCTCCCTGTTCAATTGGATAATTGAAAGGATACGCACCAAAAAAGTAGTGAGCAGAATAATGAGATAAACCCAAATACCGGATAATGGATATAAATAAAAATGGTACATGACGATAGGAAAATTCAATAAATAAAAGATGTTTCAGGTTGACTATCAAAAATAAACCATGGGGGTTTACAAATATAATCATTTATCAGTGATCTCAGAAAACAAAAATTTTCTTGTGTCACCTCTATACTCTTTTCACAATAGAATAATTGTTTACAATTTTATACAAATAAAATTGCATTAATTTATATTTTTTTATAACTATTGATATTTAATTGTATGAATGTAAATTGTTTTATATTAATTATGATTTTTACAAATCAATTTATATTTTTGCAAATCAATTTATATTTTTATAATTAAATCTTAACCATTGCAAATCTAATCATATTTAATTACAAGAATTATGGTCATATCAGTAACAAATTTGAAAGGCGGGGTAGGAAAAACAACTGTAGCTGTCAACGTAGCCGTCGGCTTCGCACTGAAAGGATACAGTGTGTGCTTAGTGGACAGCGACCGCGAACAACGGTCAGCAACCGAGTGGAGAGACAACCGAGACAAGCCGGAGACGGAAGTGACAGTTGTCAGTATCTCTGAAAAACAGTTTACAGGCGAAATTAAGGCGCTCAGAGGCAAGTTTGACATCGTGGTGATAGATGGTGTACCCCAGCTATCTGAACTCGCCCAATACATGATTGGCGTGAGCGATTTGGTTTTAATTCCTATTACACCCAGTCTGATTGATTATCGCGGTTTTGAAACCTTTTTCAAAAAGTATAAAGAGATAAAAATTATGAAAGAGGAGATGGGCGGTAGTGTCATTGGGGCTGTGGTCATCAATCGGGTACAGAGAAACCGACTTATCACTGAAATTCCGGAAGCAGTGGAGAGTTATGACATTAAATTATTAGCCAGTAGGCTATTCGACAGGTTGGCTTACAAAGATACTTTTACAGAAGGTTTGAGTGTGTTGGAATATAAAGACGAAAAAGCAAAAGACGAAGTGCAACAATTGGTGAATGAGATTGAAGAGCTTTTGCAAAAAGCTTGAGGGGGTAAAAGTATTGGAGTAAAACCTTCGAAGGTTTAGCAATGAAAAAGTGTTTTTAAAAAAAAGGAGAAAGTAAAATAGAAAAGAAAATTTTACAATTAAATACAAATTGATGTAATTTTATTTGTAAAGAATTGTATAGATATAAATCTATTAGTATAAATATTAAAACTTGTAAAAAGATATGAAAACAATAAAAAAGATTTTACCTAAAAAAAATGAGGATATTGACTTTGACGCCTTGACCCAAAAAATCAGGGAGGAAAAAAAAGTGGAAAAAGTATTAGCTGAGCCGACAGAGGACGAGGAAAAACCTAAACGTGAAGTCAAAGCAATTGTCAAAACGCCTAAGCCCGTCAAAGAATTAAAGAAAGCTGGCAGAAAAAAAACCAATACCGAAGAGATTCACCGTTTTGCAATGGATATTCCATTGTGGCTTTTTGAACAGATTCGGAAAGATGCAGATAGCAATTTCTCTACTGTTCGCGGACAAATTCTTAAGTTGCTTTTAAACCATTATATAAACAATCAGTAATCAAGCATAAGAAGGTGCAATAAATATTTAGTTCCCGTTATTTTCTTACTGAACAGATAGCATAAAATAGAGAATATTATATTATTGATTATTGCCAACGAACCCATTGTTAAAAATCAGAACAAGGGAGGGGACGCCCGCAAAAGGGGAGGGTTTTATACCTCTGATTCGATAAATAATTACTATAAATAAATAAATCAATAAAAATCATCATCATCATATTTTGATTTTGTTGTTGTTTTATTCTTTTAAAGATAGTTTCATTCTTTTTACTTTTGTTTGTTTTTAAATCACTATAACTTGTTGATTATTAGATAGTTATACTGTTAACTATAACCAAAAACGAAGCTAACTATAACTAAAAACGAGCGTATGTATAACCAAAAACGAAAGAACTATAACCAAAAACGAGCTCAACTATAACTAAAAACGAGCGTATGTATAACCAAAAACGAAGCCAACTATAACTAAAAACGAAAGAACTATAACTAAAAGCGAACACAACTATAACTAATTGCTAAATATACCCTTATTTTACTCAAGTTATACTTGGAGAATAATATTTTTACTATTTTGTGGCATAATTATAAGTTCATAGTGTTGAATTCATGTTTTTTGAAGCTTGATAGTATTTTTTAATAGAATTTCCGGCATTATGATAGCCATATTTCGCTCAATCGTCACAACAAAAGAAAGATTAAGCGCTTTTTAGTTAGCTAAAAAAAGCTAAGTATAACCAAAAACTATAACCAAAAACGAATACTTTTATTGAAGAATTGATTAGATTCGAAATTTAGCGCTAATGCTAAGAGTTTAGCATTATTAATTTGCCTTTAAATGACCATTAATCATTCTAAAAGACATTAATCACATCAATATGCTCTCAACTATAACCAAAAACGAATGGATAAGATATAATGATAAGCAGATAGTTAGTATTTGGTTATAGTTGTAAGAATAAAATATATATATCCTATTCATTACAGATGACAATTGAACTATGAGTATCAAAACTAAAAAGAACAAAGGGCTTAAACTGATTAAAAAAGCCAACGACCTTATAGAAGCAAGGTATCGATTTGATATTTGGGAAACACGCGTTTTTACTACTGTTTTGGGTGAAATTCATCATAAAGATGAAGATTTCAGAGTCTATCGCATTTATTTAAAAGACATTATTAAAGAATTTGAAATCAACAATGGTGATGCTTACGAATATTTGAGGCAAGCGACTCGTAGCTTGATGAATAAAAAATTTTACGTCAACTATGAGCACGATGGGGCTATACGGGAACAGATTTACCATATTATCCGTAAAGCGGATGTTATGAAAGAAATGATTGATGAGAATAGGAGAGAAGCGAATGAATACGTGGATATTTCTATCGAACCGGAAATGAAACCTCTACTTCTTGAGTTGAAAAGCCGTTTTACCACCTATGATATGCGCAATATCATCAAATTTAAAAGCAGTTATACCCTGAGAATATATGAACATTTGAAGCAATATGAAAACATCGGTAAGAGAAGCCTTGATATTGAATATCTCAAACGTATTTTTGAAATCACGACAGAGTATCCTTTGTTTGCCAATTTTTATCAGAAAGTGATACAACCTGCTTATAGAGATATTAACCAACATACGGATCTGACAATAACGCACATTGAAAAACAAAAAATTGGCAAAAAAGTGGATAGTTTATTGTTTTTCTTTAAGTCGAAAAATAAAGAAGAAGCCAAACCGTATAAAAAAGATGTGAGTCCGAACAAAGGTATTTTAACCCTTCCTTTGGCAATCCCTCTTGATGAGAAATCCGAAAATTTAAGCCAACAATCCGAAAAAGACAAGTTGTTTTTGCAGTTTCAAAATGTTGTTGTCGGTGAGTTTGGTGTCTCTCCGACCGTTTTTCTGAATGAATTGAATCATTATACTGAGGGGCAGCTGAGTAAAGCCATTCGGGTGACAATGAGAGCGAAACAAGAAGGGAAAGTGAAAAGTTTATCCGGTTTTTTTATTGAAGCCTTGCGAAAAGATTTTACAGATGCTAAAGAAGAACAAGCTAAAAAAAATCAACATAAAGAATATATTCAGCAACAACTTGAGGCCTTACAGGATGAGCAAGTGTTGAAAATAAACAATAAAATCAGGGATTTAACAGCACAATATCCGGATTTGACTCAAGATGCCATCAATGCGCTTCGATTGAATCCGTTTTTCAAAAGTTATATTGAAAAAAGAGAAAAAGTGCTTGAAAAAAACTTAGGTGTAGAAGATTTTAGACAAGATAAAAAACTCAGAGAATGGGTGAAAGCAAAAATTGTCGAACTTAAAAATGATGCATTTGAAGATATTTTGAAAGATTATGAAAACAAGGTCAAATCATTGAAGATGTCCGAAAATAGTTGATATCAACCCAATATCATTATCTACAATGATTTTTATCATCTTAGTTATTCCGTAAAAAGGGTCAATTTGAGATAAATCCTTATTTACTATAATAACTATAATAAAAAATATTTGATTATGGATGCATTAAAAACAATTGTTGTTGCGACAGATTTTTCAAAAAATTCAAAAATAGCCTTTAAATACGCGCAAGATTTGGCTCAAATTGTCGGAGCAAAAGTACGACTGATTCATGTGTACGGCATTCCGATTAACTCAAGTCAGGCAGGTTTCCCCGAATATATTCCGGATTCGGAACAATTGAATCAACAAATGTTGAAAGATTTGAAAAAATTTGCCAACAATCCATCGGTCGAATGCGAAGCCTATCCCGGTTTTGCCGGTGATCGATTAATTGAAATGTCAAAAACGGATGACTGTGACTTGATTGTGGTGGGAGCAAAAGGAGAGACAGGTCTTTTTAGTAAAGTGTTCGGTGGTATTTCTGCTTTGGTTATGCATAAAGCTTTTTGTCCTGTATTGGTCATTCCTGAAAAAGTGAAATTTAAGGGCATAAGTGATATCATTTTTGCATTATCCAAAGAATCATCTGGGGAGCACTTTATTCAATCCGCGGCATTTTTAACACACGTAATGGGTTCAAAACTCCATTTTGTACACGTCAATAATGCAGGAGCCTCAACCATGCCAGATATTAGAAGTGAAGTTAAAAAACTGGATATTCCTTTTGAAGTGTCGGATTTAGATTTTGTTTCAACTCGCGGCGGTATTGATGTTTATCGCGAAAAACATAATGCCGGTTTAATCATTGCCGCTACACACCATTATGCATTCTGGGAAAATTTCTCTCATGCAAGTGTAACCGATTCACTCATTTGGAATACTGAAATTCCTATTTTAGTGTTGCATAAAGAAGATAAGAGTTAAAAAAGCTTTTAACTTAAGCCAGACAGAAAACTTGATATTTTAAGGTTTCCGACTTATCTTAGGGGAAAATATGACAATCTCAGTATGCAAGAAACCTTATCTCAAATTTTTTCTCCCTTTTTCAAGAGTCTAATGACCTCCACAGCTATCGGTTTGATTATCGGCTTGGAACGTGAATTTAACTCAACAGAAAAAGAACCTTATGCCGGTATTCGAACGTTTCCAATCACGGCTATTTTGGGTTGTGTGATGGCTCTTTTAGGTCAAACGATGCCTTGGATTTTGATTGCGTCTGTTTTAGGTGTTTTTATTTTCGTCGCCATTTCTTTTTATATAACCAATGAAAAAGCGGGTATAACAACAGAAATGGCACTTTTGGTCACTTTTGGTTTAGGCATCATGTCGGGTATGGCATTGTACAAAGAAGCCCTTGCTACGGTGGCAGTGACCACGACACTGCTCTCGCTCAAAAGCAAATTAAAGTTTTATATCAAACAAATTACTAACGAAGAGCTTTTTGCTTTTGTCAAATTTATTATTCTCGCATTATTTATCATCCCTATTTTGCCCAATATCCCTTTGGAACCTTACAATTTTTTAAATCTCTTTGACATTGGGATAGTGGTATTGGTGGTTTTAACACTCAACTTTGTCAGTTATATGTTGATGCGCTTTTTAAGTGCGGATACAGGTATTATATTGACAGCTTTGTTAGGTGGTTTATATTCGAGCACTGCCATTACTTGGGTATTTTCGTCAAAAAGTAAAGAGAATGAAGCCCTTTCCGAAAGTTATGCCATTGGTGTTATCTTGGCATGTACGCTGGTTTTTTTGCGAGTAACTTTTCTCACTATCCTTTTTAACAGACATTTAGTTCTGCCTTTATTGATTCCCGCATTATTGATGACCCTCACCGGCGGTTTATATGCGTATTATCTTATTCGACAAAAAAAAGATAAAGATCAAGAGTCTTCAACAAAGATTGATTTTGGTAGCCCATTGAATATATTGAGTGCTCTGGGTTTTGGATTATTATACGTGGGCGTGGGCTTGATGCTATTTTATTCTAACCAATGGTTGGGCTCCGGCGGTGTTTATTTGACGGGAGTTGTGGGTGGTTTAGCCGATGTGGATGCTCTGACAATCAGCATTTCTAAATTTCAAAATATCAGCGTGGAAATAGCCGTGAATGTCATTATTATTGCCACAACGGTGAACACTGTGGTCAAATTAATCATTGCTATACTGAGGGGGTCTAAAAATCTTCGCCGAACAGTCATATTTGGATTAGGCTCTATGGTATGTGTGGGCGCTGTTTATTTGGGCATTATGCTATTTTTTATTTAAAAAGTTTAATTTAGCATCCTGTTTAATTTACAGGGTTTTAAATTTACTTTTTTAATAAAAATCAATACCCAAATTGTATGAAAACTAACTACACAATTTTTCTTCTATGCCTTTCTCTTCGCCTATTCGCCCAGCAAATTCCGTTGCCCGAGCATCCCCGCCCTGATTTTGAAAGAGCCAATTGGCTCAATCTCAATGGCTCGTGGGATTTTGAATTTGATAGCCTAAATATCGGTTTAAATAAAAAATGGGAAACGGGTAATACTGCTTTTTCAAAAAAGATAAACGTGCCTTTTCCGTGGGGCGCACCGCTTTCGGGTGTGAAAGATGAAGCTGATGTAGCTTGGTATAAAAAAGCGATAACTGTACCCAAATCATGGTCGAACCAACGTGTTTTTGTCACCGTTGGGGCATCCGATTGGGAAACGACGGTCTGGTTAGATGGCGTTTTACTCGGCAAGCACCAAGGGGGCTACACGCCATTTTCCTTTGAGTTAAAAAACGTAAAATACGATACCCCTCAGTATTTGGTGATAAAAGTGGACGATAAACGCCGTGATTTCACCCTTTATGGCAAGCAGGGCTACGGCAATGCGCGGGGGATATGGCAAACGATTTACTTAGAGGGTAGGGGACAAACGCACCTGGATGTCCTGCATTTTTCACCCGATATTGATAAAAATACGGTAAAAGTAGAAGTGGCGCTCTCAAATGAATTGAAAGCCGATGCCGAAGTAACTTTCCGCATTAAAGCGCCTGAAATAGTGGTTATTTCAAAAAATACTATTCCAAAAGGAAAGGATAAGGGCACTTTTGAAATAAATATAATAAATCCGCGCTTATGGACTTTAGAAGATCCGTTTTTATATGAAGCTGAAATTTCGATTGGCGATGATGTCGTGAAATCCTATTTCGGGATGCGTAAAATTTCGGTGGTGAACTTACCCAACACGGCTTATCCTTACATTGCCTTGAATAATGAGCCGATTTACCTCCAATTGACTCTCGACCAATCCTATCATCCCGAGGGTTTTTATACTTTTCCAAGTGATGATTTTATGAAAAATGAAATCCAATTGTGTAAAAATATTGGCTTAAACGGTTTGCGTACTCACATCAAAGTGGACGTGCCCCGCAAGTTGTATTGGGCGGATAAATTGGGCTTGTTGGTCATG
>JANPGW010000467.1:0-43342 GCA_031424115.1 Saprospiraceae bacterium | reverse complement strand
TATCGGTACAATGGCACGAGCATTTGATACGGTCATGGTATTCAAACCAGGCGCCCGCACCGATAGCACGGGCAAAAAATGGAATGAACACCAAGCCGAACGCCGTGCCGACAAAATATCCCCGGATTTGAAGGATAAAATTGTGGTCATGGAGCTGAACAAAGATGTGGATGTTACCCAAACGTGTATGAATATACAGCGAAGCGGCGCCAAAGCCATTATCCTTATCCACACCTCCAATAAAAAACAGGACATTAAACTGAAAAAGCTGGGCATTTATAAAGATGATTTGCGTATTCCCTGCTTCACCGTTCGCAATGGAGTAGGTGATAGCTTGATGACCATGCTGCCTTCGATAGCTGGTATCAGAGCACCCACCGCTACGCCGCCGCAAGCGTTACAATCATCTTTAACTACGCTGTCAAATGTAGAACAACTGGCAAACAAGGCAAAAATAGCCCCAAACACGCCAACATCTTCCCCGACCGAAGCCTTGCAAAATGGCACTTTTTATGAAAAAACGGGTTGGGACATTTCCCCCAATCCTGCCCGACAAGACGTGACCTTGCGGTACAATCTCGCCACTGTCGCGCAACTCAGCGTCGAGGTTTTCAACGAAGCGGGTCAGTTGGTGACGAATTACATTCTATCTTCGACGCAATCAAGTCAGTCAGGCACTTTGACGATAGATGTGTCGGCGTGGCAAAGTGGGTCATATAACGTGCGCCTGACGAATGCGGGCGTGAGGGAGGTGAAGCGGTTGGTAGTGGTGAGGTAGTAAAGAGTGACCCCGAGCACTCGGGGGAAAAATGAAAAGCCGTTTCGATGTTGGTCGAAACGGCTTTTTGGATACTCCTCTTCATTGGAGCCCTTTGAACAGTATATCGGCATACGAAGAGAATATTATGCTTTCAAATTCGGATTTTTTTTGAGTTCGTCTTGAATTTTTTTGATGAAATCTAAAGGAACTTCCAGCACCTGGGCAATTTGGTCAATATCCAAAATTTTATTTTTGAGTAGGTTGATGACGGCTTTGCGTGCTTTTTTAAGTTCCCCTTCAATCGTTCCCTCAAGTTTACCCTCAAGTTTACCTTCAATGAAGCGTGGGTCTTTGGTCAAATCATACGTTATTGGCATTTTATCAACTTGTTTTTTTGTTTCA
Source organism: Saprospiraceae bacterium (assembly GCA_031424115.1). Taxonomy (GTDB): domain Bacteria; phylum Bacteroidota; class Bacteroidia; order Chitinophagales; family Saprospiraceae; genus JAAFJT01. Next base: position 42,180 of record JANPGW010000467.1, on the reverse strand, counting down.
GATTGCAATTTACGAAGTCCCGATAATATTTCCAAATCTGTTGTGAACTCATGGAGTTCGCGTTCATTGCGGGCTAATTTTTGTAGCTTATCCAGTATTTGGTGAATGATATCGGGTGCTTTTTTCTTGTCATAATGACATAAAATGGCTAAAATTAGTTCATGGGGATTGTCAGAATGGAGGAATAAATCAGCATCTATCTCATTCAAGACAATCATTTTATACGAAAATTGAAGCGACTCATGTATAATAGAGGTTGTCATAGTGTGTTTACCAATTCCCATGTAAATGACATATTGAACAATGGGCAAGTCGAATTCCCAATAAAAATCATTGTAGTAGCCCAGTTGCCTTTTGTGCATATTCTCATCATTTCGTCCTTGAAATTCAACATGGACAATATGATCACCTTTGACTTCAGTTGATACTTTAACGGCAAAGTCGGGTCTTTTTTCTTTAGTTCTGGAAAACGTGGTCGGCAATTTGACAGTTTTGGAAAGATCCAGTCCTAATAATCTGTGAATAAGAGAAGCGTACACCCGAGCAAAAGTTTTTTTAAGAACTTTGTCAAAATCTTGGTGTTGCCGAGGGTTGGTGTTTTTGTTTACATTTTGGGTGTTAAGTTTGCTCATAATTGTGATGTGTAAGTCTTTGTTTTTATGTTAGAATCGCGTCATTTTATTGCTAATACAAAGATAAATTTTTATAGAGAATTTAAAAGTATTGTGTTTACATGTTTTTTCAAATATCTGTATATTGAAGGCTCAATAAGAGGTAGACATAGAATTATTTCCTCTTTGGGCGTATCAATTTGTATTCATCAAATGAAATGTTTTTTTTAACATTCAATCGCCTTTTTTAATGCCTCCAACGATTGAGGTATAACAAAATAATTCAGGTGGTGGCACGCCAACTCCCGTTTTTCAAGAGCATTGACAGCGAAAATACCTTGCACACTCACCGCAATATCGTTAGGTTCATTTTTATATACCCATTCACCCGCTTGCACAGCGGCTTTATCCATAAAGTCTTTTGCCTGCGCGTCGGTTTCTAAGTATTTATCCAAACTGCCACCTAAAGCAATATAAGGGACTTGAGTGGGTGTTCCTTGTGCTAAATTTTGAATAAAAGAAGATGTCGGTTTCATCTCTTCCAACGCAATCATCAAAGTCTCTTTTGTCAATTTTAAAAACATGGATGCGATACCTGTCACAACATTTGGGAAAATTTTAGTACCCACGCCCAATAAGGCTGTCAGCCAATTAAGATAAGCCGGAATATCCCCAAATTTTGAACCGCCATTAGGTGTGCCTGCCATGACGAGTTTATCCACAAATGTATCACCTCCTAAATGTTCAATCATATACCGAGAAACCAAACCACCCATGGAGTGTGCTACAATGGTTAGTTTTTTATCATCGGCTTCCCCAAATCCAAGTTTTAAGAGTTTTTCTTTTAAAATTCGAGCGTTGTCTTCAATCAGTGTATTTAGGTTTTCATAGTCAAAAGTCATCACCAAATCATAACAACCGCCATCGATAGCCATTTTGAAAGGCTTCGCCATGTCTTTAGTATCGCCGATAATCCCGTGGACTAAAAGCAGAATTTTTTTAGATGCTTTGACTTTTTCTTTTAAACCGTCTGCCTTTCGAGTGGCGTTATCGGTATAATCTACCCATTGCAGCAATTGAGTTTCACCATCAAAGCCTAATTTGTTGGTAAATTTTATGAAAACCAACCGCATCGCGCTACCGAAACTCCTTGTTTTAACCAATGCTTTGTCCTCCGGAATATGGGTCAAAGAGCACTTAATTTGCCCGTTTTCGGTGATTTCTGTTTTCCCAAAAGGCAAAAAATCCTCACCATCGAAAATAAAAGGCAGCATTAGTCCCTCCCCGACTTCTTGGAGCTGGCCTTCAGTATTTCGGGTGTCAATCAAAATTTCAAGGGGTTGCGATTTCAAAGACTCAATGTTTTCAATATCACTGAACTCTAATATACTTTCATCATCGCCCCTTGTTCCGGCAGCCAAATTAACAATTTCAAAGTTGAAATCATTTTTTGTAAAATAAGGGTGGCTGATTGGCAAGTCATCTACGCCCCGCGTTTGAGGTATCAAAGGTGCTTTATTCAAAACGGCTGAAAAACTGCTATGCCCTTGAAGGGTAATGCCATTGCCCAAGTCAATTGTTTTTTTGCCAACTGTGTTCTTTCCTTTTCTGATAATGCGAATGGTGATAGTTTTAGTCAACCAGTCGGGTTCTGAACCGCCGATAGCTCTTGATCCATAGGCTATTGCCCTGTCTATTTCGGGCTTAATAATTTCACCAATCACCAAATCCTCTAAACTAAAAACGTCGGTGTCAATTTTATTGGTCGAAACAATCAATTTCAGGGTGTCAATTTCTTCATCAATGCCCTCTTCCAAGTAAAAATTATTTTCATACAGCGTTATCTCAGGATTGCCATTTTTGATAGGTTGCGAGTCGGAGTAAAACGGGATGATGCCATACTGAGGGGTCTGATATAACAGGCCTATACATAAAGATTCTTTAGTTTTATTGCTAAAAATGGCTTTAAACGGTATCCTGTTTTCACCATCATACTCCAATGTAATAGTAGAATCCGTAAACGTTGTTTCTTCTGCTTGTTCGGCGTGGATGACCATTTTAAAATCAACATTGGCAGCATTCAATTTAGATTTTTTATTTTGAAGCGCCAAAGTGCGGTGCCAACGGGCAAGATGTTGCAATATCTTCAATACCCACTCAATGGATAAAGCACTTGTGCCTTCAACACCTTGCACCATAATATTCGATTGAGTATCGTAAATCAAAATCTTATCACCCACAATTTTTAACTCAAAACGGCAAACTTCGCGGTTGTCATGAAGATAAATGCCTGATTCAACAGTATCGTCAAAAGCTTTTTTCATCAATGAAAAAACAACAGAATCACCATAAACAAATAGCGGGGATAAAGGCAAAGCTACGGGCTCGCCCCAATAAACGGTGTACTGATCGGTCAAAACATCTTTACCTAAAATATCGCTTTCAGTCACGTTGAGCGTGCCTAAGTGGGCTTCGCCGATCAGTTGTCCTTCGCTGACCGCATCAAAGACTTTGATGGGAATGGGGCTGCCCAAATCAGACTGAATACCCATCGCAGCCCCCAAATCAATTTTCCAACGTCCGGGGTCAGAGGTTTTATCATACCGGATGCGGTATCTTTTGAATTGCCCATCTGCTACTTTCCTGCCCAAAAATCCTTGTCGTGGATTGAAACCAAAATGTGCTTCCACCTGTGGTGTTTGATTTTTGACAAAACCCTGTATCGCTGCCCGAACCTGCACGAACAAATCGGAGTACTGCAATTGTCCTCCTGTTTTTTCTAATACATCTAACAAAGCTTTTGTGAAAGCGCCATGATTGTCAACGCCTTCCCGCGCTTTTTCCACGCGTTCGCAAGCGGCAAATAATATGTGTTGGGTATTGGGAATAGTCAAATCAGGACGGCTGTTATAAGCCCCGGCGAGATAAGAATCAAGGGTGCGTTCTTTGTTGGTTCCTGCACACGAACGCTGCTTCAGGTTCATAAAATCTTCTAACTCTCTTGTTACTGAACCGGAGTGGCAAGAGTCTGATATAACTACAATTTGCGCTTGAGTGCGGCCAACTTCCTCTAAAAGCAATGCAATCTCTTTATCCGCTAAATCGAGCCCCCCCTCAGTACGACTGTCGTAAAGCACCCACGTTTGCTCTTCTTTATCAGTCGTATATTGTTGAAATTTCGGAGCGGTGATATTAGATGAGCCATGTCCGGCATAAAATACCAAGGCTACATCGCCCTTTTTTGCCTGACCCAAGTGGCTTTTAAAACCTTTAACAACGTTAGCTTTTGTTGCTTGTTCGTTGGTGAGTGCAAGGATTTGATTTTTATCGGAAATCATATCCGCATAATGCTTCAATAATAGTGCTTTGATAGCCGCTACGTCATTCAGACAAGCATGAAGCGGAGGAACAAGCGGAATAGATTTTTCGTCATAATCATTGATGCCGACAAGCAAGGCGTATAATTTCATCATGGTTAATTAAGGTTTTGTAAAGTGTTATATTTTTACAAATATAAGGAGTTTGTAGAATTTACAAAACCCTCATCATCATCTCCATCCTTTTATCTTGCCAAATATTATCGGGACTGATATACGTATCCTGATACGGCATGATAATATTCGATTTTGCCAACACTGCTCTGACAAATTCGCTACAGATATAATTGCGGTTTTTTTCTCTTTTAGTGATACGAAACAATATACGAATCATAATCCGCAAGATTTCATAATTGTCATAAGGTCTTGTGAGGGCATCTAAGCCAAAACTGATTCCTTTATTCACGTTGCTTTTAGGCACTTCCACATTCAGTCTCGATAAAACAATCTGCCCTTTGTAGGGTTTGCGTTTGCCTTGATAATCTTTTAAATATTTTGACAACGGTATCAACCGAATGCCATAAAATGGTTCCGCTTCCAAAACAAGCACCCGCCCTAATTCCTCATCTTTATAAATTACTGCCACATGGCTCCAAGTGCTTTTGGTCAAGCGTTGAATAAAGCCTGAAAACAGATAACTGCCTGAGGTGAAAAATATATCTCCCGTTTTAAGCATATCTCGGACTTCGTCATAGGGCTTAACCGGTAATTTTTTTAATTGCTTTTTTGTAATGGGCAGTGCCATAGCCAGTTTTGTAGAGAGTGAAAAAACATGTTTTATGAGGCGAAAATACGATTTTATCCCGAAAAGAGGAATCCAGTATGATACTCTATTAGTTAAAAATGGGAAATAATAACCGGAATTTCAAAAACTTTATTTAATCTTACAACCGCTTTTATTTTTTATGGTTATTTAAAACTCGATTCACTATCATGAAAAAGACTGTTTTCGCTTTTGCGCTTGTGTACTGCTTCACAACGTTAGCCGCTCAAAATAAATCAAATTACAGCCAATATGATTTATTTGACCCACTTTTCAATTATTCTTCTAACTCACCGACCCGTAGCGGAACGGGCGCGCCGGGAGCTCTATATTGGCAAAATCAAGCCAATTATAAAATAAATGTTTCATTGGACGATGAAAAACACATTGTTACAGGAGATGTTGAAATCACTTATATCAACAATTCACCTGATAAATTGTCATTTCTGTGGTTGCAATTAGACCAGAATCTATTCAATAAGCACTCACGGGGAGCTGCTATTGCTGGGGACGGTGGCGGCGCTGTGGGTCGCGCCATGGGCTTTAATGGCGGTTATGATATTAAAGCCGTTTCAGTGGAGCAGAATGGCAAAAAATCCAGCGGTAATTTCAATATCAATGATACCCGTTTGCAAGTACGCTTGGATAATGCTTTAGCTGAAAAAGGTGGAACGGTTAAACTTTATATCACCTACTCGTTTAGAATACCTGATGGCAGCGTATTGAGGATGGGTATGATGGATAGCCAGAATGGGAAAGTGTATGCCGTAGCACAATTTTATCCGCGTATGTGTGTATATGACGATATCGAGGGTTGGAATGTGATGCCTTATTTGGGCTCAGCTGAATTTTATTTAGAATATGGAGATTTCGAATACACCGTAAATGTGCCTGCAAGCCATATCGTGGTCGGTTCCGGTGAATTGATAAATTCTAACGAAGTATATACTGCCGAACAAAATCGCCGTTTGGCGCAAGCTGCAGCAAGCGATAAAACTGTCATGGTTCGTTCGAAAAGTGAGGTCACACAAGCCGATTCTCGTCCTACTAAAGATGGGCGTTTAACATGGCGATTTAAGTGTAAAAATGCCCGAGATGTGGCTTTTTCAACATCAAAAGCATTCATAGTAGATGCAGCACGCATCAATTTGCCGAGTGGTAAAAAAGCCTTAGCCATGTCAGCTTATCCTATTGAAAGTGCTTCTGATTCTTCTTGGAATAGGGCTACCGAATACACTAAAGGAGCCATAGAATTTTATTCAATATATATATATGAGTATTCTTATCCGGTAGCCGTTAATGCGGCAGGCCCTGAATATGGGATGGAATATCCGGGCATTGTTTTCTGCCATTATCAATCTCAAAATGCCGGTTTATGGGGGGTTACAAGCCATGAATTTGGGCACAATTGGTTTCCAATGATTGTGGGTAGTAATGAACGTAAATTTGGCTGGATGGATGAGGGTTTCAATACTTTTATCAATACTTTAGCAGACAAAGACTTTAATAAAGGCGAATATGCCTCTAAAGAGCCGGTTGATATGCATAACACAGCGCATTTTTTGTTTAAAGACAATGCTGATCCTATTATGCAAGTGCCGGACGTGATTCAGGGTGAAAATATTGGTTTGGAAGTGTATTACAAACCGGCGGTGGGCTTAACTATTTTGCGTGAAACCATTCTGGGAGAAGACCGATTTGACTATGCGTGGAGAGAATATGTTAAAAGATGGGCTTTTAAACACCCAACACCTTATGATTTCTTCAAAACGATGGAAGACGCCGCAGGGGAAGATTTGGGTTGGTTTTGGAAAGAGTGGTTTTATACTACCTATAAGTTTGATGCTGCCGCAACAGACGTGCGATACGTTGATCAAAAACCTGAAAAAGGCGGCTTAATTACTCTTGAAAACCTTGAAAAAATGGCATTCCCGCTTGAGGTAGAAGTTGTGTATGAAGGTGGTGACAAAGAGCGCATAAAATTGCCCGTTGAAATTTGGCAACGCGGCAGTAAATGGACGCTGAAAACAAATTCAACCAAACTCATTATTGGGGTAACTGTTGATCCTGACCATCGTTTGCCGGACGTCAATAACACCAACAATACATGGGTGCCGAATAAGAAAGAGATTAGACCCTAAATTTATTGGGTAGTTTTTAGTGTTTGGTGTTTAGTTTCCTAAACACTAAAAACTAAAAACCAAACACTAAAAACTACCAAATCATGGTTACATATTCCGCCGATACTGTCCGCCCACTTCATATAAGGCGTGTGTGATTTGCCCCAAAGAGCAATATTTAACCGTTTCCATCAAAGCGTCGAAGATATTGCCGTTGGTTATGCACACCTCTTGCAAGCGTTTCAGTTGTTGTTCGCCTATTGACGCAGTACGTTTTTTCAGATTATTGAGCGATTGGATTTGGTGTTCTTTTTCCTCTTGCGTGGCGCGGATGACCTCTTGCGGAATAATAGTCGGAGAGCCTTCGCTGCTCAAAAAAGTGTTGACGCCAATAATCGGGAGTTCGCCGGTATGTTTTAAGGTTTCATAATACAAACTTTCTTCCTGTATTTTACTGCGCTGATACATGGTTTCCATCGCCCCTAAGACGCCGCCGCGCTCGGTGATGCGGTCAAATTCCAACAAAACGGCTTCTTCTACCAAGTCGGTCAACTCTTCGATGATAAAAGAGCCTTGCAACGGGTTTTCATTTTTGGATAAACCCAACTCGTGGTTGATAATCATCTGAATAGCCATCGCCCGGCGCACGGATTCTTCCGTGGGCGTCGTAATGGCTTCATCGTAAGCGTTGGTGTGCAGCGAGTTGCAGTTGTCATAAATGGCGTAAAGTGCTTGTAAGGTAGTGCGAATATCATTAAAAGCAATCTCTTGCGCGTGGAGCGAGCGACCCGATGTCTGAATATGGTATTTCAATTGTTGGCTGCGTTCGTTAGCACCGTATTTATTTTTCATGGCTTTTGCCCAAATCCGCCGCGCCACGCGCCCGATAACAGCGTATTCGGGGTCAACGCCATTGGAGAAAAAGAACGATAAATTGGGAGCAAAATCATCAATATTCATGCCTCTCGACACGTAATATTCCACAAAAGTAAAACCATTCGATAGGGTAAAAGCCAATTGAGAAATCGGATTGGCACCCGCCTCCGCAATATGGTAGCCTGAAATAGATACCGAATAGAAGTTCCGAATTTTATGTTGAATAAAATATTCCTGCACATCGCCCATGAGTTTTAACGAAAACTCGGTGCTGAAAATACAGGTATTTTGCGCTTGGTCTTCTTTCAAAATATCCGCTTGAACTGTCCCCCTGACCGCTGATAAAGCTTTGTTTTTCAATGTGTTATAAACTTCTGGTTCTAATATTTGGTCGCCGGTCAAACCCAAAAGCATCAAGCCCAAACCGTTGTTCCCTTCCGGAATTTCAGCGTTATACTGAGGGGTACAATCCCGAGACCTCGGTGAGGAATTTAATGATGAATGATGAGTGATAAATGATGAAGGATTTCCGTAAATGTCGTTGCGCTTGGCTTCGACCAAATGTTGCAAGTTATTTGCTATGATGTATTTTTCACATTCTTGGTCAATAGCGGCATTCATAAAAAAAGCGGTAATAATGGCAGCGGGTCCGTTGATTGTCATCGAAACCGAAGTTTTGGGGTCGGTGAGGTCGAAGCCGGAATAGAGTTTTTTGGCATCGTCCAAACAACACACCGAAACGCCCGAATTGCCTACTTTGCCGTAAATATCGGGGCGGTGGTCGGGGTCTTCACCGTATAAAGTCACGGAATCGAAAGCCGTTGAGAGCCTTTTAGCGGGTAAACCTTTTGACACATAGTGGAAACGGCGGTTTGTCCGTTCCGGATTGCCCTCGCCGGCAAACATTCTTGTGGGGTCTTCGCCTTCGCGTTTGAACGGAAAAACACCTGCCGCATACGGGAATTCGCCCGGCACATTTTCACTCAATGCCCATTTCAAAATTTCACCCCAATCCTTGAATTTGGGTAAAATCACGCGCGGTATTTTATTCCCCGACAAGGTTTTATGGTACGCCGAGACTTTTACATCCTTGCCTCTGACTTTATAAATAAATTCATCTTGCTCGTAAGCGGCTTTTTTGGCGTCCCACGTGTCGATGATTTTTTTACACTGTCCATCAAGGTTCAATTCAATTTCGGCATACAGTTTTTTCAAACCGTCAATAATGTCGTTTTTATGGATAAAATTTTGATTGTCAACACTTTGCAGCGTGTTTTTAATAGAAAACAACTGTCGGGCAATCTCGGATTGTTTTTCAACCCACTTATCATACGTGCGACAAGTTTCCGAAATTTCACTCAAATAACGCGTGCGATGCGGTGGAATGATATAAATTTTTTCAGAAATGCCTTTTTCAAGCCCTTTATCGAGGTGTTTAGACTGTAGATGCGCTCCTGTTTTTTCAATGATTTTTGACATCACTTTTTGGTATAAAACATTCATCCCGGCATCATTGAATTGCGAAGCAATGGTGCCGACAACCGGCATCTCGTCAGCCGGTTTATCCCATAAATTGTGGTTGCGTTGATATTGCTTTTTGACATCTCGAAGGGCATCGAGACCGCCGCGTTTATCAAATTTATTGATAGCGATGATGTCCGCAAAATCGAGCATATCTATTTTTTCCAATTGGGTAGCCGCTCCATATTCAGGTGTCATGACGTAAAGTGAGACGTCAGAATGATCCACAATTTCGGTATCCGATTGCCCGATACCGGAAGTTTCGAGGATAATTAAGTCGAAATGGCCTCCCCTCAGTATATCCACTGCTGACTGCACGTGACGCGAGAGAGCAAGATTGGATTGCCGGGTAGCGAGTGACCGCATGTAAACCCGTTCATTGTTGACGGCATTCATACGGATACGGTCGCCGAGTAATGCCCCACCGGTTTTGCGTTTGGAAGGGTCTACGGACACAACCGCAATGTGTTTATCCTCAAAATCCATCAAAAACCGGCGTACCAACTCGTCAACAAGGCTTGATTTACCTGCGCCGCCGGTGCCGGTTATGCCTAAAACGGGGGTTTTTGAGGAAGTACCGAGTGTTGAGTGCTGTGTGCTGCGTGCTGCGTGAATTTCAGCCATCATCGCTTCATTTTGTTTCGGATAATTTTCTACCGCCGAAATCAAGCGAGCAATGGCACCGTGGTTGGTTTTATCCAATTTTTTGACCTCACCATTGATATTTTGCCCTAACGGGAAATCACATTTTTGAAGCACGTCATTTATCATACCTTGCAAGCCCATATGTCTGCCGTCGTCCGGCGAAAAGATGCGGGCAATGCCGTAAGCATGAAGTTCTTCTATTTCAGTGGGTAAAATAGTGCCGCCACCGCCACCAAAAATCTTGATGTGACCTGCTCCGCGTTCTTTCAAAAGGTCATACATGTATTTAAAAAATTCAATATGACCGCCTTGATAACTCGTTATCGCAATGCCTTGCACATCTTCTTGAATGGCTGTATTGACTATTTCTTGAACCGAGCGGTTATGCCCTAAGTGGATAATTTCGGCGCCTGTGGCTTGCATAATGCGGCGCATGATGTTGATAGCGGCATCATGTCCGTCGAATAAAGATGCCGCCGTAACAAGGCGGATTTTATTCTGAATGGTGTAAGGTTTGACCTCTAACATTGGCTATAATTTAAATTTTATTTGGCTGATTCGATTAAAACGAAAAACTCTGCAAATTTAGTGAAAATTCGTCGCTAAATACACTTAATTATGGCACGTCGCTCGGTACATTTTTGTGAAGGCTTTCAAATCAATACCTATTGATGCGGTTCAAAAAAACTCTTGTTTATTAGTTATTTGTTACTTAAAGTTTTATCTTTGAAAAAAATACCTCAAAATGACTATCTATGAGATTGACCGAAGCACCCGTAAATTGCTTTCTTTAGGAAAACTAAGAGAAGCCATTGATCAGTTGATAGCCTTTTTGACTGGCTTCAGCAATGATGATTTATTGAATAATACTACCCTTATCAGTGCGCAATTAGCTTTTATTGACAATAATAAAATCGCATTGCCCCTTGAATCCTACATGTCGCAGTTCAATCGGCTGACTAATGCGGTGCTGGAAATTATCTTGGGCGAACTTGCCAAACCCACTGCTGCCGAAAATTCGCGGTTGACATCAGTATTACACCCTTTGCCCTCTCAACCCCATCCGCTTTATACACGCGGGAAATTGATGCATAATATACCGTCGGCAATGACCATTGGCGTGCGGCATCGGTGTACGATTCGGATTGCGCCGGATGAAATTAAATTGCTTAAAGATTTTGAAAAAACGGACGATACCCACATTCAGGACATTCCAATGGCAGAAGTGATGGAAGTGGAGTTGCGCAGCGATGAAGATGCCGCTTTTGATATAGAAGCGTTGAATAGCCGTGTACAACGCATTGATTTTGAAGGTTTTACGCAATGGCTCTTTTTTGTGAAACCATTGAAAGAAGGTGAGCATACCTTGTATTTGAAGGTAGGAGTGGTCGAAATCATACACGGGCGCGAGGTGTCGCGTGAGGTAGTACTCGAAAAACGCGTGCACATAGTAGCCCTTGAACCTCAGATGAGCGAATCGGCATTTCACTACCAAACTGCCGCTTGGCAACCGGATGGGTTCACCATCAATTATTCTTACGCCCCGAGCTATTCCGCTCCTCAAAGCAGTGCTGCACCTGCCGGTAAACGCCGCTCGATGGCGTTATTGCTATTGGTACTGGCGTTGGGTTCGGCAATGGCATTGGGCTATTTTATCGGTTTTGATACTATCAAAGAATGGATTTTTGGTAAAAAAATAATCCCACCACCGCCGGTTGAAATTCAAGCGCATCCTGTTGTCCTGATTTATACGCCTATAGCCGGTACGGAGACTCCCCCCTCGGTTTGGTACAATGATACGCTGATTGATAGGGATTCCGTGTTCCAACTCTCTGCCGGTCATTTACGGATTGCGCTGCCACAGCTTAATCGCACCTATGTGTTTTTAGTAAAAACGGCAAAAGACAGCTGTAGAGGCAGCAGTTTTGTGACCGATGACAATGCCATCATTCGGCTCACGTGCTTTGGGTTAGATACTGTATTGAGCACATCGGAGAAGATACCACCTATTGAGGAAACATCTATTAATCCCCAAATTTCCCCTTCCACGTCTGAATCAGCCCCCCCCGAGGTTTCGGGATTTAACCCCTCAGTACCCTCCGTTTCTATGGTCAATCTCAATCATTTTTCGAAAGATTTTGACAGTGAAGAAGTGAAGGTAACAGTCGACGGTCAGGCAACAACGATTGTCAGCCGTCAACCGGGTTCCATCAAGATTAAGGTAAAAAATGGTTCTCATCGGTTTGTTTTGGACAATGGAAGCTATATCTGTGAAACCAGACATACTGTCAAGACAACCGAAAATATCTCATTCCCAACGTGTTCTTGGACAGTGAAACTGAATGTTAATCGGCAACTCCAACAGCCACAGGTTCGTGTGGATGGGCGGATAGTGAACGCCGTTAAAGAAAGGTCTAATTTGCCGGAAACCTATAATTTAGTTATTGGCGTCGAACCACTCCGCAAGCGACATACTTTCTCCGTAGAATCTATAAATCAAAAACTAAGCTGTGAAATGGTAGAAAGCGTTGGTTCTAATAATCAACAAATCCTAATGCCTTGTCGGGGCATCAGGCATAAAGTTCAGATAAAATTGAACAGTACCGCTGCCGACATGATAGGCAAAATGGGTGTTATCAGCATTGATGACGGGCAACCGTTTAATGTAGTACCTACCAATAATACCCTCACTTTTGAGATGGAAGAAATACGCAGCAAAATGAGAAAAATCCAAATTTCATCTACTCAATCGAACATTCGGTTCAAAAGAGTGAATGTATTGAAGGAGTTTACTGTTTTTGTTGAAAAAAATACGGATTTGGAGTTTAATTATGAGCCAGAGAATGATAAGTAGTTGAATTTAAACAAATGCTGTTAAACCATCGAGGTTTTTGAAACCTCGATGGTTTCGAAACAATGTTTTATGTACAAACCCAATATTCTCATTATTACTTATCGGATAATGTCTTCCGGTTGCCCAACCTTTTAATGGACGCTCAGAAATTTTTTTATGTGTAAAACGACATTATCCATCAGCCGCTCGCGGGCTTCGATGGCTGCCCAAGCCACGTGAGGTGTCAAAACCCACCTTTCAGGTTCTTTGACGTTTAGGTAAGGGTGATTGAGCGGGATAGGCTCTTGCTCATACACATCAATGCACGCCCCTTTAATCAGGTTGTCATTCACTGCTTTTACCAAATCTGCTTCTACGACTATGCCGCCTCGGCTCAGATTCATCAGGATGGCGGTCGGTTTCATCAATTTGATGGTTTCATAGTCCATTAGCGCGCGCGTATGGTCATTGAGCGGCGCATTGATGGATACCACATCCGATGTTTGCAATAACTCGTTCAGACCGATTTGTTCATATTCGGTTGCCACATTCTTGCCGGAGGTGGAGTGATAAACGACCTTCATCCCAAAGCCTTTCGCGATGCGTGCCACCGATTTTCCGATATTACCCAGTCCAATAATCCCCATTCTTTTACCGAAAAGTTCGAAAAAGTCCCCTTTGATGTGGGTAAAAGTGCGCGATTGACAATATTGACCCGTTTTGACAAAATTATCATAATAGCCGATTTGGTTGAGTAGGTGCAGCAAACAGGCAAAAGTGTGTTGCGCTACCGTTTCAACAGCGTATCCCACCACATTTTTTACCACAATTCCTTTTTGTTCGGCATAGGCAATATCCACATTGTTGGTGCCGGTGGCAGTGATACAAATCAGCTTGAGCGTGGGGCAAGCATCCATGTGACTTTTAAGGATAACTACTTTGTTGGTCAATACAATATCGGCCTCTTGGATACGGCTGAGCGTATCGTCAGGTGGCGTATAAGGGTATAGGGTCACCTGCCCCAATTCTTTGAGTTGTTGCAAGGCTTGGATGTTGCCCACCGTATCAGCATCTAAAAAGACTATTTTGAGCATGTGGTTATGGTTTTTACACGAATGGCGCGAATTTTTTTTACATGATTTTTTTTCAAAAAATTAAAATAACTCTCGTAAAATTAGTACGTTTAATCTGAAAATTAGCGTAATTCGTGTAAGAAATTCGTGTAATTCGTGTGAAGAAAATTCGCGCCATTCGTGTGAAAAAAAAATCCTACACCCTCAATATTTCATCCCACACAGTAGTGAACCTCGGCGAACGAAAAGCGGCTTTCATTTGCCAACCGGAACCTTGAATACTGCCAAAGCTGCCCGAGGCTGAAAAACGAACGGTGTTTTTACCCATTCGGGTATTGATGGCATCCATTGTATGCATCAATATTTCCCGTTTGCGTTCGGTGTGGGCTTCGCCGAAAATATCACTTTGTAGGGCTTGTTGACTTGTGAGGGCGGACGCCATAATACCGGCTTTTTTATAGGACAACCCGGGGCGGAAAAGTTGTTCCACAAGTCGGGTAGCCGTGGAGATGAGTTTGCCGGAGTCAGACGAGGGCACATGGAGTTCCACCGTTTGCGTAGAATAGGCGTACCCGTTTTCTTGCGGATTAAGTTTGAACCGATTTCTGACAATAAAAACAGTGATAATGCCGGCTTTTTGCTCAAAATGCCGCAGTTTTTCGCCCATGCGCGAGGCATAAGTCGCGATAGCTTCCTTCAATTCCCGCAGGTCTGACACATCTTTTTGGAAAGAACGAGAGACGCAAATATTTTGTCGGTCGGTTTCGGGAGGCTCCAATTCGTAGCAAGGGAAACCTTTGAGCTCTTTGACAAGCCGCACACCGACAACGCCCATTTGTTGTCGAATCCAACCCTCTGGCGCGTTGCGCAATTGCCAAACGGTATTGAAACCAAACGATTGGAGTTTTTTGTCGTATTGTCTGCCGATGCCCCAGACGTCGCCGACACTTATTTGGCTCAAAATAGACTCGTGATGCGCAATATCGGCAAGAGAGAAGACCCCTGACCCCGAGCAAAATCGGGGGGGATAATACCCCTCAGTATAAGCCTTTTGAAGCGTGCTCTTTTGAGTCTTTTTTTTCGCAATGTGGTTCGCCAATTTAGCCAATGTTTTAGTAGAACCTATGCCGACACTCACGGGAATGCCCGTACATTGCAGAATCCGTTCGCGGAGTTGCTGCCCGAAGGCGAAGATAGTAGCTTCGTCGTGGTGGTAAAAATTGAATTTGAGGAAAGCTTCGTCAATGGAATACACCTCAATATTGGGGCAAAATTGCTGCATAATGTTCATCACCCGCTCGGACATATCGCCATATAGGGCATAATTGGAAGAAAAAACGGCAACTTTGTTTTGTTGAACAATTTCCTTGATTTGAAACAACGGCACACCCATAGCGATGCCAAGTGCCTTCGCTTCATTCGACCGCGCGACAACACAGCCGTCGTTATTCGAGAGCACTACAATCGGTTGGTCTTTCAATCGCGGTTGAAAAACCCGCTCGCAGGAGGCGTAAAATGAGTTGCAATCAACAAGTAGAAACATGGTTTATTTTAAACATTGTGAATCACTCTTTTTACCACACCCCACACTTCAAAACCCGAATCGTCCTCGATGACCAAAGGCGGATAATGGTAGTTTTCGGCTACCAAAAGCACCTTTTTGCCTTGTTTGAAAAGGCGTTTGACCACAAATTCACTCTCGACGATAGCCACCACGACGTCTCGATGTTTGGCGGTTAACGAACGGTCAACGATGAGAATATCGCCATCTGAAATCCCGGCATTGAGCATCGAATCGCCCTGCACCCGGATGAAAAATGTGGCAGACGGGTTCTGAATACACAACTCGTTGAGATCCAGTTTTTTATCCATATAATCCGTAGCCGGTGAGGGAAAGCCCGCTGATACAGACTCAAAAAAAGGCAGCTCAAAAGTTGCGGATACTGAGGGGGGGATATGGTTTGGCAAAAAAGGTTTTTGGCTCATAGTAAGCAACAATTAATGTACGTTTAGTCTTTAATTTTTTAATTAAAAACAAAATAAAACATATTGTTTTATAAAAACAAATTTTTTGTATATTTTGAAATTAATTGTTAAAAATATACCATCTATATTTTAAAAATGTTTAATTTAGCCTACTTTTAAACTAAGTAGTTTGTTGTTTGTAGTGTTTAGAGAAATAGCTCATTGATATTAAAATTATTGCAGCTCTAAATATTCTAAACTAAACACCATACACTACTTATTCTATTTTCAAACCAAAAAAAAAGCAACCCAATGAAAAAAACTCATTTCTTATTTTTAACACTTCTCCTCCTTCTTCTTTCGTGTAAAGACAATAAAAAAGCCGACGCGCCGAAAGAAGTGGCCCAATACTCCATTGAGCAATTTTACAAAAATCAGCGAATCAGCGGTGGGGCTTGGTCACCTGACGAAACCAAACTACTGGTGCACAGCGATGAATCAGGTATTTATAACCTTTATGAAATCAATATTGCCGATGGTTCTAAAAAACAGGTGACCAAATCAACCGTAGAATCTTGTTTTTCGATTGATTATGTGCCCAATACCAACCAAGTTTTATTTTCTTCTGACAAAGGCGGCAATGAAATCAGCCATATTTACCTGCTGAATAAAGATGGATCCACAAAAGATTTGACGCCCGCCCCGAAAGAAAAAGCGAATTTTTTTACTTGGACTTTAGATAAAAAATCGCTGTATTACACCTCTACCAAGCGCGACCCCAAGTTTTTTGACCTCTACAAAATGGGTGTTGGTGATTGGAAAGCGACTATGATTTATCAGAATACTGATGGGTTAGATGTGTCGGATATTTCGTGGGACGAAAAGACCTTGGCGGTAGAAAAGACCCAAACCAATACTGAAAATCAACTTTTTCTTTACGATGTGGCGTCTAAAAAGATGAAAGAAATCTCAGACCCCACAGCACCCGGCAATTACAATGCTTCCGGTTTTAGCAAAGACGGGAAATGTTTTTACTACATCACCAATGTTGGAAAAGAATTCGCTTACCTCGTGCAGTACGACTTGGCAACCGGCGAACGCAAAACACTCTTTGAAACCCAATGGGATGTGATGTACAGTTATGTGAGTGAAAATGAAAAATATCGCGTAATTGCCATCAATGAAGACGGCAAAAATGCCTTGGTCATTCAGGACAATAAAACGGGGGCTAAGGTAGATTTTCCCGCCATTCCCGACGGTGACATTCTGGCAGTCAATATTTCAAACAGTGAAAAATGGATGCGCTTGACGGTCGGTACCTCCAAAGCCCCTTCCAATATTTATGTCTATAATTTTGAGACCAAAGAATTGAAAAAACTCACGGAAACCTTGAATGCCGAAATTAAACCGACTGATTTGGTACAATCGGAAGTGGTGCGTTTTAAAAGTTTTGACGGTTTGGATATTCCGGCCATTTACTATAAACCGCTAACAGCTTCCACAAATAATAAACTGCCCGCATTGGTTTGGGTACATGGTGGTCCCGGTGGGCAATCGAGGGTAGGCTTCAGTAATTTGATTCAATATTTGGTCAACCACGGTTACGCTGTGCTTGCCGTCAATAATCGAGGCAGCAGCGGTTATGGCAAGTCTTTTTATAAAATGGACGACCGCAATCATGGCGATCGGGATCTTAAAGATTGTATTTGGGGTAAAAAATGGCTGCAATCGCAGGATTATGTGGATACCGAAAAAATTGGTATCATCGGCGGTAGTTATGGCGGTTATATGACGATGGCAGCGATGACTTTCACTCCCGACGAGTTCAAAGTAGGGGTCAATATATTCGGTGTTACCAATTGGTTGCGGACGTTGAAATCCATACCGCCTTATTGGGAATCATTCAGAAAAGGACTTTATACCGAATTGGGCGACCCGAATACGGCGGACTCGGTGCGCTTGTACCAAATTTCGCCTCTATTCCATGCCGCTCAAGTCAAAAATCCGGTGATGGTGTTGCAAGGTGCTAATGACCCGCGGGTTTTACAAGTCGAATCCGATGAAATTGTGGCGGCGGTGAAGAAAAATAACGTACCTGTCGAGTATATTGTGTTTCCCGACGAAGGGCATGGATTCGTCAAAAAAGAGAATGAAATAAAAGGCTACGGCAGTATTCTCACCTTTTTGGATAAGCATTTGAAAAAAGATAAAAAAGTACTTAATTGAAAACATGGGGAATGAGGAATGGGCAACAGGCAATTTACCTGTTGCCCATTACTCATTCCCCATGTTTTAGACCGCCACTTCGCTGCGGCGTTTTTCCCATTCCCAGGCTGTGCGCATAATATCTTCAATCGAGCGTTTGGCTGACCAGCCGAGTAGGTTTTTCGCCTTGTCGTTATTAGCATATATAGCGACCACATCGCCCGGGCGACGGGGGCCTACCCGATGTTTGAACTTCAAGCCATTGACTTTTTCAAAAGCGTTGACAGCTTCCAAAACGGTCACCCCTTCGCCGATACCGAGATTGAAAATTTCGTAATTATCTTTGTTTTTACTTTTTATGACGTATTCCAATGCTTTGGTGTGTGCATTCGCTAAATCCATAACGTGGATGTAGTCTCGGATGCAAGAACCATCGCGGGTGGGGTAATCATCGCCAAAAATGACGGTTTCAGCGCGTCTGCCGATGGCTGTTTCGGTGATAACCGGCACCAAATTGTTCGCCACATTGCTTGGTGATTCGCCAATTAAAGCACTTTCATGCGCGCCGGAAGGATTGAAATAGCGCAATGAAATAGCGTTTACAAACGGATGTATCATCGTAAAATCACGGATAATGTCTTCGCCGATTTGCTTCGTGCGGGCATAAGGGCTTTCAGCGGGTTGCAGCGGTGTTTCCTCGGTAACGGGTAATTGTTTGGCATTGCCATACACGGAACAAGAAGAGGAAAAAATGAAATTTTTGACCCCGAATTCTTCGATGCAAGAGAGGATATTTAACAGGCTGTTCAAATTGTTATGGTAGTACAAAATTGGTTTTTCAACAGATTCCCCCACCGCCTTAAACGCCGCAAAATGTATAACACCTTTGATGTCCGGATTTTCAATAAAAATACGGCGCGTCTCTGCTTTGTCGCACAAGTCCACTGCGTAATTTTTGACTCTTTTACCCGTAATAGTTTCAATACCATCTAATACCCCAGGGTCAGAATTGCTGAAATTGTCCACTGATATAACTTCGAAGCCGTTATCCAGCAAATCTACAATGGTATGGCTTCCTATATATCCACAGCCGCCGGTTACTAATACTTTTTTCATGTTTTGGATTATTTAAATATTTAAAATATTGAATGTCAATATTTTGTGCAAGTGTAAATTTTAATTTGATAAATAACGCATCTCTCACCTGCTACAAACTATTAAATCTTTTTTTGATTGTACCTTTACGCCGTAAAGTAAGATGATTTTCCCCATTTTTCAATAATCAAGTTACGACAACTTTATTATTATTTCAAATATAAATCCAAAAAATTAATGAATCTAACAAAACTGGTAAAAGAGGTCATTGAAATTTCAAAAAAAGCAGGTTTAGAAATTATAAAAATTTACAATACTCAAAATTTTGCAGTGCAATATAAAAACGATGATTCACCATTGACTATTGCGGACGAAACATCGAATGCGCTTATTGTCCATGAATTGTCTCAATTGACTCCCCATATCCCCGTTATTTCCGAAGAGGGTATCCACTTGCCTTATGCCGAAAGACAACATTTTGACTATTTTTGGCTCGTTGACCCTTTAGATGGAACCAAAGAATTTGTTGCTCGCAACGGCGAGTTTGCCGTCAACATTGCGCTGGTTCACCGTTTTCAACCTGTTCTCGGCGTGGTGTATGTGCCTTATACTGAGGGGGTATATTTTGCCGTTAAAAATGAGGGCGCTTTCAAAATTCAGAAAGGGCAACAATATAAATTGACTTGTAGCTCTTTCAATAGCCATGACTCGGGCCTCAGAATTCCGGTTTCGCGGTCTTACTTGAATGATACAACGAAAAAATTGATTGCTCAAAACTTTATTGACCCGATTCTGATAGAGCGAGGCAGTGCGTTGAAATTTTTGGATATTGCCGAAGGCGTAGCGGATATTTACCCCCGCATTGGCACGACGATGGAATGGGATACTGCCGCCCCGCAAATCATTATAGAAGAAGCCGGTGGACAATTGTTGCACCTTGACACTCGCCAACCACTGGTTTACAATAAAAAGAGTTTAAAAAATCCGGATTTTTTAGCGCTGGGTGTAATTTTAGGTGACGGTGCGAACTTTTTAAAATAAAACTCTAAAAGGATAGTAGGGCTTTCTTATAAAAAATAACGGGCACATAAAAAGGGGCATCGCCCCGATAGTTCGGTAGATTATTGTGAATTGGATACCTGTATCGCGGCAGAGCCGCATAAGAATTACATCTTTTGCGGCTCTGCCGCGATAGATTCTTAAAATTTTGGGTTTTACTACCGAACTATCGGGGCCATGCCCCTTTCTGAACGCGATGTTGACTTTTATAGGAAAGCTCTAAAAAAATAATGAGTAATGATGAATTATGAATTTTTTAAAATATGAATCGAGAATTTCTCCTGAATATCACCTTTTTGATGATAGTCAACCTGCTCATCAAACCTTTTTTTATTTTTGGAATTGACAGAAACGTTCAAAATCTGGTGGGCGAACGCGAGTATGGCATTTATTATTCGTTGGTGAGTTTTACGATTATTTTTCAGATTATCAACGATTTAGGGATTCAAAACTTTAACAGCCGTGAAATTTCGCAAAATCGCCAACTTTTAGATAAATATTTTTCTCATATTATTGTTCTTAAATGCTGTTTAGCATGTCTATATTTGGTCAGTATCGTTGCAATAGCTTTTATTTTTCGATATGATTTATCTCTTTTTCCGCTCATTTTTTATTTGGCGCTCAATCGAACGCTTTTCTTATTATTGGGTTATCTGCAAAGTAACGTTGCGGGGCTGGGCTACTACAAGTTGAACAGCCTGTTTTCCGTACTGGATCGGTTGCTATTAATTATAGTCTGTTCTGTTTTGATTTGGGTAGAACCTTTCCGTTTGCATTTTAACATCATGTGGTTTGTGCATGCTCAAAATGCAACTATATTGATTACTTGTTTAATAGCTTTTGCGGTTGTTTCAAGTAAAATAAAAAAAGTAAGATTCACCTTTAATAAACCTTTTCTCTTGTCGGTACTGCGTCAGGCATTTCCGTATGCCATGGCGATTTTTTTGATGACCATTTACACCCGCACGGATGTGGTGATGATGGAGCGGATGCTGCCCGACGGCGACCGTCAAGCCGGTATTTATGCTTCGGCTTATCGACTGCTCGATGCGGTGAATATGTTAGGGATTCTGTTTGCGGGTCTTCTATTGCCCATGTTTTCGCGGCAATTGAAAGCCCGAGAGTCCGTTACTCCTTTGTTAAGGCTTAGTTTTCAGATTATTATGGTTGGCGCGGTGACGTTAGCGGTTGGGGTATGGTTTCATCGGGTTCCTATTATGCAGTTGCTATACCATGAAGCCACACCTTTTTCGGGCGATGTGTTGGGTATTTTAATGTTTTCGTTTGTCGCTATCAGCGGTACGTATATTTACAGCACACTTTTGGGTGCTAACGGCAGTATTCGTAAAATGAATCGCATTTTTATCATTGCTTTTGGGTTAAATATTGTCTTGAATTTTTTATTGATTCCTTCTCAAAAAGCCTTAGGCGCCGCAATATCTACATTGGTTACCCAAGTATTTGTGATGGTCAGCATGATAATATTGGCTAAAAAAGAGTTGATACTGAGGGGGGATAAAGTTTGGATGTCAAAACTGGTCGGGTTTGTTTTGGGTGCTTTTTTGATTAATTTTTCTTTCCAATCATTCAACTTATTCGGAAATTGGTTGTGTCAAATCAGTTTGTCAATGCTTTTTTGTTTAGTTGTTGCTTTCCTTTTGGGGTTTTTAAATTACAAAAAAGTTGAATTTTTGTTAAAATAAAAGCGTTAATTCATATACAGATTTTTCATTAATATTTATCTTTAATCTTTTGTGAAAATAGTGAATGTTCTGGTAGTTTAAGATTCGGGAAACTTTATCCATTTCCCAATCAGCACTCTGTAAAAATAAAATATTCATCATCGAGGGCAACCCCCTCAGTAAACGGACACGTAGATATGAAAAAAGCCTTTGCTCGGTTTATTCTTTATACACTTTGGGGTTGGAAAATGGATAAAGTTTTTCCAAAGCAGGTCAAAAAATCAGTGATTATAGTCTTTCACCACACGACTAACTGGGATTTTCCGATTGGGATATTGTTGCGCCCCGCTGAAGGTTTGGATACATATTTTGCGGCAAAAAGCAGTTTGTTTTGGTTTCCATTGGGAATTTTGATGCGTTGGTTGGGAGGCGTGGCAGTAGATAGAAGCAAACACACCAATTTTGTGGATGCTGTAGCGTCTCTGTATGAGGGCAAAGAAGTTTTTAACATCACTATTGCTCCCGAAGGTACGCGCTCGAAGGTAACGCAATTGAAAACCGGTTTTTACTATATCGCTTTAAAAGCCGGGGTGCCGATTGTTCGGTGCAAATTTGATTGGGGCACTAAAACACTCGGGTTCAGCGAGCCGTTTTACCCTACAGGTGACTATGAAAAAGATTTACCTGAAATTTTATCATACTTCAAAGGTGTAAAAGGGAAGTTTCCTGAAAAGGACTTTGACATTCCGGAGTAAAAGCAATAGGTGGGTAGTGACTACGATATACTTTTATTACAATCAGGAATTACCCTTTACCCATTACTTAATTACTCATAAAAAAAGTCTACGCTTATGAAAAAAATTATTTACATGTTTTGTGCCATGGCGTCAGCCACTATTCTTTTTACGAGCCATGCAGGAGGATTTGCAGCCAGTGAAAGTGAGGGGCTTACAAGCGCCCCCGGAGACACTAAACTGGCTAACGGCGACCCTAAAACTTGTCAGTTTTGCCACAACAGCGGTTCTTTTAACCCGAAAGCAATGATTGATATTTTGGACGAAGCCGGTACTAACACTGTCACCAAATACGAAGCCGGCAAAACATATACTATTCGCGTGTCGGTCAATGCCGGTTCAGGTACACCGGCTGGATATGGCTTTCAAATGATAGATATTCGTAAGAGCAACGAGACCAATCTGAAAGGTTTTTTAGCATCACAAGCAGCCGGTATTCAGTTGTCAACACTCCCTAACGGTCGCGTTTATGCCGAACACTCTGCCCGTAGTACCTCTAAAACATTTGATGTGAAGTGGAAAGCGCCATCACCCAGTGTGGGGATTGTCTCTTTTTATGCCGTAGGGAATGCTGTAAATGGCAATGGTTCAACGGGTGGCGACAACGGAACCGCTCCGGTACAGGTAGATTTACCTGCTTTGACCTCAGGTGTCAACGAATTGGCGGCTCAGGTTACGATGTCTATATCTCCTAATCCAACTATTGAGGGTGTGGTTTTATCTATCTCCAGTAAGGTAACCAAGAAGGTAGCCGTGCGTTTTTTAGATATCAGCGGTCGGGCACTTATTTCTGAAAATTGGCAAATTCAGACAGGAGACAATTCGAAAAAATGGGATATCAGCCGATTGCCAAAAGGAGCTTATATGATACAAGTAATTGATAATCAAGGTGTTGTATCAAATAAAATTGTTAAAATATAAGATTTTTTTTAAACCACAGAGGTCACAAAGAAGCACAATAATAAAATTGTTGTACTTCTTTGTGACCTCTGTGGTTTAAAAAAAGAAAAACGCTTACTACAAATCCCCTTGAGGCTTGCGTTTATAAAAATCCACGCCAGAACCATGTACCCATCCTACAGTCCCTTTCTTAGTTCTTATCTTAAACCAAGGCTTTGTCACTTCGGTTTTATCAGCCAGTCGGATAGTTTGTGCTTCGGGTGTTACTTCATTTAAGAAAAAAACTTGGTCATTTATTTTCAACTTACCCAGCGAATTGGCTTTAAGATCCGGTTTTGTTCGGACGTTCAAACCATTGATGAGCACATATAACATTGTTCCGCTCGGTTGCGCAGCAGCAGTTGTCGTAGCGGGTGCGTGAGGAGATGCCGGCGTCTGTGGTTTTACCGTTGTTGGATTAACAGTAGGATTTTGTGCTACCTGCGTTGGGTTCTGAACCGTTGGTGCTTGTTGATACTGAGGGGGGGGAGCCGCGCCTTGATTGGGATCAATTGTTGGCGGAGGAGGCACTACCGGATTTGTCACTACCGGTTTAGCGGCTGAATTGCGCGCTGCAGGTGATGTTGAAATAATACTATCTTGTAAAGCAGTTGCCGCTGCGCCTTCAGTGACGGCTTTGATAGTCATGTCTTCTTTTTTGCGATTACAACGTGTAACGCCCCAGAGTATAACGCAGAGGATGAACACGAAAATGATAGCAGTTTCGATGTTCGGAAAGAGTTTTTTCATTAGTCAAAGAATTTACAGTGTTCATAGCAGCAGCGATTTATCCGCTGTTCCATTCCTATTATTAAGTTACCAAAAGATTTCGTTTACAAAAGTAAATCCATTTTTTCAATATTTAATGAATAAATAATGACTGTTTTTATTTTTTAAGATAAAATCAAGAGAAATATTTTTAAAAACCAAAAACTAATTGGAAATTTGACAACTCAAATTTTTCCATTTCACCTGACTCAAATACAAACACCTTTTTATTTATGAAAATTTTACCATTTAGGGCTATTTATCCCAATCTCGACCAAGTGCCTACTTCTAATGAATTTTTTGATTCTGTCAAATTTGGTTATCAAGACTATGCTACTGAAGGCATGTTTCAAAAAGCTTCTACTGAAGCCATTTACATTTATCAGATAAAAAATCGAGAGCGTAGAAAGTTTACAGGTCTTGTTACCTGCACGGATATTACCGATTATTTTGACGGCAAAATGAAAAAACATGAAAAGACAATTGTCTCCAACGAAGAGTTACAAAGTGAACTCCTCTATACGCGGGGAGCAGCCATCAAACCTGTCTTATTAGCATACCCGTCAATATCGGAACTGAACAAATTGATTTTCAATTACTTAGACAATAACAGGAAGTTTTATGTCATTGAATTGGGTGGCGAAAAACATCGCTTTTGGCAAATTACTGAGCCGGATATTATCGCCAAAATTCAATCTATTTTTCAGCAAAAGATACCAATTACCTATATTGCCGATGGACACCATCGCTCAGCGAGTTTTGCCGCCTTGCATGAAAAACTGAAATCAGAAAAGACCAATAAAATGCTCACGGCTTATTTTCCCATCGAAGAACTGGAAATCAAAGAGCAAAATCGCCTTGTGATAGACCTGAATGGTTTGTCCTCTGACGCCTTTTTGGATAAATTGAAGGAATTGTTTAAAATAAAAGTCTTGAAAAAAGGTGTTAAACCTTACGCAAAACTCGAAATGACGATGTTTTTAGATAATAAATGGTTTCAACTGAATTGGCGAAAATCCGAAATTAAAGGTTTCGCCGAGGGTTTGGTTTTATTAGATGTTCATTTGTTGAACGAAAAAGTATTGAAACCGATTTTAGGGGTGAAAAATATCAGGGAAGATGAGCGGGTTAAATACATTGACGGCTCCAAAACGATTGAGGAAATAGAAGAAGCGGCTGCCGCTTGCGGTAATGTCGGTGAAAAATCGGGTGGAGGGGATACCGCTTCCCCAAATACGGCGGTTGTTTTTTGTATGTTTCCCGTAGAGTTTGACGATTTAAAACAGGTGGCAGATTCCAATGGTGTGATGCCCCCTAAATCTACTTTTTTTGAGCCACGGATGAAAAACGGTCTTTTGGTATATGAGATATGAGCTGGATATATGAGTTAATGATGAATATTCATGAATAATTAATCTTGTTAAGCATTTAAACAGCATAAAAAAATACCCTTCAATAATGAGTGAAGGGTATTTTTTTTACATAAACCTATCAAATGATTATTTATTCACAATTTTGATATAACTCTCAAGAGCCATGGGCATCGAAGGGGCTTCGGCGGTAGGCTGAATGTTGATAGTCAAGCCTTTTTCACGAACGGCGCTGGCTGTCTGATTGCCTGACACGGCGATACGGGTATCGTTTTGTTTGAAATCAGGAAAGTTTTCATACAGTGACAGAATGGCTTGTGGTGCAAAGAAAACGAGCACATCATAAGTAACATCACTCAAATCACTCAAGTCGCTGCTCACAGTTTGATACATGACAACCTCTTTGTATTTAGCGCCAATATCATCAAGAAACTTTGTCACATCTTTTGCGCCATAATTAGAGCAAGGAAGCAGGAAGGTTTCCTTGTCTTTGTGTTTCAGGAAATAGGGCTTTAAATCATCAATGGTTTTAGTGCCCACAAATACTTTCCGCTTGCGATAAACGATAAACTTTTGCAGATAATTCGCAATCGTTTCGGTCAGGCAGAAATATTTTGTATCTTCTGAAATCTTGATTCGCATTTCTGTACAGCAACGAAAGAAATGGTCAACGGCATTTTTAGAATTCAAAATAACTGAGGAATACTCAGCAGGATTGACTCTTTGACGACGAACCTCTTTAGCGTCTAATGCTTCGACATGCGTAAATTCCCGAAAATCTACTTGGATGCCGTATTTCTGACTTAAATCAAAATAAGGAGATTTAAGGGCAGGTTTAGGCTGAGTGACGAGTATGCTCTTCACTTGTTTGTGTTTCTCGCTTTCCGCTATAGCAGTTACTGACATTATCATATATGTTTTATATTTTTGACGACACCAATTTTATAATAATCAATAAAGGGGCGAGTTCGACAGTGCAAAGATACAACAAAAAATGGAATTTGTTGTCTGTGAAAAATGGACTTGCTACCATTAAGCCACGCAACGACCGTACCAAATAAGCAAGACCAATAACCCCGAATGTTACGTAAATAAATAAAGAACTCACTGAATCAGGCGCGTAAGCAATGAAAATATTCAAAGGCATCAACAATAATCCCAGAATAACACCAACCGTGAGGATAATAAAATTATAAGTCCTGACCTCTTTACTGACAGGAAATATTTGTGCAATACAATACAGAACGATATGTTTGAACAAATAAATAATACTCACCCCTGCCAAACAAAGGAGAAAGGTTGTCACTTTGCCGTAAGCCATAGACACACCAAAATGAGAGAGTAACAAATAGATAAATATGGCTAAACTTAACCAATATAGTACATAAAGCGAAATATAAGGGGCACTTCCCCAGCCGACCGGCTCCTTGTATATCTGCCGCAAAGCCGAATCACTCATGACGGCTGAGTAAGCATTGGCAATGGATGAACGGGCATTCGCCACCACAAAAGCCATAAGAATAAGAGACACGAGAAATATCCAAAATAGAAAATTATTGGCGTAAATACTGGGCTCTAATAAACTCGGTTGTGGGCTTGCAGGCGGAGTTGGCACTTTAATTTGTGAAGCTGCGCCCGATATACTCCCCTTGTCCGAAACAGGTCCTCCGGAGACTATATCGAATGGATTATCAGAGTTTTCAAGTCGGGGTACTGCTGACACAACCGGTACACTGGCAGTTTGAGGCATTACAGGTGCGCCAATATCAAAAGCGGAACCGGCACCAGTTGTTGCTTTTTGGATCGAATCGCGTTGCGCCGCAAAGCGTTGAGAGTCTGCTGCCGAAAGGCGTTTCGTTTGTATCTTAGGACGGGCGTTTGTTGGGTTTTGGTTGTTGACAACCTTATTATTAGACCTAACAGATTGTTGAGGCTTTTGCACTTTTGGGACACTATCCTGTGCTGATATACCCATGCAGTAGCCGGTAAAAAAAAGAAGAAAAGCGGTATATTTTAAAATATTTCTCAAATTGGATTAGGTCTAAATAGCAGAACTATGTTTTCGAGTGCAAAATTAGAAAAATTTGGCAGATGTTTTTACTGCTGAACTAAAAAAACAATTGAAAAATAAGATGAAAATCAATTTAGAGGGCAATAATAGCAGGAAACTGAAAAAAAATGCCAATATGCTTGATTTTTTTCTTCTCCAAATGCCTCATTGTCAGATATTTATATTTTTTTTGGGAAATATTTTACCAAAGATGTAGTACTATGATAAAACCGATTATTCACGCTTGGGATGATTTTGTATCCTTGCTTTTTCCTCGTTTATGTTTAGCATGCGACAGTCCACTGCCTTACAATGAGCCATTTCTCTGTGTAGAGTGTCAACTTTCTTTACCGCTTACCGATTTTGACTCATACAAAAACAATCGGATTACCGAAAGATTTGAGGGACGTGTACCGCTTGAATCAGCGGCTTCGTTGTTTTATTTTTCAAAATTGAGCAAAACTCAACACCTTATTCACAAGATTAAATACAATGATAAACGAGAAGCGGCTACTGAAATGGGGCGGATGTTGGGACAAAAACTCATACAATCCCCCTATTTCCAAGGTATTAGCTTGATTCTACCCGTTCCGATGCACCCGCGCAAACAGATACTGAGGGGGTACAATCAAGCTGAGTTTTTTGCTAATGGATTGAGTGATGTTATGCAAATTCCCACCAGAACGGATATTTTAAGAAAAACTCGTATGACAGAGACCCAAACCCGTAAAAACCGATTGGAGCGTTTAGAAAATACAGAAGACGTTTTTGAATGTCATAACCCTTTGGGATTAAAAGATAAACACGTTCTGATTGTTGACGATGTGTTAACTACAGGTGCCACTTTAGAAGCCTGTGCTTTAGCCATTCTTGACAAAGACAAAGATGTAAAAATCAGTTTTGCTACAATTGCTTTTGTGAGAATGTAAATCCAGTTTTACTGCAAAGCCAATGCCGCGGCGTCTTCACCCACCAAACTGCCTATTGCAACGCCCATGCCTCCCATGCGCACGGCTACGACGATATTGGGTGAAACATGCTGAATAATGGGCTTTTTCTGAGCGCCAATGCCCAAAATGCCACTCCACCAACCTTCAATCTCAAAAGGCAAATGAGGTAAAATGGTGGTTTTGAGTAAATGTTCCAGAGCATTTTGTATTAAACCCGTTGTGCCGAAGGCATCCGTCATTTCATTAGCTGTGTCCAGATTTCTACCCCCGCCGAATAAAACCCTGTTACCCACATTTCTGAAATAATAATAGCCTTTATCGTAATGAAAGCAACCTTTTACACTCAAATTGGGGATTGGTTTTGTTATCAAAACTTGATTTCGAGCCGGTATCACCGCCAAATCGGGCAGAAGCCGCCGAGCAAATCCATTGGTGGCTACGATGACTTTTTTAGCTTCAATTGTCCAACCGTTTTCAGTTACTAATTCGACGCCTTCAGAATTTTGCTCAATTAAGTCTTTGATTATCAAACCATTAAAGAGGGTAATATTTTTTTTGCGACATAAATTGAGCAAAGTGACCATCATCTTCCCTGTATCAATCTGCCCCTCAGCGGTGTTATGTATCAGGCTTGGGAGGGTATTTTGTAAACCAAAATCGTGGTATGAAATTTTATAGACGTCGTTTCGCCCGATTATGTTTTTGACATTTTTATTGAAATATGCCAACTGGTCAGCGCATTTTTGATACACTTCTTTTTCAGTGTGTTTAAAAATTTCGTACCCACCCAACGCTTCATACACCATATTTTTATCGCCCACGCGCTGCCGCAGTCTTTTCAAACCCTTGAATCGCCTTTCCACAAGGGCAAAAACCTCATCTTCGGATTGGTTTGCCAAATCGTCCATCAATTCGGTGACGCTGCCGAAGCAGGCAAAACCGGCATTGCGGGTACTCGCACCTTCCGGCAAAGTTCCGCGCTCAAAAACGGCAATGCGTACTGAGGGGTCTTTTTCTCGAAGTGTAAGGGCGGCATTCAATCCTACAATGCCGCTACCAATAATGGCAAAATCAATATTTCTAAAGAAACTCTCGCGTTCCCAAAAGCTGAGGGTGTTTGGATTATTCATATAAATATGTTGTGGTGTTTGAAATGAATGGTAAAAAAGGGCATAGCAATTCTGTTAGTGCTCAAAAATAGGTGAAAGTATTAAAAACTCCGTTGAAATTGAATGCATTAATGTAAAAAGCAAACGGATAAAATGGCTGATGGATTTCACATGGCGCACGATATGATGCAAAGAAGGAAAGCTGGACTCCTACAATGGATTGGAAAATGAGGGTATAAGATATGATGAGACACTGCCCAAAAGACTTTTAATGGTTAAGGGGTAAAAAGATGGTGACAGACTCCAAGAGTCTGCCACCAGTTATAGGGGAGTTTTCTTAAAAAATGTTGAAGTAAATTTACCTTGCCTTCTGAATATATGTTACTTATGTTAATATCTATTTTAAGCCGCTTCTTTGCGCGTACGCACTTCAATATAAGCTCGGGCAGCGGGTGTCTGCAACTGCTGATACAACAATTCTTTAGCGCGGAAAAGTTGCGCTTTGACGGTTCCGAGCGGTAGATTGAGTTCCTGCGCGATTTCCTCGTAGCTGAGTTCCTCGTAATAGCGCAATTCAATCATGGTACGATATTTCGTGTTCAGTTTTTCAACCAAACGACGGACATGTGCCAATTTTTGCTCATGAATCATGGACTGTTCAGGGTCAGGCTCATAATCGCGGATATTGTGCGAATACTCCCGGTCGCTATCAGCCATCGTGTCATCCATGGAATACGTTTGAAGGCGTTTTTTACGAATGTGATCAATACAATTATTGATGGCAATCTTAAAAAGCCAAGTAGAAAACGCATAATTAGGCGCATACGTGGGTAGTTTCCTGAAAGCTTTGCCAAAAGCTTCGATGGTGAGGTCATCAGCGTCATCGCGATTGTTGACCATTTTGAACATAGCGTGAAACACGCTGTTGCGGTAACGATTCATAAGCGTTGAATAGGCTTTTTCGTCTCCGCCAATTGCTGATTGTACTAATTTAAAGTCGTCCACTGCTCTGGGTAATAATTTGTTGTGTACTGTCAATAGGTTATTGCCATTTTTGTGTTCTAAAAGTAAGGGTCGGTAGAAAAACAATATAAAAAAGGACATAAACGACATCTAATAAGGGTATCCACCAGAATAAATTACGTTCACGTAACTTATGGAGAATTTTGCCGTATAAATACCATACTACTACCGTTCTTACCACTATTGTAATTAATACAAATATTGTGCTAATTTTTAATGCCAATAAGCAAACTGCTGTCACAAAATATGAAAAATGTGATGCGGAAAGCATTCCCAACATCATTTTATGTTTTAATGTGTAGCTTGTAGCGGTGGAGAAGTGCCGCTTTTTCTGGGTGAAGTATGCATTCCATTGAGTTTTCGGTTCTGAAAGCATAAATGTTTCGGGTTGCAAAATAATTTTAAAATTTTTTTTAGAAATGACGGAATTGATGAATAAATCGTCGTCTCCTGACGCTATATGCTCATGTTTTTGAAAACCGCCTGCTTTTTCATAGATTTTTTTCTTATAAATCATATTTCTACCTACTCCCATATAAGGTAACCCTACGAGCGCAAAACCCATGTATTGAGTAGCTGTCCAAACGGTTTCAAATCGAATAAAGGTGTTTAAAAAGCCGTCACGTTTTTCATAAGGGGCATATGCCAATCCTATCTCTTTCGCATTCATACCTTTTACCATGCCTGAAATCCAATGCTTGTTAGGCGCGCCTCCCTCGGGCGAAGGATAGCAATCTGCATCCGTCAAAAGCAGCCAATCGCTTTGTGCGGCTTCAATACCGGCGGCAAGCGCACCCTTTTTGCCGAGTATTTTTTTATTGGTAATATGGACAACCCGTAAATTTTTGTATTGTTGGGAAAAAGAATTTAAAATTTGTTCTGTTGCGTCGGTAGAAGCATCGTTAACAACAACAACTTCAAAATCTGGATACTCTTGATGGAGAATGAGCGGAAGATTTTTGGCCAAATTTGCGGCTTCATTACGCGCACAGATGATGACGGATACAGGCGTTACTGTCGGAGAGGGGGCTAATCCTCCCGAATACTCGGGGTCGGGAGACGTATTTTGAGTACCTACTACATTGTCCTTTACCTCAAAAAATGCCAATTTCGAGAATATGAATATCCAATAGAACAATTGGCAAGCAACGGCTCCGAACAAAATGAGTTGTAGAACGGTTTTAAACATATTAGTACGATATGAACAAGGGTAATTTTTGTGAACTAAAAGTTAAAGCCCAAAATTAAGAATTTAAGAATATCGCATTTTGAATATGATTTCTTATTTTTACACACAAATATAGGAATAATATCTATACATATTTTAAACAAATTAGTTACGTACATGATAAGAGCCTACATGCATCCATTTTTATCAACCCTTTTTTGCTTATTTCTAAGCGCGAGCCTCATCGCTCAAAAAAACATCCAACCCAACCCTAATGCCGTAAAAATAGCCGTAGATTATGTATCCAAGCAGCCAAAGGCATGGAACCTGACCGAGCAGGATGTTGCAGAACATTTTGTGCAAGATGCTTACCATTCTGAGCATAATGGCGTTACGCATGTTTATCTCATTCAGCAACACAAAGGCATTGAACTATATAATGCTATTATCAATGTGAATGTGACCCCTTTAGGCGAGATATTATATGCAGGGAATCGTTTTATGCGCAATTTAGCGGGCGCAGTAAATACCCTTTCTCCTACATTGAACGCTCAACAAGCCGTTGAAGCTGCTTGTAAACAGTTAAATGTAGAGATTAAATCTCCTTTAGAGGTGAAAATCAAAAAAAGCGATATAGAATTTGTTTTTGATAAAGGCAATTCTGTTTTGTCCGATATTAATGTTAAACTGCGTTTTCAAAAAATAACAGACAATCAAGTCCGTCTTGCATGGGATTTGAATATTGACCAACCGGATGGAAAAGATCACTGGAGTGTGCGTGTCGATGCATTGACAGGTGATATTATCAACAAAACAAGTTGGACATCTCATTGTACTTTTCATCCTAATGCTTATCATCGCTTGGAGGACTGTACAGACCCCCCCCTCAGTATACCTGACAATAATAATGCTAAGGCTGTCCTCAATATGAATGAGTTAGGCGTTGGGGAGGGTACTTATAATGTTTTTGCGTTGCCTTTAGAGAGTCCGTCACATGGCGCCCGTTCGATGCCGGTCAATCCCACTGACCCTGTGGCGTCACCTTATGGCTGGCACGATACAAATGGCGCAGCAGGGGCAGAATTTCAAATTACTAAAGGCAATAATGTGCACGCTTACCTTGATGTAAATAACGACAACACGACGGACGGGGGCGAACCCAACGGTGGTACTGACTTGGTTTTTGACTTCCCAATCTTATTGGGAGGCGAACCGGATACCAATCGGCAAGCAGCGACTGTGAATTTGTTTTATATCAACAATATGATGCACGATATCACTTTTCGCTATGGTTTCAACGAGGTTGCGGGTAATTTTCAAGTGAAAAACTACACCAATGTGGCAGGTGCTAACGATGATGTAAAAGCTGAGGCTCAGGACGCATCAAAAGCGGCGTCTCCTTTGGTGGATAATGCTAATTTCTCGACTCCTCCTGACGGCTCAAATCCGCGGATGCAGATGTATGTGTGGACGCGTCCGAGTGACAAAATTTTGCAGGTGACCGCACCGAGTAGTGTGGTAGGTGCTATTGAGGCAGGCACAGCGGCATTCGGCCCCGCTGTAACGTCAGCACCTGTTTCTGGACAGGTAGTCGTGGTCAATGATGGTACAAGTACAGCTACTTTTGGCTGTAAGGACTTATTGAATACCAATTTGCAAGGAAAAATTGCGCTGATTGATAGAGGCACTTGTTTTTTTAATGATAAGGTATATAATGCTCAAAAAAAAGGCGCTATAGCGTGTATTGTTTGTAATTTTGAAGACAATACTATCAATATGGCAGCAGCTTCCGCTGTCGCTAATT
Organism: Saprospiraceae bacterium; assembly: GCA_031424115.1. GTDB lineage: Bacteria > Bacteroidota > Bacteroidia > Chitinophagales > Saprospiraceae > JAAFJT01. The sequence continues at coordinate 8,380 of JANPGW010000467.1, read as the reverse complement.
TGGTGACGATTCCTTCTGTTTTTATTAAAAAAAGCGATTGTGACCGAATTCGTGCTGCTGCTGGATTGACAGTGACGCTCAGTAAACCGGCTACCTCGTCAGGTCCTGAACGTGTTGACGGCGATTTCGATAATGGCATTATTGCTCACGAATACACGCATGGCATTTCTGCTCGTTTGACCGGCGGTCGTTTGAATGCGGGCTGCCTCAGTAGTGGAGAACAGGCAGCGGGTGAAGGTTGGAGTGATTTTTTAGCATTAGCTGTAACTGCCCAACCTACTGATAGAGCAACAACCAATAGAGGAATAGGTACTTATGTTTTCCGGCAACCTACTAGCGGAGCGGGCATCCGAAACCATCCTTACAGCGTGGATATGAAGGTGAATCCCTTGACCTACAATAAAATAATCTATGATCCGGAAGTGCATGATGTAGGTGAAGTGTGGACAATAGCTCTATGGGATTTATATTGGGCAATGGTTGACCGCTACGGCTGGGATGCTAATTTAAAAAACACCCAAAGCGGTAATGGCAAAACCATTCAATTGGTATTAGATGGGATGAAAATCCAACCCTGCGAACCGGGTTTTTTGGATGCTCGTGATGCCATATTAGCCGCTGACAAAGCCAATTACAAAGGAGAAAATCAATGTCTTATTTGGGAAGTTTTTGCCCGCAGGGGGATGGGCTTCAATGCCAAGCAAGGCACAAGCAGTAGCAAAGCGGATAATTTGGAGGGTTTTGACAATATGCCTCAATGTGTCAAAGAAATTAAAATTAAAAAAGAAGCCACTGAATATATCAAACCCGGCGAGTCTATCAGTTATACAGTAAAAGTGACCAATCACAAAGGCACAACCGCTACGGGTGTGGTCGTCAATGATGAGTTGCCTAAAAACACCACGTACATTGCCGGTTCAGCCAATCGGACAGTCAGTATCAGCAATAACGTTTTGACTTGGAATATCGGTAATTTACCCACAGATTCAACCATTGCTTTAACCTATAAAGTTAATACGGACGTTACCAAAAAGTCAATTGCCCAATTCGTTGACGATATGGAGAGTGGTGATAAAAACTGGACAGTGGATCAATTAATCAGTAATGGTGATGCATATTGGGATATTACAGATATTGAAAGTAAAAGTGGCACCAAATCATTTGCCGTCGGTTATGCTAATAATGACTCAACCGACCAATTGCTACAGCTTAAAAACCCGATTAAAATAGCCGGTACACAGCCTGTTTTACGTTTTTTTCACAAATATGATACAGAATATGGTTTTGATGGCGGTATTGTTCAAGTTTCCACCGATAACGGCTCTAATTGGTTGGATGTAGAACCTCAATTTTTTAAGAACGGCTACACGGGTTTGATTGATTATCAAGCTTTCAGATTGCCCAATCAAGATGCTTATTGGGGTAAACAGACTACTTTTATTGGTTCTTATATTGATTTAAGTAGTTTTATTGGTCAAAACCTGCTTTTCCGTTTTCGTTTTGCAACAGATAATAACGAAAATTTTGTGGGTTGGTTTGTTGATGATGTGGCTGTGATGGATATGTACAATTACAATAGCCGCGCTCGTGTGGTGACGGCTCAAAAAGATACTGCTTCGGCAATAGTTGCGGCTCGCGGCACGCTCGTAGAGCCGACTGTTTTCACCCCCACCAATGAAGTACAAAATGACCTGAAAGTAAAAGTTTTCCCGAACCCAACAAATGATGTCTTAAATATCAATGTTTTAGGCGCGGAAGATGCCGAAGTAGATATTCAAATTCTTTCGGTAGAAGGGCGATTGATGTATAAAGGGGTGTCAAAAATTTTCGGGGCACGCGAAGCAGTCATACCTCTGAGTACAACAAATTATCCGGCGGGCATTTATTTTGCTAAAATCAGTACGGGCAAAAAGATAGTTATCGAAAAAATTATTAAATACTAATATAGTTCGAGGATTTTAGCCCACACGTATGGGATACTTTGAAAGTATCCCATACGTATAAGTAAGATTTTTCAAAGAAAAACACATAATATACTGAGGGGGTGTTAACTTTGCGTTTCTTTGAGCAATTTTACAAGAATATTGATGAATTTTACGAGATTAATAATAAAAATAGGTTTAAAGATACTTGTATTGAGCTTGATATTCCCTGCTTGTAAATATTTTGAGGGGCAGTCAGGCAGCAATAAGCTATTGGCAACAGTTTATAACAAGTCGTTGTATCTATCGGATATGGATGGTATGTTTCCCGAAATGGCTACCAAACAAGATAGCCAACAAATCGTGAATGCATATGTGGACAGGTGGATACGGGATAACATCATCATGAATGAAGCAGAGCGCAATATTCCAAAAGACTTGAATATTGATGAATTGCTTAAAAAGTATCGGGAATCCCTTATTTTGAGTAGCTACGAAGAGCAATTGATAAAAATGGGTTTGGATACCGCTATTTCAGAGAATGAGTTAAACGTATTTTATCAAAAAAACAAAGATCAATATCAATTAGAAACCTCTATCGTGCGGTGTTATTTCATTAAAATCCCGAAATCAACTCCCTTGTCGGATAGCCTTACTAAATGGTGGAACAGCCCCAAATCAGGTGATAATTTTAAGAAAATACAAGATTTTGCTCGAAAAAATGCTCGGGTTTATATTTTAGGCGATTCCACTTGGACTCGCACCGACGACCTTGTTCAGATGCTACCGAAAGGGACGCTTTCTTCTGAGAACATGAGTTCAGGGAAGGAATTGACCATGAAAGATAATGATTTTCAATACTTCTTTCGGGCATTGAGCGTTATGAATCAGAAAGAAATCGCCCCTTTGTCATACATTAAAGAGCAAGCGTCTAAATATATTTTGCACCAACGGAAGATACAGATGATTGAGAAAAAGAAACAAGAGATGTATGAATTGGAGATGAAAAAAAATAATGTCAAGGTTTATAATATGTAGATTAATAAAGAGTTAAATATAGATTTTTATAAAAAATTATAGATGAAAAAATTAGTGTTAATTTCATTTTTACTATTCGGTGCCTTTATCAATGCTTTTTCACAACAAAAAGAATTGATTGACAAAGTGGTTGCAAAGGTTGGGGACGAATACATTTTGCTGTCAGAAGTAGAAGAACAGTTTGCAGCGGCAAAAGATCAAAAAGCAGATGTCTCAAGTGATTATCGTTGCTTAATCTTAGACCAAATTCTGGTCAGTAAACTTATTTTGAATCAAGCTAAAATTGACTCTGTTTTAGCCAAAGATGAAGAAGTAGAGACACAGCTTAATGCGCGCTTCGATAAAATTCTGGATTACATGGGCGGTAAAACCGACCAATTTATTGAATATTATGGGCAAACGCCTGAGGCGATGAAAGAGCAAATGCGTGAGGATATGCGAGATCAATTGATTGTGGACAAGATGAAGCAAAAAATCCTTTCAGATGTAACCGTGACGCCGGCTGAAGTACGTGATTTCTTCAGTAAAATTCCGAAAGATAGTTTACCTTATTTCAATCAGGAAGTAGAAATTGCCGAAATTGTCTATAAACCTAAAGCCAACGATGGCGAAAAAGCCAAAGCTAAGGCACAATTAGAGGGTTTGAGAGAACAAATTGTCAACGGAAAAACCCCTTTTGAAGATTTGGCAAAGAAATTTTCGCAAGATGTGGGTTCTGGAAGAGTAGGTGGTGATTTAGGTTGGGCAAAACGGGGTAAATTTGTACCGGAATTCGAAGCCCAAGCTTTTAAGTTAGAAGAAGGTCAAATGTCTCCGGTTTTTGAGTCGGAATTTGGCTATCATATTCTTCAACTCATCGAGCGTCGCGGTAACACCATTCATTGCCGCCATATTTTGATCAAGCCGGAAATAACCGAAGCAGATTTTGAATTAGCTAAAAATACATTGGATTCTGTCCGGTTGAGAATTATGGGTAAAACGCAAGATTCTCTCACTTTTTCGGCAGCGGTCAAACAATATGGTGATAAAAATACTCAAAGTTTTCACAACGATGGTCGCCTGACCAATCCGGCGAGTGGCAATAATACTTTTGAAACGCGTGATCTTGATCCGGACACTTATTTTGCTATTGATTCGATGAAACTGGGGGGTATCACGGCTCCTTTGGAAATGACCTCTCCTTCCGGAGAAAAACAATTCCGCCTTGTGAAGTTATTGTCAAAAACAGCGCCACATAAAGCCAACCTTTTACAGGATTACAATAAAATTCAACAAGCCTGTGTGGAGCAGAAAAAAAATGAACATCTGATAAAGTGGATTGAACAACAATCTAAAAATACTTTCATCAATATCGATCCTATCTTTAAAAAATGCACGAACCTCAGTAAATGGGGCAAAAAAGTATAGTCAGTAATGATGAATGATGAATGATAAATTATGAAAATAATTCATCATTCATCATTACTTCCCGTTCCTTACTAATTCAAAGCCTTCCCGTCCGGCATTTGCAATGTCGAATTATCAAAAACCACTTTCCAACCCATACTTTCCGCCAAGACACGGATGGCATCAAAGTTTTTAAAGCCCTGCGTTTTTACGGTCGTCATAAAGTTACTGCGCAATGCTTGTGTACGAATCGTATCCACCGCTTTTTTGTTCAATCGGGTATAATCCTCCGAAGTGAATTGATTAAAAACGCCGTTGGCAATATCGTAATAACTGATTTCAGGCTCTATCGAAAGGATATTTGGCTCCGGTATATTAGAGATGCGCAATGTTTTAGAAGCCGCATCAGCGCTGATCTGCATATTAGAAAGGTCGTAACCCGCTGAGACTTTGGCTTTTACTTTAAGTAAAACCTTCTTGGTAGAGGAAAAAAGATAGTAGTCCTTAGTATCTACCTCACTGTATATCTCCGAAAAATAGCCTTCTACCGTGATGAGTTTCGTCACGTTTTTGACATGTTCTAATAGTACTTGCGATTCTTCTATCCGGTGTGGGTCATTTCGGCGATACCACCAATTGGTGATATACATACCTGCTGCAACCGCCGCAAGTAGTCCAATGATATATAAAAATCTATTCTTTGACGGCATATTGGCTGAATTTTCCATTTCTAAAATTGACGAATTATGTTGCAGCGCAAAACTACAAGCTCTTTATTTTTGTTTATGTAAAAATAGGGGAAAAAGATGAAAATCATACTGAGGGGGAGGATTTCAGCGAAAGTTTTAGTGGTATATCCAAAGTGTTTAATTTTATCCTTTTGAATGTTTGTATTAGTTACATCATTTTTACCATTATACATCATAACTATGAAAAAATTACTACTCCTTTTCTTATTGAGCCCATTCGGCATATGCACCAACGCCCAAAATGGTATTGATATTACCGCTTTCCCAAAAGATAAACAATTATTGCCTCGAAATGTGGCTACTAATAAGGGATATTACACTATTTTGGGTAAAATTCAACAGAATACAGGTTTCTCTGCCTTGCACTTAAAAATTTTCAAAGCGGAAACGCTTGTCAAAGAATCTTCTCACCCCTTGAGTTTTAATCAAAATTCTGCTTCTTTTTCCATACCAATGGAAATCAATGCGGAACTTATGGACTATAAAATTGAATTGTACGGGGTGAAAAATACTGATTTGACACTCCTCCGCAAAGCGGAAAGAGTCGTTGCCGGGGATGTTATTGTCATCAACGGACAATCCAATAATTTGGGTTCGGCTGTTGAAACAGATCAAGACCCATTTATGCGCTCGTATTCGGAGCAATTCGGGTGGAACGAAATCAGATATATTCAACCCAGCAAATGGGGTCCCCGCATAGCCAAAAATATTATTGATAATCATAAAATCCCGGTGGCGATTTTCAATGAATCGTATGGCGGTGTCCGACTTGATTATTTTTTGAAAAAAGCGGATCCATTAACGGGCAACTATGGTGAAATGCTCAAAAAACTTGAAAAAGCGGAAGTCAAATCGAATGTAAGAGCCATCATATGGTGGCAAGGAGAATCGGACGGTTGGGAAACGTCTATTGATGAATACAAAAATATGTACAAAAAACTGCAAGCTGATTGGTTCAAAGATTTCAAAAACGTTAAATGTTATCTTTTCCAAATCCGGTTTCGCTCTTGTACGCATGTCAAACCTTATATCATGGAAGCCCAGCGACAATTGGCGGCTGAAATAGATGGACTGAACGTGATGAGCACCAACGCCGCCAGAAGCGATGGATGTCATTTTTACTACACCGGCGGCTATGACTCCTTGGGCAATCGTATGTATCGTTTAATAGCCTCTGAAATGTATGGCGCTTCTACCGTCAATGCGCAAGCGCCCGACGTTGAAAAAGCGTGGTTTTCGGCGGAGAATGAAATAACCATTCAATTAAAAAATGTGGTTGGCAATCTGAAAACAATCGGTAATCCGTGGCCCGATTTCAGATTGGAAGGTTTGGACGCTGCTATTACAGATAAATTGTCGCAAAATATTCAAGGGAGTGTGTCAGGTAGCCAAATAATTTTGCGGTTTATCGGCGATTCTTCAAGTGTTAAAGGTATCAGTTATCTCAGTCATATTGAAAATCGAGATGATTGGATTGTGAATTTGCTGGGCACCGGTATTTTATCTTTTTATAATGTGCCTATCAGTGCCAAACCGCCCGCGCCCAAACCCAATACTGAGGGGGTCGCTACTTTCGACATTTCACCGACCGTAACGGGCAATTCCATACTGTTGAAGTGGCCTACGACTAAATCCAACAAAAAAAGGGTTGCCATTTATAACGCCGTAGGGGTACAAGTTTTCACTAAAGAGGTGGATAAAGAAGAGAAAAATTTGCGCGTGGATATCAGCAACTTCATATCGGGGCATTATTTTGTCGTGCTGAATGAAGTCGGGAAGCGGGCGAGCGTGAGGAAGATTGTGAAGATTTAGGGATTAAAAAAGCCGCCTCGATTTTCGAAGCGGCTTTTTACCTGTTTTTAAAACTATTGATACAAATACATATACCGATTTCTTTCCAATTCTCTGAAATAAGGGTCTTTTAAGTCCTTGATGAATTGAATCGCTTCGCCCGTAGATTTCATTTCGGGACCCAATCGTTTGTCAACGTTCGGGAATTTATTGAAGCTGAAAACAGGAACTTTGATGGCATAGCCTTGCAATTTGGTCTCAATCGTAAAATCTTTCAAGGTATGAGAACCAATCATCACTTTGGTTGCGATGTTCAGATACGGCACTTGATAGGCTTTGGCAATGAACGGTGTCGTCCGAGAAGCGCGAGGATTGGCTTCAATAACGTACACTTTGTCATCTTTGATAGCAAATTGAATATTGATTAAGCCTTTTATTTTTAAGGCGAAAGCCAATTTTCGGGCATATTCCACCATTTGGTCAATCACGATGGGTCCTAAACTATACGTTGGTAACAAAGCTGCCGAGTCACCGGAGTGAATACCCGCCGGCTCTACGTGTTCCATAATACCCATGATGTGCACATCTTCGCCGTCGCAAATAGCATCTACTTCGGCTTCTTTTGCGCGTTCGAGGAATTGGTCAATCAAGACGCGGTTATCAGGCATGTGTTTGAAAATATTCAAAACCGCTTTTTCTAATTCCACATCGTTGATTACGATTTTCATTCTTTGACCACCGAGGACATAACTTGGGCGCACCAATACCGGATAAGAGATTTTATTGGCTAATACCAAAGCCTCGTCAGTATCAGCTGCCACTCCATAAGGCGGATAAGGAATGTCCAAATCTTTGAGCATATCCGAAAAACGCCCTCTATCTTCGGCAATATCCATATTATCGTAACTTGTACCGATGATTCTGATGCCCGCTTTGTGGAGATTTTCTGCCAATTTCAACGCCGTTTGACCGCCTAATTGAACAATTACGCCTTCGGGTTGCTCCAATTCGATGATTTCAAGTAGGTGTTCCCAATATACGGGTTCAAAATAAAGTTTATCGGCAATATCAAAATCTGTTGAAACAGTTTCCGGATTACAGTTGACCATAATGGCTTCATAACCCGCTTCTTTGATGGCTAAAAGCCCGTGAACGCAGCAATAATCAAACTCAATACCTTGCCCGATACGATTGGGTCCCGAACCCAAAACAATGATTTTCTTTCGGTTGGAAGGAATACTTTCATTCTCGCCTTCGAAAGTAGAATAGTAGTAAGGTGTTTTGGCTTCAAATTCTGCAGCACAGGTATCTACTACTTTATACACTCGCCGGATGCCACATTTTTTGCGGTAACGCGTGACTTCTTCTTCTTTAATTCTCAAAACCCAAGCGATTTGAGCGTCTGAATAGCCATGTTGCTTGAGTTCCAGCAAAAAGTCTTGTGGTATATCTTCGGCTACATTGTAGCGGAGAAGTTGTTCTTCATATTTAACC
>JANPGW010000466.1:0-6075 GCA_031424115.1 Saprospiraceae bacterium | reverse complement strand
AAAGGAGTGGTTGGTATCCGAAGATTATCTTGAAAAAGATACTTTGTTCTACGCCACTAACAGATGCTTGGCTAATGTGGGCAAAAAATTGACCATCAATTTCTCGCCTTTTAAGCTAAACTAATTTCAATGAACTACTTATTCTATTTACGTTTAGGAAATCTAAATAATGCAGCAAACGATTTCAAGTCTGCTTTGGCAATCAACCCGAGCTATCAAAACTCGATTAATGGATTAGTTGAAATAGAAAGAATGAAAAATAAAAACGAAAGCTAAAGCGGATATTCCCGCAATTTTTGTTAAATCTTATATTTTAAGTTTAACGGAAATTGCGGGAATCCGTCGTTAGTCGCTATTAAGAAAAAAATAAATGTACCAAATTCAGTCAAAATGCACTAAAAAGTCAAAAAGTGATATGATAAGAATTTACCTTGACTGGAATGTAGTAAGCAACCTAAAAAGAGCTGAGAATAAAGAGTTGAAAGAGTTCATTGACAAACACAAGGAATGTCTTATCTTTCCATATTCCCCAGCACATTTTAACGACTTGATGAAAAGTTATTCGCCAGAGAATGAATTTTTCAATCAAGATTTAGAAATGTTACAGTACTTGTCTGATAAGCATTTGATAAGATGGGAAGGCAAAAGAACAGAACCTCTATTCGGCACACCCCACGAATATTTTGAGGGAGAAAAGAATAATTCAGAAGATGTTTTTGAATTGATGAATATGGAGAACTTATTTTCCGAGTTAGATGAAATGAGTGAAGAGGCTGGCTTTGGAAAGTTAGGAACGATAATGAAGTCATTGTATAAATTACAACCCGCAGGATTTGAGGTGAATGATGAGAATAGGGAAATGCTTCAAAAAATGTTTCCTAATATCTCCTCTAATTCAAGCATGTGGGATTTAATGTCAAACATTTCACCACTTGCCAAAAAACTCCTTCAAGACAAAGAATATTACAAAGACTTTCGAAAATCAATTGGAGACCAAGGATTTAAAGTGGAGGCAAACGCAGGTAATTGGAGTGAGCAAGAAGTTATCGACAATATTGATGCCTTCTTGAAGGATAAAGGAGCGGACATGACTTTTATTGAGTATATCGAGACAACTTTCAAGCACAGAAAAGAGCCAATAAACAGATATGAATTCTTTACTACTGCGTATTTGATGTTGGACATGATGGGTTACAAATCTGACAAATTGCCTAAGCCCACAGACAACTTGCAAAATATTCAAACTGACGGAGAACATTCCTTTTATGCGGCTCATTGTGATTTTTTTGTAGTCGGAGATAAGAGATTAAGAATTAAGTCAAAGGTCTTGTACAATAAGTTCAATATCCCAACGGTGGTTGTAGTACCAAATGAACTGATAGAGAAATTGAAAAAAGTAATTTATAAATTTCCGCAGAATGGAGATTTTATATCCGAGGTCTTTGATTTTGTAAACAACAATGAAATCGTCGAATCTTATCCCTATTCAGAAGAAAACGAGGCTGAGACATACGCTATCAAATTACCAAAATTCTATTTTAATTTTTTCAATTACGTAGTTTATAGATACTATCCGTTTCAAAACGGAATTGTACTGACGTTCAAAAAAGCGTTTAAGAATTATTCAGATTTTGTTTATTACACAGAGGCTGAAAAATTAATTGATAGAGTGGTTTCAGTTTTTGGATATGACGACATGGAAAAATTAGAAGGAATAAAGCAGGAATTGGTTTATGGTAATAAGGAATCTGAGATTGTTTGGTCATTCAATAGAGGAGCGATAAAACTTGAAAAAGATGAAGATACCAAAAGACCAATTTTGACATATTTCTTCGTACTAAATAATGAAAAAGAAAACAGCGACTAACAAAGCATGGTCGCACATAACAGCGAAAGCCCAACCCGAAAAGCCAACGCTCGCCGCCACGTCGTCCATGCAGCCGTTCTCGGCAGTTAGAATACAATAAAATATGAGATTATTTTTCAAAAAAACGAGATTTTTAAAAAAAACGCCCTATCTTTGAGAAAAATTCTCAAATATTATGCTTTTTAACTTCACGATAGGTAATTTCCGGTCGTTCGCGGACCGAAAAACTTTGAGTATGGAACCTGCATCCATATCTGATTTTTCTCATAATGTACTTAAAAAATCTCAATACAAGTTTCTTTCAAGTGCCGTAGTATATGGTGCTAATTCCTCGGGTAAGTCAAACTTACTGCGGGGGATGGGTGTAATGAGAAGGATTGTGGTAGAGAGTTTTGATAAACGTTCAGTTAGCGAAATACCTTACGATCCCTTTTTATTAAATACAGATAATCCGAATGAGCCTACTTTTTATGAGGTGATTTTTTTCACTGAAAATGTGAAATATCGTTATGGTTTTGAAGCAGATAAGAATACCATAAAGTCGGAATGGCTTTTTGAAACTAAAAGCAAAACAGAAAAACCATTGTTTTTGCGGGTGCCAGAAGGGATTGAAGTAATGCCTCGTTTTATTGAAGGCAAGGATCTGGAAGAAAAGACAAGAGACAATGCATTATTCCTGAATGTAGTTGACCAGTTTAATGGAAAAATAGCATCTACCATAATGAAATGGTTCAAAAATTTTAATATAATTTCAGGGTTGACACATGACAATTATCGAACTGTCACTTTTTCCATGCTCGATAGCCCTAAATTAAATGATATATTAACAGATTACTTTTCCCAGATTGATTTAGGCTTTGATAAAATAAAAATAGAAAAAAAAGAATTTAATCCAGAAGAGTTACCTGCGGATTTACCCGAAGAAATGTTCAAGCAACTGATTACAGATTTAGAAGGAAAAACGATAATTAACCTTCGTACAGTTCACAAAGTTTTTGATAAAAACCAAGTTTATGTAAAAGAAGTTGAATTTGACACTCGTCGCCAAGAAAGCTCAGGAACCAATAAAATAATTGACTTATCTGGGCCAATATTTGACACCCTAAATGATGGCGGTATTTTAGTTATTGATGAACTCGATGCTAAATTACATCCTCTTCTAACGCTTTCAATTGTAAGACTTTTTCAAAATCAAGATATCAATAAGGAAGGTGCTCAGTTGATTTTTGCAACACATGATACTAATATACTCAGTATCTGTAATTTGAGGCGTGACCAAATTTATTTTGTTGAAAAAGACAAGTTTGGTGCTTCTGAATTATATTCCCTTGTTGAATATAATAAAGAAGGCAAAATTAGAAAAGATCGTTCATTTGAAAAAGACTATATAAATGGACGATATGGGGCAATTCCGTATTTTGGTAACTTTAATACTCTTTTAGAAAAATGGCACGGAAAATAAAAATTGATAATTCCGTGCTAAAAAGATTTGCACGAGAGGAACAAAAACGTCAGGTTGGAGGGCTTGCAATTAGAAAATACTTCTTAATTGTCTGTGAAGGTGAAAAAACAGAGCCGAACTACTTTAAAGCAATTAGAGATACCCTTCCGCGTGGGGTCATGCAGTTTATTGATATTCAGGGAGAAGGCAAAAACACTCTTACTCTTATTGAGGAAGCAGTAAAAATTAGAGAAAAGCAAAATAGTTTGAACGGGAAATATTATGATCAAACATGGGCAGTATTTGATAGAGATAGTTTCCCTGATCAAAATTTTAATAATGCTATTAATAAAGGTGAAGGACTAAAAAATAAAGTAAATTGTGCATGGTCTAATGAAGCATTTGAACTTTGGTATTTGTTACACCTTGAATATGTAAATGCTCCTATGAGTAGAGAAGATTACAAGCCGAGAATTGAAAGTTGGTTGACTCAAAAATCCGGCAAGCCTTTCAAATATGCTAAGAACAGGCCCGATATGTATAGTATATTGCATGAGTTCGGCAATGAGGAGCAGGCTATTTTATGGGCGGAACAATTAGGAGGCAATTACGAGGATTACGAATTTGCAAACCACAACCCATGTACAAAAGTTCATAAACTTGTGACTGAACTGAATAAATTAAAAATAGACCGAGAACAATCACTTCCCGAAAATGCTTCCTAAGCGTCGCACATTCGGGAAGTGTAACGTTCAACACGTGGCTAAATTGATATTTTTTTTATAAAATAAGCCTAAGCGAATAGGTTTCTTCCACTTCGACAGATGGCACCTCAACTTTTTGCAATTCCTGCTCAAACTCCTCCACCCGCGACTCATCTTTATCAATGGCGATTCTGGTGATGAAACAATGCAGTTTAATGCCGCTATCAGTTGTCCCCTCCCATATGCGGGCAGGTACACCGTTTAAATTAACGATTTTTGTGGTACTATTGATTGTTATTTTCATTTTCTACAATTTTATATTTCTCTAAAATTTCTTTTTTTGTCATTGTTTCGATGTATTGATCATTTTCATAGACATCATAAATATCCTTGACTAAAGATTCCTTTATTTCAACTTTTTCGCCCAAATAGACGAATAAAAGTGAATCTTTGATAACAACCGGGTGTGCAATATGCGCACACGCTTCAAGCAATTTGAATAGTTCAAACATAATTTATTAGATTTAAGTGGTGAATAAAAAAAATAGGAATTGTTTTTGCAAAAAGCCTAACAACGGTTCAAACACCGTTATTAGATTTTTTAGAGACCTGCCCTTCGTTCCACCGAGGGGTGGGTTTTCTAAAAACTATGCGATATCATCTTTCGCCTGTTTGCGGCTCTGGATTAAAGCGGAGATAGAAAGCCCCGAAATAATGACGGTCATGCCCATGGCGACCCACTCCGGGTCTCGTATCAATAAAGAATCCGATTGACTTTTCAATAGGTTGAAAAAGGTGGTGTAATGAAAAAAACCATACACGGCTTCGATGCCGTAGGCTATCCACATCCCAAATCGGGCAGACTCTTCGCGTTTGGCTATCTTGACGTTTTTCATCACATTTTTGAAAAAAAAGATCATCAACACGGCTGCCAATGCGCCAATATAACCAAAAACTAAAGTCAAGCCCACCAAAGCCAGGGCGTTCGATACCACATTGATGACGGATAGTTCAGAATCCCATATTTTTTTGATTTTGAATTCCCATTTTTGGTTAAAGAGCTGAACATCGGCGGTCAATCGCTGTATGTCTCCCCTACCCGCTTGCAGCTCGTCATGGAGGGTCTTGACAGTGGCATAATGCTCATTTTGCAGCTTCTCAAATTTGCTTTGGTACTCGTGAGCCACTTCCTTCCGGATGGTCGCCGTAACCGTTTTGCGGGTTTCGGCTTCTACTTTCAATCGGACGTTTTCGGACAGTACAGTCAGATTTTTATCGTAACTGCTTTCAAAATCGGACGCTTGTTTTTCGAGTGCCGTCCGTTTTGCCGTCCGCTCGTCCGCTACAAGTTGCTTCAAGCGTCCGATTTCCGTCCGCAAACCGTCCGTTATCGTGTTGATAGACGCCTGAGCGTCCGTTTTTTCGGACGCTAAACGCTGCGCAAAAACGGACGACAAATCACGCTCTAAAGTGATTTTTTGCGCCAAAAGTGCCTTTTCTCGCTCCAAATCCTTATGAAGCAGTTCTTTTTCAAGCGATTCAATCTTAAGATATAGTTCCGATAAAATAGCGGTGTTTTGCGTCCGTCCGTTTTTAGCCGCGTCCGTTTTATCGTCCGTCCGTTTTAGGGAGCGTCCGTTTTGGGTATCGTCCGTTTTGTGAGCGTCCGTTTCTAGGGCGTCCGAAATCTCGTCCGTCCGTCTGTTTGGGAGAGCGTCCATGTTATGAGCTATCATAGCAGCTTTAGGATAATTGGTAGAAAAGTGATTCACCATAACCGCATATTGCTCAAGGCTCAAGCAACCATCCGCCAAATCTTTGATTCCTTTGCCGGTTTTGTCTCTGAGCTTGCGCATGTAGGTCTCAACGTTAACCTCTATCTCTGCGGCTGCCGCTTCCGGTGTGAGGGGCTTATATTGAAATTGATTGTTCATATTTTGCACATTTAGACTGTCAGACAATTAGGTTCTTTTGCCGCGGTTATCCACGTTGGCTACGGGGCCCAGTTCGATATTACCGACTGCTCGGAGGCTTCGGCTACTGTACCGAGGTTGGGCAGCCGG
>JANPGW010000465.1:0-33437 GCA_031424115.1 Saprospiraceae bacterium | reverse complement strand
AATCGGTCAAAAATAATACGGCTTATAATGGGCGATGTTAAAGTCATTGCTCCCTCGTTTTTTTAGTTTTTAAAAATTTTGTGCAAATCTATGGCTTTTTTTTGATAATCAAAAAAAATCATTCACGTCTTTGCAAATAGTCCCAATCAAGGAATGCTGTTGACTGATAGGTAGTATAGATTTTTTTTAGATCTTTTTTTTACACAATAAATATTAACAATACTTTGATATTTTATTTTAGCATATTGTATATTTGACAGATTTTTTATTACAATAATTGATGTTATACAATGTTTTCAACAAAATCATGAAAAAAAAAGTAAATTCTAAAAATGGCTTGGCGGTTAAGATTGCCCTAATACTGTCTTTCTCCATATCTTTATCTTCAATATCAGCTCAATCGCCTACTTGGGCAGAGACTGTTGCGCCTATTTTGTATAAAAATTGTACCAATTGTCACCATTCCGGAGGCGTGGCGCCTTTCTCCTTGATGACTTATCAGGAAGCTAAAAATATGAAATTAGCTATGCACCATGCCGTTGAAAAAGGACACATGCCACCCTGGCCCCCTGACCTTCAATACAGTCAATTAGCCCGCCCTCGAGCCTTGAACGAAGCCGACAAAAAAGCAATTTTGGATTGGGCGATAGGCAATTCAGAGCAGGGCAATCCGGCCAACGCTCCTGTACCACCCACTTATTCAGGGGCAGCATTCCTATCAAATCCTCATCTTTTGGTTCGTATACCTTTATACGAAGTCACAAGTAATAGAGATGATTACCGCTGCTTTCCGATAAAAAGCGGTTTAACAGTGGATAAATTTATAACCTCCATGGAGGTTATCCCCGGTAATAATGCTATTGTGCACCATATTCTCATTTTTCAGGATCAAGCCAATACTTGTTTTGACCTTGATGCTAAAGATATTGCTCCGGGTTACACAAGTTTTGGGGGAATTGGTAGCCCTTCGGCACAGTTAATAGGTGCTTGGGTACCTGGTTCGCAGCCCTATGTTTTACCCAAAGGCATGGGGATAAAATTAAAAGCCAATGCCAATATTGTCTTGCAGGTACATTACGCACCCGGCTCGGCTGGACAATCAGATTCGACGCACTTGCGGCTCAAATTTACGGAAGGTACTTTGCGGGAAGTAAGCATCGCGCCCATTCTCAACCACGTTTTTTCACTCACCAATGGCCCACTTTTTATTCCTGCTAATACGGTCAAAACTTTCAATGCACAATTTGTCATGCCCGGCGATGTGACCATTATCAGCATTGCCCCGCACATACATTTGATAGCCAAAAGCATGAAATCATTTGCGGTCACGCCGACCAATGATACGATTAAATTGATAAAAATTGACGATTGGGATTTTCATTGGCAGGGTTCTTATTTGTTCAAAAAAGCCATGAAGTTGCCAAGGGGCTCTTTTTTGAAAAGTGAAACCGTTTACGACAATACGGCTGCAAATGAACATCAACCGAGTGACCCGCCCAAAGATGTGAGCCTTGGAGAAAGCACAACAGACGAAATGATGCTCATTTATTTTTCTTATTTGTCATATAGAGCGGGTGATGAAAACATAGATTTAGAAGAAGCCACTACAACGGGCGTTTTTGACACCCCCCTCAGTATAACACCATTAACTTGCTTTCCTAATCCTACAGCTGGCAGTTTAACGTTGCGTTTTTCATTGGAGAAAAAGGAAGATGTGAATATACAAATATTTGATTATCAAGGTGTTATGTTCAAATCAATATCTACAAACGAATCTTTCTTCGAAGGTATAAACGAAAAGACTTTTTCAGTATCCGATTTGCCCAAAGGATTTTATTTTGTAAAAATCAGTTCTGATAAAATATATGGTGTTCAGCAATTTATCAAATTAGACTAATCAAATAGCTTGGTTAGTTGTATTACACAAAAGCGAGGTGTCTCTTATTGAAACACCTCGCTTTTGTGTAATGGAGAAACTAACAAACTATTAATGCTTCACTGCGGAAGAGAAAATACGATTCCAGCGAATGCCATTGTCTCCTTTGGAGAACCAAATAAACAAAGGTTTACCGACAATGTGGTCTTCCGGTACAAATCCCCAGAAGCGAGAGTCCTCTGAATTGTGGCGGTTATCCCCCATTGCCCAATAGTAGTTTTGTTTAAAGGTATAACTCGTTGCTTTTGCATCGTTGATGTAAATACCGTCGTTTTTGTATTCCAATTTATTGTTTTCATAAACGGAAATAATTCGGCGATACAATGCGATATTATCCATTGAAATTTGCACGGTTGCCCCTTTAGCCGGTATGAGTAACGGACCAAAATTATCCACTGTCCATTTAAAATGAGCTGTATCTTGAGGGAAAATATCGGGTCGTAAATCGTTGTTAGGTAATAATTGAACCGTGATATTAAGCGCTTTGAGTTTTTCAATTTGCTCGGCGGTTAAAGCTGCCAGAATACCATTTCTTCCTTTTTTGGCTTCATTAACATTGACCCCAAACTCTACCAACTTATCCACATTCACTGAACCATTGATAACATAATTAAATTGCATTTTTTCCGGTTTGGCTTCAGCTTGATCATTGATGTAAATCTGACGGTCGCGCACCTCAAATTTATCACCGGCAAGAGCCACACATCTTTTGATATAATGGTCTTTTTTATCAACAGGTCTGACAATTACTTCATCAGGTGTATAAACTTTACCGAAATAACCAATCTGAGTTGCGGCACCCATTTCGTTCAATTGTCCAACACTGTAAGGTCTTTCTCCCCTGATAACAACACTATCGCCAATGGGCCAATTGAACACAAAGGGTTCGTTGCGCTTGATATTTTCTAAAGCGGGTAAGCGATAATAATCTAAATTGGGCTTGTTGAGGTAAGATTCAGAACCAATCACAGGTATTTGATTGTGCAAAAGGGGTATTTGAAGCACGGTCATCGGCGTACGAATGCCATAATGTGCTTTACTCACAAAGAGATAATCGCCAACAAGTAGCGAACCTTCCATCGAAGAAGTTGGAATCACATACGCTTCTATCAGAAACATACGAATAAAAGCTGCCGCAAAAACCGCAAAAACGATGGCTTCCGTCCATTCCCGAACAGTCCCTTTTTTGTAAGGACTATTAGCAAGGCGTTTGAGGGCAAGTTGGTCTTTCTTGTTATGGGCTTCATGGAGTTGGTGGTGATAAGCTTTTTCTTTGGGAACGATTTCTCCTTCGTATTTTGAATCGTCGCTACCAATTTTATACAGAATAAAAGGTGAAAAAACGACCGCCCAAAAACTATCCATGAAATTGAATTTACCGAACGACCGAACTAAGTCCACCTTCATACCAGCATAAATGAAAATATTAACAATTGGAATCAACATCAACGCGGCATGCCACGTCGGTTGACCAATTAATTTGCATATTTCAACAAAGTTCAAACCCGGCACAAGGGCTTTCCAGCTTTCCACTCCGGCTTTTTGAAAAACTTTCATGAGCGTGATGCTCATCAGGATATAAATAATCAATAAAATAAGTAAAATAATCACTTTTATAGGATTTTAATTTTGAATATTATTATTTAACTTTATAGAAAATCTCGTAAAATGCGCGCAAATATAAATCAATTTATTCTTTTTTAACACTTTAATAGATGGACTGAAATCAAAAGTCCAAAATGTATAGGTAAGTCTTAAAAAACTTCGACGTGAAATAGGAATGACTCGACGGATTGAATCAAAACCGCAAATCTCAGCACAATCAATACCGCATTCTAAATTGTTTGACACATCTGAGAATTTTAGCATCCAATAAATTTATCATTTGATAAAAAAAATAATATTTTTGTAGTTCGTTATCATTTAGTTGCATGATTTTTGCTTGAATGTATTTATAGTATTCTCTATGCAACAAGTTGAAAAAATAACTCGTTATTAGACACAGTGTTTCGAACTATTGCTACACGTGGTTCGAATTCGCAATATAACCCGCTCTCAAACTCTTTTTAAATGAAACAAAGTATCGCAGCACGTATTTTAATTGTTGATGACGAAGCCGTTATTCGCAGAACATTCAAATCGGTTCTGGAAATGGAACCTTACGAGGTGGACGAAGCCGTTGATGGCTACGACTGTCTTGTAAAAGTTAAACAAAAAAAATATGATGTCATTTTTATGGACATCAAAATGCCTCGCATTGATGGTTTAGAGGTTTTAGATCAACTTCAGACGCTCAGCCCTGATTCATCGGTTGTTATGATTTCCGGACATGGTAATATCGAAACGGCAGTCGAATCTGTGAAAAAAGGAGCATTTGATTTTATCGCCAAACCGCTTGACCTCAATCGTATCCACATCACTATTCGCAATGCCCTCGACCGCTCCAACCTTGTGAGCGAAACCAAAGTTTTGCGTCGTAGAGTGAGCCAAACGAAAGTGCAGGAAATTATTGGTGAGTCGAATGCTATTAAAGTGGTTAAAGAAAAAATCGAAAAAGCCGCTCCTATTGATGGTGCACGCGTATTGATTATGGGACCTAACGGAACAGGCAAAGAGCTGGTCGCCCGTTGGATTCACGAGAAAAGCCCCCGTCGCGATGGTCAATTTGTGGAAGTTAACTGTGCTGCTATACCTTCCGAACTGATTGAGAGCATCATGTTCGGGCATATAAAAGGTTCTTTTACGGGAGCTATCAAAGACCAAATTGGTAAATTTGAGCAGGCGAACGGCGGTACTCTCTTTCTTGATGAAATAGGAGATATGAGTCTTGAAGCGCAGGCGAAAATATTGAGAGCCTTGCAAGAGCGCAAAGTTTCGAGGGTCGGAGGAGAAAAGGATATTCCGGTGGACGTGCGCGTTATTGCCGCCACTAATAAAGATTTGAGAGTAGAAATATCGAAAGGCAGATTCCGTGAGGATTTGTACAACCGGCTCGAAGTCATTGACATATACGTACCGTCTTTGAATGAACGCAAGGAAGATATTCCTTTGTTAGTCGAGCAGTTTTCAAAATCCATTTGTGAAGAATATGGTATTGCGAATAAAGCTTTCACTATTGATGCCATCGTTGCCTTACAAGCCATTGATTGGACAGGCAACATTCGTCAGTTGCGCAATGTGGTTGAACGGCTCATCATTTTCTGCCGCGATAAACATGAAATTACGGACTCTGATATATTAGAACATGTAACAGCTCGTCGGGGCAGACACCCACTTGAAGAGCTTTTTAACAGATTTGATACCATGGAAGATATGTTGCGTTATATGGCATCCGAATTTATGAAATTTAAAGGTAAGCCGGCTTAACGAACCCTTGAAAAGGAGGGATTATACTTGTTGGGTATACCTTCCGATTTTATGTTGAACCACCGAGGTCACATAGACACGCAAAGAGAAATCAATGTGCTTCTATGTGACCTTTATGGTTCAAAAAAGGGTCAATACACCGCTTCTATGATGCGTTTAATGGTCGTAGAATCACCCATGGTGTAATAATGAAGGCAAGGTACTCCAGCCGCTTTCAACTCTTTCGATTGAGCAATGCACCATTCAATGCCAATTTCTTTCACAGCTTCATCATTTTCGGCTTTATAAATTTCCTTGAGCAAATCATCCGGAATATTGATAAAAAACACGCGTGGGATAGCTGTTAGTTGAGCTTTTTTCGTTATAGGTTTCAAACCGGGTACAATGGGCACGTTAATCCCAATTTTCCGACATTCCTCCACATAGTTGAAATAGTGTTTATTATCAAAAAACATTTGTGTTACGATATAATCCGCACCGGCATCAATTTTTTGTTTTGTAAAATTCAAATCAGTACCTAAACTGGGCGATTCAAAATGTTTTTCCGGATAACCTGCCACACCTATACAAAAATCCGTTTTTAAACCATTCACAATATTAGGGTCAAGATATTTACCATGATTCATATCATTCAGCTGTTTCACAAGGTCAAGGGCATAAGCATGACCTTCCGGATGTGGATTGAACTTGTCTTCAAATTTTGCCGCATCTCCTCTTAAAGCGAGTACATTATTCACATTCAGAAAGCTCAAATCTATTAAAGCGTTTTCGGTTTCCTCTTTCGAGAAGCCGCCACAAATCAGATGCGGCACGGCATCTACGCCGTAGCGGTGCATGATCGCAGCGCAAATACCTACCGTCCCCGGGCGTTTGCGAATTGCCGTTTTTTCGTAGTAGCCGCTCGGTCTTTTTCTGTAAATAAATTCTTCGCGGTGGTATGTAACATCAATAAAAGGAGGTTTAAATTCCATTAAGGGATCAAGGGTATTAAAAATTGCCTGCATCGAGCCACCTTTGAGTGGAGGTAATACCTCGAATGAAATTAAAGTATTGTCTTTTGCGGTATTAAAATAATCTACTACTTTCATAAATGAGTTTCTATTTTACAGTGAATGCGATTAATAACAACGATATGAGTTTGTTTGTTTGTTTGTGAAATGTGTGAATTTTAATTATGCCGCGAAATTAGTGAAACTCATACAAATAGACGATTAATCTAATTTTATTTAATGGCTTTTATAATATTTTACATACTTTTCATTTACCTTTATATTTTGGTTTTGAGTCTATATCTAAATTTATAGACTATCATGGCGTAATAGTTTTTCAAAAGAGGGAATAGTTTGCTCGTATCCCGCGTCACATAGTTTCGGTTTTTTTTTATTTTTTGATTTCGTGTGTTATTGACACTTATTTTACTTTTTTTGAATAAATGATTAAGCCAGAGGTTTTTTTTATCTAAATTTTGTATAAAAAATTCGGTTGGCATTTTCACATAGATATATAAAAATACAATATAAATATAATTATAGATCAATAAGGTAGTCACAAATCCGATGAATTTCCATTTTTCTGTGCACCGTTCGGCATTTGTCTTGCACAATCTTAAAAAACTATAAAAAATATGAAAGCACAAAGTTTATTTGTTAAGCAGATTTCTTCCTTAGAAAACCATTTGTTGGACTTTTTAAAGAATGGATTTAAACCCACGTTGGGGATTGTATTTTGTTCACCAAAGCAGAATTTCAAAGAAATTACTCATCTTTTTGATAGCTACTCTATTGATTTATTGGGGTGTACAACTGCAGGTGAAATCGCAGATGAAATCTTAGCAGAAGGGGGAATTTCTTGTTTGCTAATGGATATATCGAAAGATTTATATAAAATTTATTTTGAGCGCAATACTGAGGGGGTGTTTCTGGGGGCAAAAAAATTACGCCTTTTAGCCGATAGTACTTTTGATAACCCTGCCATGATTGTTTGCTCAGCAGGAGTGTTGAACGATGGCGAACAAATTGTTGCCGGCTTAAAATATGGTACTGAAAAAGAAATTCCTATTTTTGGCGGATTGGCGGGTGATGATTCTATGATACTGAATACCTATATTTTTTCAAGAAAAGACATCTCAAACGATGGTATTGCCACCATTGTTTTCGACAATGATAAAATAGAGCTTAAGGGTTTGGCAACCAGTGGCTGGGAGCCTCTGGGAGGATTTAATACGGTTACAAAAGCCAAAGACAATGTTATTTATTCCATTAATGATGAGCCCGCTTTAGACTTTTTCAATCGCTTTTTTGGGGATGGAGAACAGGAAGGGGCGGATAACCCATCTTTAATTTCGGCTCAGTATCCTTTTCAAGTCGTTAAAGATAATCAAAACGAAGTATTACGGATGCCGATAAAAGGAGATTTGACGGATAAAAGTTTGAGGTTGGTAGGAAGTATCAAAGAAGGTGATAAATTCAGATTTTCTATTTCTCCCAGTGTAAATGTCATCAATAAAACCATTAAAGAATTTGAAGTTTTAAAAAATCTAAATCCCGAAGCAGATGCTCTCTTATTATTTTCGTGCATAGGTCGTTATTCCGCATTTGGACCTTTTTTGGAAGATGAAGTGAAAGGTATATATGACCATTGGAAAAAACCCATGGTAGGATTTTTAACTTATGGTGAAATAGGTAACTTGCGGAATGGTATTTGTGAGTTCCATAATGAGACATGTAGTTTGGTTGTCATAAAAGAACGGTAAAATAAACAATTGATAGTGTAGGAATGAAAGAGAATTTACTCTCCTTTAAAGAAAAATTGGAATCTTTATCCATTTCAGAGGAAGAAAAAGCAGAATTGCTTGAGTCTATTGAGTCTTTGAATAAGGATTATGTGAGAATGAATTTTTTGCACAAACAGAATGTAAAAGATAAGGCTATTACTATCAATTTGCTTCAAAATACAGTTAACGAACTACAAGCCCAAAAAGAATATATCGCTCAAACCAATGTACAATTAACCCTACAAAAAAAACAACTTGAAGAACAATCTGAAAAATTAGCTCAAAGTCTTCAAGCATTACAAATGTCTTATCACGAGCTTGAACAATTTGCTTTTATCGCTTCTCATGACCTTAAAAGTCCCTTGCGCAATATTGGTAGCTACGCTCAATTATTAAAAAAAAGGTATGCTAATAAGTTGAGTGAGGATGCCGATACTTTTCTGGATTTCATAGTGAAAAATACCCAGATGATGAATAGCATTATCACGCATCTGCTCGAATATAGCACTATAGACCGCAAGCGGGAACTCTCGCTGGTTGACCTTAATAGGCTTATGGAACTCATCAGATTCAACCTGCGCGAAATCATAGAAAAGAACAATGTCACTATCGAGTTTAATCAATTACCGCAATTATGGATTCAAAAAAGTGGCATCACTCAAGTCATCCAACACCTAATCGAAAATGCTATCAAATTTCGTTCTACCAAATTACCACTGGTTCGAATAGAGGTCAAAGAACGTGAAAAAGATAAATTGTGGCAGTTTTCTATTCAAGATAATGGCTTGGGACTTAATGAAAAATATCAGGATAAAGCTTTTCACCCTTTTCAGCGCATAGACTCCCGCAATCTTCCGGGCGAAGGTATGGGTTTAGCCATTTGTTGGAAAATCATCAAATTGCACGGAGGGGATATTTGGTACAAAGAGAATACTGAGGGGGGAACGACTTTCTATTTTACCATTCCGCAGATGAACCTTGAATTAGTACCTCAACCGGTTGATGTTTTAATTTAGGTGTTTCAACCTATTACATACATCAAAAGTATCTATTCATTGTTTGAAAACAGTTTTTGCCTAAAATTTTTAAGAATTACTGAGGGGTATTCGGCTAACCGGATACCCCTCAGTAATTTTAAAGAAGATTTAAAAAGGATTTAAAAAAATTTATTGGTTCAATTAAAAATAGGTGATATGAAAAAAAAGATATGATTTATCGTTGCTTTATTGGGTGAAAGAAAGTTGACATCGAATTGTAGAGACTCAGCAGTAGTAATGAATTGATTTGTCAATAAAAACACCGATATTTGTCAATTTTTGTATCTCACTCTGAATGATTTTTTTTTAATGTCTTTTACCATGAAAATACTTTTTGCTTATGTCTTTTTTTTTATTTTTATTTGCCATAATAATATTCATGCCCAAATCAATCTTGTGCCCAATGGAGGGTTTGATTCAGTAGATTGTATCGCAGGAAGGGTATATAATTGGGAATTACAGGGTTTCGGAGTGTCGGCTCATGAATGCTATAAACAGGGATTTTCGCCCGGCCCTAATCTGAAAGTCCCATACATCAATCCTAATCCATGGAGCTATTCCGATACCTATCAGCAACCACTTTCAAAAGGTGGCTATATAGGTTTGGAAGTGTATGGAGGAAGAGGGTATGCAACGGTTGAACTCAAAACGCCTTTAGAAAAATATAAGGCTTATTATGCGCGATTTCATACTGTACCGCATTATCCGTATTATGGGCCAAACAAATGGGTCTATACCGATGCGATAGGTATGGCTATGTTGTTACGGAAAAATTATTTCCAAAATGCAGACGCTTATTTTTTTGAGGAACCCATTGCAGAAACGAGAGGCGTTTTGTTGAAAGACACGATGAATTGGAAAAGAGTGAGTGGTAAATTTTATGCCAGCGGCGACGAAAGTTACATTGTTATCGGTAATTTTAGAAGCAATAAAGGGTCTAAAGTTGATTTAAATGGTTTTATTCCGTGGGCAGGAGTGTCTAATATATTTTATGTGGATGACGTCGTTGTTTCCGAATTTAACCCATTGCCCGATTCTGCGATTTTATGCGCCAATTCTACGAAAGTACTCGATGCGACATTCTATGACGCCGAATACGTTTGGAGCGATGGGTCTAAAAAAAGCACCTTGGCAGTAACGCAACCCGGACGCTATTGGGTAGAAGCACATATTGACGGTTTAGTGTTTGCGGACACCATTCTTCTTATACCCGAAAAAGAATACAAAGGATTGCCGACCGATACAGTAGTCTGCAACCGAGGACCACAGGTTAATTTGACCATCAATGTTCAAGCAAAGTACCAATGGTCAACGGGGCAAACCACAAAATCAATTGGCGTTAATACGAAAGGCATTTATAGCGTCACGGTGACGACCCCTCAGTGTGTTTTGAAATTTGCCACAAACGTCACGGCTCGGGAGTGTTATTGCGATTTTTATGCACCAACGGCTTTTTCACCCAACGATGATGGCATAAATGATACTTTTAAGCCGTTCATTAATTGTAAAGTAGTTTATATAAAAAACTATAAATTGTCTATTTTTAACCGATTGGGCAATCTGATGTTTACGACAACCAATATCAATGACGAATGGGATGGTACTTACAAAAATGTCCGATGTGGTGAAGATGTTTACGCTTGGGTAGTGGAATATAATACGGTAATTGAAGATGGTATTCCGTACAAAAAAGTGGTGGAAAGCGGAGATATAACGATTATGAAATAAATAAAAGATGAATATTGACAAGGCAGCAAAAATCCGGCAAGGCGAAGAATTAGATATTGAAAAACTTAATCAGTTTCTGAAAGACAATATTCCTAATGTTGGAGATATTGTTGAAATCGCCCAATTCCCGGGCGGGTTTTCTAATTTGACTTATTTGATAAAAACAGAGACCCAAGAGTTCGTCTTGCGCCGTCCCCCTTTTGGGGCGAGTGCAAAAGGGGGGCACGATATGGGACGCGAATTTCGGGTTTTGACGACGCTCAAAAATGCCGGTTATACAACCATCCCTACCCCCCTCAGTATGGAAGCAACGGGAGAGATTTTGAGTGTACCATTCTATATCATGGAGCGGTTGCAAGGGGTGATTTTAAGAGCAAAAGATGCCACCAATCCGGATTTGACGCCTGAGGTAATGAGACAATTATCCGAAAAATTGATTGACAATTTGGCAGAATTGCACAATCTGGATATCGAAAAAACGGGCCTTTACCAACTCGGAAAACCTGAAGGCTACGTAAAAAGACAAGTTGAAGGCTGGATT
Source organism: Saprospiraceae bacterium (assembly GCA_031424115.1). GTDB lineage: Bacteria > Bacteroidota > Bacteroidia > Chitinophagales > Saprospiraceae > JAAFJT01. The sequence continues at coordinate 22,056 of JANPGW010000465.1, read as the reverse complement.
AGCCGATACAAAAATGCCCAAACTGACGAAGTGAAAAATATGGACTCACTGGCAGATTGGATGCTGAACCACCTGCCCGAAGAACAAAAACCGGCTTTTATACACAACGATTATAAATTCGACAATGTGGTTTGGAATTCTGAATTGACCAGTATAATAGGTGTTTTGGATTGGGAAATGGCAACGGTGGGCGATCCTTTGATGGATTTTGGCAGTTTTTTGGCATATTGGTGCGAAGCAACGGATAGTGATTTTACTAAAATGTTTAACCTTACTTGGATAAAAGGCTGTTTGACCCGTTCAGAAGTCGTTGAGAGATATGCCGCCAAAACAGGTCGTGATGTCTCTGATATTCTATTTTATTATGTTTTTGGTCTCTATAAAAATGCGGTTATTATTCAACAAATTTATGCCCGATGGAAAAAAGGCTTAACGCAAGATACGCGTTTTGCCGGTTTAATCGCCGGCGTTTATGAATTGTCTAAAATGGGACAGAAGGCAATCGAACAACAGAAAGTATGAAAAAGTTAAACTGCACAACCAAATGAATACCAACAGTTTTTTTACCCATTTGGCATGTTCTGAATGTGGTCGGATGTTCGATAAAAAGACGATTCAAACTTTTTGTCCGGATTGCAAAAAGCCTTTATCAGCTATTTATGCCATTCCTTCTGGAGGAATCGACAAATCTATTTTGCTAGATCGTCCCAAAACAATGTGGCGCTATCGCGAAATGTTGCCTGTCGAAAATGACGACAATATTATAACACTCGGAGAAGGCTTTACACCGCTACTCAAAATGGAGCATTTGGGTCTAAAAATTGGATTGGTAAATTTATTTCTCAAAGACGAATCCAGTAATCCCACTTCATCATTCAAAGCCCGAGGGTTGAGTATGGCCGTTTCTAAAGCAAAAGAATTTGGGATTTCAGCGGTGGCTATACCCACGGCAGGTAATGCTGGCAGTGCGATGAGTGCTTATGCTGCCAAAGCTAATATGGAGGCGCATGTTTTTATGCCCAAAGCGACCCCCTCAGTATTCAAGATGGATTGCACCTATTTTGGGGCAAAAGTGAGGATAATAGAAGGTTCGATAAGGGATTGTGCCAAGGCATTAGCGGCTCAAAATATGGAAAAAACGGCAAATGGACAAGCTTTTTGCCCTTGGTTTGATGTCTCGACGCTTAAAGAACCCTATCGTTTGGAAGGGAAAAAGACGATGGGTTACGAAATCGCTGAACAACTCGATTGGCGATTGCCCGATGTCGTCATTTACCCCGCAGGCGGTGGCACCGGTTTGATTGGTATTTGGAAAGCCTTTCAAGAAATGATGCAATTGGGTTGGATTACCCACATTCCCACCCGTATGGTGTGTGTACAGGCAGAAGGTTGTTCGCCCATTGTTGATGCTTTCGAGAGGGGTTTTGAAGACGCTTTACCAGTTGAAAACCCTGACGAAACGATTGCTAACGGCTTGCGCGTCCCCTCTCCTTTTGGTGATAAATGGATGCTCAAAGTATTGAAAGACAGCCGTGGCACAGTTATTCGAATCAGCGATAAAGAAATGCTCGAAGGTATTCACGAAATGGCGCATACTGAGGGGGTGTTTGTTGCGCCCGAAGGGGCTGCCACTTGGATAGCTTTAAAAAAACTTTTGGCTGACGGTTGGATTCTACCGCACCAATCGGTCGTTTTGCTCAATACGGGTTCAGCGTACAAATACATTGAAAATTTAGAAGCATTCGTATAAAAACAGATATTTTATAACCAATACCGCATTTCAAAATGAAAAACCGCCTACAATCGCTCGATATTTTTCGGGGCATTACCATTGCGTTTATGATAATTGTTAATACGCCCGGAGATTGGTCAATAGCCTATAACATGCTCGAACACGCCGCTTGGCATGGATTTACACCTACAGATTTGGTTTTCCCATCTTTTGTCTTCATCACGGGCGTCTCTTCATGGTTTTCATATAAAAAATACAACCATACCCTTTCCTCGGATTTAATGATAAAAATTTGGAAACGCACGCTCATCATCTTTTTATTGGGTGTCGGTTTGTACGCTTTTCCGTTTTATAATCGCCCCATTGGTACTTGGCGCATCTTAGGCGTTTTACAGCGCATCGCTTTGTGTTACGGCATCGGTAGTACCTTGTGTTTATTGCTTAATAAAAAGCAAATCATCGCTTTGGGCGCGGGGCTACTATTAGCTTATTGGGCAATCATGTTGGCGTTCGGAGATTTGACAATGGCTGGAAACGCGGGTTTGAAACTCGATTTATGGCTTTTCGGTGAAGGACATTTATATCATGGCGAAGGTGTTGCCTTTGACCCCGAAGGTTTGTTGAGCACTCTACCGGCTTTGGTCACGTTTCTGATTGGCTATCTGACGGGACAGTTTATTGGGACATCAACAGATAAAACTTTGATTGTTAAGCAATTAGCGATTTGGGGTGTCATTTTAGTTGTGGCTGGATTGCTATGGAATTTTGCTTTCCCGATTAATAAAAAATTATGGACAAGTTCTTATGTTTTATTTGTCGGCGGTTTATCAATGTTGATTTTCGACTTGTGCTATTATATCGTTGATGTAAAAGGTTATCAAAAGTGGGGCAAGTTTTTCATTGTTTTTGGTACAAATGCTATTCTCGCTTACATGATTTCAGAGCTATTGGTTATCATTATTTCCGGTTTTATTCACGTAACAAATGCTTCCGGAAAGGTTTTAGATGGACACGACGCTGCATACCAATTCCTTTTCGCTTCGTGGGCAGGAGCCAACGAGTTTGCTTCTTTTCTTTTCGCTGTAAGTTTTATGCTGGTTTGTTGGGGAATAACGTGGTTATTTTATCGAAAAGGCATATTTCTAAAAGTTTAAGGTTTGTGTAATGAGCTTTATAAGAAACTTCCTAACCACTCGTAAGGCTGTTTAGTAATACCACCTTAAAATTTTCGTTATATTTGCAAAAACGTTTTTCACTTTTCACTTTTCACTAAAAATATGCCACCACTCGCCGAACGCATGCGCCCTACTACGCTCGATGATTATATCGGGCAAAAGCATTTGGTTGGCGAAAATGCCGTTTTGCGCCGGACTGTTGAAACAGGGCGTATTCCTTCCATGATATTATGGGGACCGCCCGGCGTGGGGAAAACGACCTTGGCAAACATCATCGCGAATCAACTCAAACGCCCGTTTTTTCAATTGTCTGCCATTAACAGTGGCGTAAAAGACATTCGAGAAACGATAGAAGAGGCACGGCGGCAACAATTTTTCAATGCCCCGAATCCGGTTCTTTTTATTGATGAAATTCATCGTTTCTCTAAATCACAGCAAGATTCACTTTTGGGAGCGGTCGAAAAAGGTATTGTGACACTTATCGGTGCAACGACCGAAAACCCCTCATTTGAAGTCATTCCAGCTTTATTATCCCGCTGTCAAGTCTATGTTTTGAAAGAATTGGAGAAGGAAGATTTGATTCTGATGATAAAAAATGCGCTGGCAAAAGACGAATTTTTAAAACGTCAAAACCTCAACATCAAAGAGTTTGACGCTATGCTGCAACTCAGCGGAGGCGATGCCCGCAAAGTTCTCAACATATTGGAATTGGTCGCTGAATTTGCTTCGGATACTGAGGGGGGGGATATTGACAATGATTTGGTTGTCAAAATTGTCCAGCAAAACATTGTTCGCTACGATAAAACCGGCGAACAGCATTACGATATTATTTCAGCTTTTATCAAATCTATCCGAGGTAGCGACCCAAATGCTGCCGTGTATTATCTTGCCCGAATGCTTGAAGGCGGTGAGGATATTCTCTTTATTGCCCGACGAATGGTTATTTTAGCCTCAGAAGATATTGGTTTAGCCAATCCCAATGCCCTTTTGATGGCAACAACGACCTTTCAAGCTGTTCATCAAGTCGGCATGCCCGAAGCGCGTATCATTTTGAGTCAATGTGCTATTTATCTGGCGACTTCCGCTAAAAGCAATTCTGCCTATATGGCAATCGAAAAAGCATTAGCCAAAGTAAAAGAGACCGGAAATCTGAGTATTCCGTTAACTATCCGTAACGCACCAACTAAGCTCATGAAAGACCTCAATTATGGCAAAGGATATCAATATGCTCATGATTATGAGAATAATTTTGCGAATCAAGAGTTTTTGCCATCCGAGATAGAAGGCTTCGCTTTTTTCAATCCCTCTACCAACCAGGCTGAAAATTCCATTCGAGAAAGAATGAGGCAGCTGTGGAAAGAAAAATATGGATATTAATTCGGTCATAATTTTTATTTTTCGAGATGCCATATTTTTTAAAATAAATTTCCGAATTGTCGATAAAAATAAAAATAAAAGTTTGAAATTTGATAATTTTAAAAATTATATTTTAGTTGAAAAAACGGGGTATTATATTGAAGAACAAATTTCATATCTTTGTGTTCTAAATTGTGTAGTTTCAACACTACATTGATATTGCTTATACATCTTTTTATTTCATACTCTAAAATGAATGACGTTTTGACTCTTACTGATGCTACTCTCGACAATCTTGAACTTATCCGCCAATCAGTGCGTGATTTTGCTGAAACCCAAATACGTCCACATGTTATGGAATGGGACGAAGTACAAGAGTTTCCTATTGAATTGATGCGTAAATTAGGAGAACAAGGATTTTTAGGCGTGCTTGTACCTGAAGAATACGGTGGTTCGGGGCTTGACTATCAGGCTTACGTGACTATTATTGAAGAAATTGCCAAGGTGTGTGGTTCTATCGGTTTGAGCGTTGCCGCTCATAACTCATTGTGTACCAATCATATATACATGTTTGCGAATGAAGAACAACGGCATCGGTGGTTACCGAAACTTGCCAGTGGGCAGTGGATTGGGGCTTGGGGATTGACCGAAGCGAATACGGGCTCAGATGCCTTGCGCATGAAATGCACGGCAGTTAAGGATGGTGATTATTGGATTATTAACGGGACTAAAAACTGGATAACTCATGGCAAATCAGGTGATGTGGCAGTTGTACTTGTTAGAACCGGCGAACTTTTAGACTCTCGCGGCATTACAGCCTTTGTTGTAGAACGGGGTACTGAGGGGTTCACCGCCGGTAAAAAAGAGAACAAACTGGGCATGCGGGCGAGCGAAACTGCAGAGATGGTTTTTGATAATTGTCGTGTACACAAGAGTCAAATCTTGGGTGAAATGGGTGAAGGATTCGTACAGGCAATGAAAATTTTAGATGGTGGTCGTATCTCCATTGCATCTCTCTCTTTGGGCATTGCAAAAGGTGCTTATGAAGCTGCGGTGAAATACTCAAAAGAACGCCATCAATTTGGACAACCTATCGCCAATTTTCAAGCCATCGGTTTCAAATTGGCGGACATGGCTACCCGAATCCAAGCAGCCGAGCTATTGACCCGACAAGCTGCAGACATGAAAAACAAGGGTAAAAAAATGACTAAAGAAGCCGCTATGGCAAAATATTACGCTTCAGAAGTGGCGGTTTGGGCAAGTAATGAAGCTGTCCAGATATTTGGTGGATATGGCTATACTAAAGATTTTCCGGTAGAAAAATTCTATCGCGATTCGAAATTATGTACCATCGGCGAAGGCACATCAGAAATTCAAAAACTCGTTATTTCGAGAGAAATATTAAAAGATTAATATTTTTTCAATAAAAAAAGCGGATAAATCACTGAAAATCAATGATTTATCCGCTTTTTTTATTGAAAAAATATACAATGAAAGAGATTTATTTTCTTTGTCCGTTATTACTCTTTACACTTTTAGTAGTGGCATTGCCGGGGTTGTTAATCGGTTTTTCAACCATAACCGGAAATGAGGCGCTACTATAATTAGAAAACGGCTTATCGAATTTCAAAGGGAAAATATAACTGGAAGCAAAACTGTTCAGAAAAGCAGTCATGTCTTCTGCTTTAAAATTCTTTGAATTGGGTTTTGGATGATAAGCGATATAGCTTATTGTACCGTCTTTTTCCCAGAAAACATATAACCACAATTTGATACCGGTCATATCAAAGTTCGAAGCTACCGCATGTGACTCCATGTGTTTTAGCAAATGCATCCAGCAGTAATAAGCTGCTTCCATATCATTCTTACATGCCGTCATCAAGGAAGTCTGATAATCGCCTTTAAGTCTTTCAAAAGGTGACCCATCATATTGCCCCAATATAAAAACACGAGGGATTGATGAATCTGCAAGAGGTAAATCTATTTTAATTACAGATGCTTCATTTACATAATCAACCGGTGTAGAAGCTTTCACAGTAAGAAAAGAAAGTGAAAGGCAAAAAGCGAAAAAAGATCTTTTCAAAATAATCATTGTCCTAATTTTTATTACTGTTGTACAAAGAGATACAAATAAAAAACGCTTTTGAGAGGTTTATTTTTAGAAATGGTCTCATAAAATTTTGTTAAATATAATACGAAATTACCATGCCAAATATGAACCCACGAAAGTACTAATATTGAATGACCAATATTAAATATTCCTATGTTTAAAGTTGTTTTCAAATGATAACCAGAGGGGTGTGCAATCAATCATATTGACACTACAGTCAATTCAAACCGATTTATAGTACACAATATACTAGTATACAAGAATGAATTTAGGGTTATTCCAAAAAGATAAGTAATTGTAAGATGAAGAATAAATGGAGTATTAAACACAAAACAGAGCTTATGAGTAACAGTTCATGGACTCAATAATATTTTTTTTATTGACCTTGATTAGACCCCTCTCAATTTGGGTTAAAATAATACCTGTCCTTCCTTAAATGTATGTTCCGATGAATTCCTGCATAAATTTAGTAAAAATATATTTTACAAAGTATAAAAAAGTGTTAATGATAAAAAAAATAACATTTAAGGCTTTTGATATATAGCAGAAAGCTTAAACCCAAACGCTTTTAATTAAGACAATATCTGTAGTTTAGCGAATTTTAACGCTATCTTTTTGGTTTCTTTCAGTTCTGCAAAATGAATAGCAGCAATCGGATTGTCTTTTCCTCCTTCAATAGACACCACTTTCCCTTCCCCGAATCTTAAATGTAGAATATTCATTCCTTCTTGAATAGACTCTGATGGACTGGGTTTAAATGATGCGGGATCAACTTTTGGTTCTGCTGTTTTAAATGTTGAGCGAGTAAAGTTGCCTGAAATTTTTGCTTTTTCAAGGGTACTTTCTCTTTTGGAAGTCATGAGTGACCCCATGCCGTCAAGGTGCTCAACATTTATTTCATCCAAAAAACGGCTGGCTTCGGAGTATTTCATTTGCCCATGGCGATACCGGCTGGTTGAGTAGGTGAGGGTCAAAAATGTTTCTGCCCTTGTAATCGCTACATAAAACAATCGCCGTTCTTCATCCAAGCCTTCCGGTGTGTCCTTTGACATAAAAGATGGGAATAAATCCTCTTCCAATCCACTCACTATTACCGATTTGAATTCAAGTCCTTTGGCAGAGTGAACGGACATGAGCGTGACAACATCAGCATGAGGGTCACTGTTGTCAGCGTCAGTTACCAAGGCAATATTTTGCAAATAGGTGGAAAGTGATTTATCGGGTACGGTGATTTCATCCACGATTTCATCATTATCAGAAAACTCTTTGATTGCATCTAACAAAGCAGTAACATTTTCCATCCGCCCCATACCTTCCAACGAATTATCCTGACGGAGTAAATCCATAATACCGGCTTGTTTAGCAATGTAGCTGGCTATTTCATAGGCATTTGCCTTTTTTTCTCTCGAAATAAAAGCATTTATTAAGGCAATGAAGTTACCAATGGCATTTTTTTCGCGAGCCGTGCCTTCGTATTGTGGTAAAGCAACCCATAACGGCACGCCGTTTTGAGATGCCAAAAGCGCAATTTTATCAACAGTGGCATCGCCAATGCCTCTACGAGGGTAATTGATGATGCGGCGTAAAGCTTCATCATCATTGTGATTGACTATCAATCGCAAATAAGCAATCACATCTTTAACCTCTTTGCGTTGGTAAAAAGACGTCCCACCATAAACTCTATAAGGCAATCTCTCTCTACGGAGTGCCTCTTCAAAGCCCCGCGATTGCGAATTGGTGCGATATAAAATTGCGAAATCTTTATTTTGAAGATGATAGCGATGTTGGTGTTCCTTTATCAAATCAGCTACACGCCGGGCTTCTTCTTGGTCACTTTGCGTTTTAATGACTTTTATCCGTTGTTCAGCGAGTTTGCTCGTCCAAATGGTTTTGCGAATTTGTTTTTTATTGTACGTAATGACTTCATTGGCCGCTTCTACGATATGGTGCGTCGAGCGGTAATTTTGTTCAAGTTTATACGTCTTGAGATTATTGAAGTCTTTTTCAAAATCCAAGATATTATCAATTGTGGCACCCCTAAAGGCATAAATTGACTGTGCATCATCTCCTACGACGCATACATTTTGCTGGCTATCCGGATAAACCACCAATTTTTTAACTATAGCATATTGCAGAAAATTGGTGTCTTGAAACTCATCCACCAATACATATTTGAATCTTTGGCGATATTTATCGGCTAAATCTGGGTTTTGATGCAACAACACAAACATTTGATACAGCAAATCATCAAAATCCATCGCACCCGCACGTTTGCATCGGGTGGCATATTCGGCATAAATGCGGTAAATATAAGGGCGTTTTGTCGCGCGGTCTTCTGCCATCAATTCCACATTTTGCTCATACGCTTTAGGTGAAATCAAATTAGCTTTAGCTGACGAAATACGGGTCAGAATGGCATTTTCGTTATAAATATCTTTCGCTAAGTTGAGTTCTTTGATGATGTTTCTCAAAAGGCTTTTTGAATCATCCGAATCATAAATGGTGAAATTGGAAGTGTAGCCAATGCGGTCAGCTTCACCTCGTAGTAGGCGCGCAAAAATAGAGTGAAAAGTGCCTGCCCAAACCCGCTGTGCTTTTTGACCGACCACTTTTTCAATTCGGTCTTTCATTTCCCGTGCTGCCTTATTCGTAAAAGTCAACGCTAAAATCTCCCACGGGGCAACTCCTTTTTCAATTAAATACGAGATGCGATATGTCAATACTCGAGTTTTGCCCGAACCGGGTCCGGCGACTACCAAAACGGGCCCCTCAGTATGCGTCACAGCGGCGCGTTGTATATCGTTTAATTCGTTGAGATAAGAAGACATTTTATACTTTGATAAATGGTCAATTGAAAAAAAGCACATGCGTGGCAATTCTATTATAAACAAGAATCCCCTCAAATGGCAAAGTTAAAACAGAAATTTGAAAAAAAATGTTTTAAATATAGTAGCACGGAATTTATTCCGCATAAAAATCACATCCAACGTGCATAAAAAATCACATCTAATAGGCACAAAAAAATATTGCTCGGATTGAGAAAAGATATCGCTGTGTTAGGGTATTTTTTTCTCTTTAGGTTTGGTTTTTTAGGCGAAATGAATTTCGCCCTACTTCACGCGAAGGCAGCTATCAAAAGTATTAAAACGCACTTTTTCCACGATGTTAAAATCATCATCCAAAGCCACGAAGTTCAAACCTATTTTATTCAAGCTGTGTTGCTCTCCATCAATTTTGATAGAGGATGTTCTACCCCAAGTGGCACCTGCAGATTGTAAAATGAGGTCTTTCTTTAAAGTAAAACCCTTAATAACATCCCCTTTTTTCCATGCTTGAGACACCGCTCCTTGGTTATCCACTTTTTCAAAAAGCAATTGATTTTTATAGTAAATACCCAAATAAGAACCATAATGCCCCAATTGAGGTATATTTTTGGAGCCCATACTTGTAAAATAATTTTTGGCTTCGTTGCATAATTTGAATGAGGCTTCATCCATCGCAACCGTCAAAATCAAGTGATTGGAATGTCTTTTCAAGAAATCAACCACCCCCTCAGTATCAAACGCAAACGGCTGACATCCGGGCAATTGAGACAAGTAGTAAATGGTTTTTTCTAAAGCTATAGGCACAAAAATCGGGTAATCTTCATAGATAAAAGACTTAATGAGTCCCTTTTTTACCAGAGCCCCGAACCGCCCAATGTCCTCTTTTCTACAAATAAAAAGGGAACGATTTTCCTCGCCGAGCGAACCACTATCGAGCGTTGCGTTAAGGTTTTTTTCCCATTTCCACTTCAAATCCCAGACTGAACGGGCGAAATACCCTGTATTTATGGCTTTTTTATTTAAAGCTGCCAAATGTGCGAAATCATAAAAATCACCAAACGTTTTATAATGCCACAAAAAAGAAGGATACATAATGACCCGCTCACACTCCGACAGCATCGGCTTCCAAGCGGGTTGATTGATATTACCTTTATAAGGCGAATAATCAATAGTGTGTACTGTCAAAAGAGGTTTAACATCCAAAATTTGAACTACAAAAAACAAAGATAAAAGACTGGTTTTCAAAAGCTTAGGCATTTTTATTTGTAAAACCCCTTTAATCGTAAAAGTTAAAATAAGGTAGTACAACACCCACACAAATCGCCCCGAAGCCCGCAATGAAAAAGCCAATTTTTGAAATTCCGAACCCATGATATATTGGTGAATAACTTTATCATTCAAACCGATAATATGGCTCAATGAAAAAATAAAAAACAAAACTGCCACCGACCAAATCGGATAACTCAAAGGTTTTTCAAAGTCTATATCAGCTTGTATGGTTTGGGATGAATTTGACGCAAACGTTTTAAGTTTTTTCAACACTAAACTTATCGCTACTGTTATAAACATTAAAAAAACACCCACGCCGAAATAAGCAAAACCTTCATATTGACCTTCGGCAGAAGTTTTCAAGGCGGGTTGAAATCGAGTATAATTAAATGAATTGAAAAATGTATTTAAATTGGCTGAGAAATTGCCAAAACCCACTGATTGTGTGGCATCGGTAGAAATATTAAAATTACCAATGACATAAAAAACGCCTAATGTAGCAGCCAGATTAATCAGATTGAAACTAATAATTTGATAAAATGATAACTTGCGACGTTGCCACAAATCATTCGAAGTCGCAAAAGCTAAACCCAACACCATCACCGATAAATATTGGTGAATCAATGCCGTAATGACCACTAAAATAAGATGGTATTTAAATTTTTCAACACTTGTAAATCGTTGAAAATAAATATAAAATGAGGCTAAAATGAGGAAATGAGCCGACAGATTCATGTGTGCTGCTCGGAAAAGTAAAGGCGGAGCGATAACAAAAAACAGTGAACCAATGACTAATCCTAAATTAGTAAATAATGGTGATGAATGCTTATGTTGGTTGGATAATGTATGCGTGGATGTTAACGCTTTCAATAATTTCAATGCAAACCAACCTTGTAAGAGATAGCAAGCAAAAAACCACCAGCCAAAATGCTGAAAAATAGTCGGCAAAATCGGTGATAAAACTTTTAAGGGAATAGCCAAAAGTGGAATCGCTCCCGTGAGCCCCACGCCTGTAACAGTAGGATAGTCATAGCCGGACATAGTGCCAATGACCGGAAAAGACCATTCCGAAGCGCGATAATACTCCCACGAAATAAACTCCGTCGCATTGTCAAAACCAATACGAAACAGCCAGCCGATATTGGTAACATCCAAAAGTTGCCAACCGAATTTATAAAAGAAAATCGCTGCCGATAAAGTCAAAACAGCGATTTTGTCCAATCTTTTTTTGATAAAATTCACCCCCCTCAGTATTTACGCTTTAGTTTCATTCTCTAACTCGTCCCAATATTCAACAGCGCGACGTGTGTGTGGTATACAAATTGACCCACCCACCAAATTGGCAATGGCAAAAACTTCAAACAATTCATCGCGTGAAACGCCCAACTCATAACATGTTCCCAAATGATATCGAATACAATCGTCACAGCGCAAAACCATCGAAGCCACTAAGCCTAATAATTCTTTGGTTTTTTTATCCAAAGCCCCATCGTCATAGGTTTGGTGGTCAAGACTCCAAAAACGTTTGATGACTTTGTTGTCGTGCGCCAGAATGCGCTCGTTCATTTTTTCGCGATACTCATTAAATTCTTTTACAGCCGACATATTTTTTATTTTATTTCACTTTTCTAAACACCAAACACTAAAAACTAAATACTTTTCACGCTTTCCCTCTATTTTTCAAACGCCAAACTGAGACCAACAATCTACCTGCCAAAAGAAAAGCGGCAATCACACTGGCAACTGAAAAAAAGAGAAATTCAGTTTTGATATAATCTAAAAGGCCAGCACGAACATTTTCTCTTTTCACGGACTTAAGTAAAATATCGGGATCACCGTTGTCATACCACACATTAAAATCTTGTAACTGAACCATCAAAATACCCGAAATGGCAAAAACACAGAGAACAAATGCGATTTTTCCATTTTGCCAAGTCGCAATAAATGTGTGTTTGAGTAAGAAAGCGTATCGAGTAAAAGTTATAAAACAGATGACATAAACAATATTGGTTATATTGAATGGATAATTCGGATAATCTTTCCAAATCGGGAACATCACTACTGTTAATATCACCAATGTAATCACCCACCAAATACTTTCGAAAAAAATTTTATCTTTATTCATATACTTCAAAATTTTTAATCCGCAAAAGTAGTGAATATTGATGAATGAGAAATGATGAAAGATGAATTGTGCTTTTTATTCCTGAATTCATTCATTCCGCGATTCAAGTCATTTTTTTCCTCTTACTGCCCATTCGTCTGACTTTGAAATATTACCCATTAAACGGTATGCAATGCTGAGATTCATAGCATCATTTTTATCGAATCGGATAGATAAGGCTTTTTCGAGTGCGGCAATAGCTTTTTCCGTTTGTCCTGTTATTCCATAAGAAGTACCCAGAAACGAATAACTTTGAGCATCATTCGGGTTATATTGAATCGCTTTTTCAAAATTTTCTAACGCTTTGGGTATATCATTTTGAATTTGACCATAGATTCGTCCTTTTTCTCGATAAGCAAGCGCCATATTCCCTTTGACGTCTTTAAAATCGGGATCAAGTTTTAATGCATTTTGATATTCCTGAATGGCTTTATCGTAATCTTCCAGATAAATATACGCATTACCCAATAGCAAATACGGGTTTTTAAATTGGGGATGAATCTCCAAAGAGCGACGGAGATGAGCTATGGCTTCGTTCAGAAGTTGTTTTTTGCGGTTTACATCTAATTCTGTTGCTGCTTTTTCAATCTTAGCACCACCGGCTGAGCATTGTAATTTAGCCGAGTTTTTCGACACCGAAACATCCGTTGTGAATATGGTATAGTTATCTTTCCAGTCAAAGTTGCGGGTAAAAGTTTTCAATCCAAACAAAATACCAATGCCAACGGCGGCATAAAAGGCTTGTTTTTTCAAATATTTTATTAAAAAAACAGCTAAAAAAAAGCAAAATCCCAACGATGGCATAAAAATAAACCGCTCAGCCATATTTGTTCCCACCGGAAAAACGATGTTGGAAACGATAGAAAGCGTTAATAAATAAAATAAAATCCCAAAACTCATATAATCCCGCTTTTGCCATCCCTTGAATATCAACACAATCATTGCAGCGTAAAGCGCCATACTCAAAAGCACCTGCCAATCGGAGAAGTGCATCATATCAATATGCCGCGGATAATAATCGTGAGTGAGCGGGTGCGGAAAAATAAGCAATTGAACGTATTTACCAAGTGTAAAAACAATGGTCGCTATTTTTTCACCCATTTCAAACGGCACATATTGATTGTTCACAAGCTTTAAAAAAGGATTATTCATCAATTCATTTTGTTGACCTGTAAACTGATTACCAATAACCCCCCCCCTCAGTATCAGGAATAAAACAGCCGCTCCAGCAAAAGGCAGCACTTGCTTGAAGGCTGTACTCCAATTTGTCTTTATAAAAAACCAATAAATGAGAGGCACTATTACTACAAATGTAATGGCGTTTTCTTTTGACAATAAACCGATAAAAAAGAACACAAAAGCTAAAACGGCATTTTTGAATCCCCCTTTTTCATAAAATTTAAGTGAAAACCAGACGGCAGCCAAACTGCCCAAAAGCGTCATAATTTCATCTCTCCCTTTGATATTCGCCACTGCTTCCGTGTGAATGGGATGTGAAGCAAAAAGAAGAGCCGTCATGAAAGCGATTATTGCAGCCGATTGCCCTTCTGTGTCAGACCGATAGCTCAAGAGTTTTAGTATTAAAAAATAAAGCAAAACGCAAGTTATCCCAAACAATACAACATTCATAAAATGCCCGATAAACGGACTTTTCCCAAATATTTGATATTCAATTGCAAACATAACAAGCGTGAATGGGCGATAACGACCTCCCGCTACCAAGTTAGATTTGCCAGCCTCTTTAAAAAACCCATAAAAAGTATCATTACCCATTATACCGGGGATACCGCTGACGCCTTGAGTAGTGAACATGTTTTCGGTTATCACAATGGCATCGTCTTGACAATAATCGTGGGTAAGAGTGTTGGCATAGAGCAAAAATCCAAATGCAAAAATCAGAATAGCCTGCATCTTTGAATCACTCCAAAAATCCGTCTGCTTGTTGTCCACCCTTTTCACGGGATTAACAACTTTATCAGTGGATGCTTTCGGGAAATGGGTAGAAGGGTTTATTTTTTTATTTGCTTTTGCCATAACAGTTTCCGTTGACTCAGTTTATCAATTTTGGAAGATTAATAGAATTAGTGCAAACTTAATTATCTGACAATCAATATTTTAGATATGGAGGATAAAATAATTTAAAAAATTTGCAAATTTCTATCAATCATCTATACCTTTGTTTTACCAAATTTTATTTTGAAATATCTTTGTTAATTAATAACTAACCTCCTGATTGTTCGTTTATATTTTAAAAAATTCAACAAATATGAAAAAAATCTTTTTGACAACGGCTATTATTGCCTCTATTTTTACCCTTTCAATGGCCCAAGATTTACATTTTGGCGTTCAAGCAAGCCCATCATTCAGTTGGATGAATACCAGCAGCTCAAAAATCAGTGGTTCAGGTTCTGCAACAGGTCTCAAATTGGGATTAATTGTAGAAAATCGCTTCAGTCAAGCGTATTCGTTTTCAACTGGTATTGGCTTTCATTTCAATGCAGGTGGTCGTTTGTTATTGGATGTACCAAGTAAGTTCTGGACAGATTCGTATGATGAGTTTGAAACAAAACCGACAGTAAAGTCTGATAGCGCACTTTTCCCACGCGATACGAAGTTTAGATACAGCGTTAATTATGTGGAAATTCCATTTGGATTGAAACTTCGGACGCCCGAAAATGGTACTCATTTGCGCTATTTTGCTGAACCGGGATTGACATTAGGCTTCAAATCAGGAGCTAAAGGGTCAATTATAGGCTCCGGAAATCTAGACCAAGAGAAAATCAATATCACAAAAGAGGTGAATTTTTTCAATTTGTCATGGGGTATTGGCGGCGGTGGTGAGTACATTATTTCTAATAATACAGCTTTAGTTTTAGGCTTGTATTTTCAGAAAGGCTTCGCGGATATTAATACCGACAATGGTACGTTGTATGATGCAGATGGAAAAAGCAACCCTAAAAAAGAAAACTCCAAAGCGACAACGTCAAGTTTGACTATCCGTTTGGGCGTAATGTTTTAACAATGGGGCGTTTACAAGCCTTTTAATATTTTTTTCCCTAAAAAATACCCCCTCAGTATGGAAACTAAACCGATACTGAGGGGGTTCTCTTCAGGGGAAAAACATTAATTTATTCAATACCCATTTTATCCAAAATAGTTTTTACTTGCTCTACCGGTAGGTTGACAATATTGGCTATAACATCTAAACTTAAACCGTTCAAACGCGCATTGCGAACAACGTCTAACAGCCGTTTTTCGTCGCCGCGTTTTTCGCCCTTTCTTTCACCTTTTTTCTCGCCTTTTTTCTCGCCTTTAGATTCGGCTTTGTGTAATAACAATTGTTCTATTCCCATTGGATACGTTTTTCCTGTGAAATGTTCTAATTTTTGTTCAAATATAAGGGTATTTTCGTTATTAAAACGCACATAGTGCTTCAGAAAGTTCATTAAAGCTCTGATTTTTTCTTTGCTGATGGATTTTCGGATAAGGTGTTTGACCAAATCCATTTTCAAATCTATGAGTTCCACTTCATTACTATTACTTTTTTTCAGCGCCAAGAGTACCGTCAAAACGACTATTGAAAATGGGTTATCCGATAGTCTGAGTGCGACTTCGTTTTGATGGATGATTTTGTAAAGATTGAACTGATAAACAGTTGTAGTGCCCAAGAAGGATTCCTCAAAAGAAGAAGGATGAAAAGATTTGTTTTTATCGGTCAAAATAGCCCAAGCGGTAATTTTACGTTGATATTTGTCTCTGATGCGATAATAATAGGTGAACATGCGTTCGCTGAATACTTTTTCAGATTGACCTTGCACCTCAATATGCACCAAAATCCATTCCTCTTGCCCGTTTTGGAGCCAGACTTTGATTAATTTATCGACATATCGAACATGTTCTTCTTCGGGTTGTGGGAAGAGGTCTTCCAACTCTTTGTCCAAAAAGTCGAAGCCACGGGACATATCAAAAATGTCGTCGGCATTGAGGTAAAAAAAGCGAAGAAAGTCATCAAACATGTCTTCCAAGATGCCTTTCCAAAGGGTGTCATCTCTTTTCATTGGGGAGTTATTCGGTGTTTTTTCATAGTATCCGCAGTGTAAAAATAGTGCTTCGCTGCAAGATAAAAGCCTCTTATATGACATATATTTTATTCGTATAGGGAAAAAGGATTTTAGGATATCGTTAAAATAAAAAAAAATGAAGTAGCTAATGATGATTTATAAGGTTTTAGCTACTTTCACAAAACAAAAAAAATCGTATGAGGAGAAGATACATCATTTTACTGCTATTGTGTTATTGGTCAACCGGCTCTCTTTTTGCCCAAGAGTTGATAACGCCGTTTGAGAAAAATAATAATCAAACGGCTTCCTATACTGAGGGGGTGGAATTTTATCGCTTTTTAGCTGAAAATTATCCTCAATTTATGAAACTCTATGAAGTAGGTATGACCGATTCAGGCTTTCCGCTTCATGTTGCCGTTATATCGTTTGATAATACTTTTACGGCAAAGATGGCACGTCAGAAAGAGAAATTGGTCTTTTTTATCAATAATGCCATTCATCCGGGCGAGCCTGAGGGCGTTGATGCTACGATGATGCTCATAAGGGATTACCTCCAAAACCCTAATTCTCAGCGTTCTTTAAAGAATGTGGTTTTGGTAGTCATTCCATTTTATAATATTGATGGTGTTTTGAATCGGGGTAGAATGAGCCGTGTGAATCAAAATGGGCCCGAAGCATATGGGTTCAGAGGCAATGCTCGAAATTTGGATTTAAATCGTGATTTTATCAAAGCGGATACCAAAAACGCTCAGACTTTTAATCAAATTTTCAGTCAATGGCGACCTCAAATTTTTATGGATAATCATACCTCCAATGGGGCGGATTATCAATATACCATGACCTTGATAGCGACACAGAAGGATAAATTAAATACTTATCTCGCTGATTATCAACAAAATAGTTTATTACCACGCCTTTATAAAGACATGAAAAATCGGGGTTGGGAGATGTGCCCTTATGTCAATTTTGAGGAAAAAGTAGAGGGTGGTTTGATAGCTTTTCCGGATATGCCACGATATTCTACCGGATATGCGGCTTTGCACAATGCTATTGCTTTTATGCCCGAAACACACATGTTGAAGCCTTTTCCCGACCGTGTGAGGGCTTCATATGCCTTGATGGATTGTATGATAAAAATTGTTCACGATGATTTTCGTAAAATTGTGGCGGCACAATGGAACGCCATTAATGATATTCAAAACAAATCCCAATTTGACATTAATTGGAAATTGGACACGAGCCGCAAAGAAACCGTAGAATTTAAAGGCTACGAGTCGGGTTACAAAAACAGTGAGGTGAGCGGGCAGCCACGTTTGTACTATGACCGCACTAAACCGTATCAAAAAACCTTGCCTTATCTATCGCATTATACCCCCTCAGTATCGGTGGCAGTGCCGGAATATTACATCGTACCTAAGGCATATCAAGATGTGATTGACCGATTGAAATGGAATGGCGTGCAAATGATACTCCTTAGTAAGGATTCAATAATGAGCGCAGAGTATTATTATATTACAGATTATAAATCCAGTCCAAACCCTTATGAAGGGCATCACCCTAACAGAGAAGTCAAAGTGGAAGCTAAAACCATGAAAAGGCAATACTATAAAGGTGATTTTTTGATACCCACTCAACAAGTACCGGCTCGTTATATTGTCGAAACTTTAGAACCACAGGGGGCGGATTCATTTTTTACGTGGAATTTTTTTGATGGTATTTTAAACCAAAAAGAAGGTTATTCCGGTTATGTATTTGAGGATGTAGCTGCCGAAGTTCTGAAAAACAATCCTGATTTGAAGAAAAAATTAGATGAAAAAAGACAATCTGACCCCAAATTTGCGTCTTCTGCTCAAGCACAATTGGAATTTGTTTACAAAAATACAGACTATTTTGAGCCGTCTTATAGGCTTTATCCAGTGGGGAGAATTATGAAAGTGAACCCGAGCACTCAGGGGAAAAGTGAAAAGTGAAAAGTTGGCGAAAATTGTTCACTTTTCATTATTAATTGTTCACTTTTAACCTATTTCCAATTTTTCAAAATCACCTCGGCTTGTGCAGCATATTTACCTTGTTCTTTCACAATGCGTTGATAAATGGTTTTAGAATATGGTTTATTGTTTTTTTGAAAATAAGCATTGGCTGAATACCACAGGGCTTTTTCATATAAATCACCTTCAGATTGACGAGCTAAGATGCTATTAAATTCAGCGATGGCTTTGTCGTAGTCTTTTTCCTGAAAATATTGAATGCCTCGATTGAAAATAGCTTTATCTGTACTTTGTGGGTTTTCGGCTTTTTGCATTTTGGCAACACCTGAATATTTCGCTTCATCTGATATTGTAGCTTCTTTTTTCTTTTTGGCATTAGCCTGTTCATACCTTTCTAAATCTGCCTTTTCTGCTGAAACAACAGCTTTATCCCGCGCACTTTCTGTGTAAACCTCTTTTGAGGGCGATGATGTAACAGCGTTGTTTTCTATTTCGGCTCGGGATTCAGGGGCAGAGGAAGTAGTGATTTTAGATTGATTTTCAGATGGAATAGTTTGAATATTTTCCTCTTTTTTACTTTCTGTTGACGAAATCGCCTCGTTTTGTGTAGGACTTACAGGCTTATTGAGAGCCGGCTTGTTTGTATTTTCCGGCTCAATAACAACCGGTTTTTGTTCAAAATAAGCTGAATCTGCTGTGGTTGGTTTTTCAATAGGATTGCTTTCTGATGCAATGTTAGAAGAAGTATCCAATGGTTTTGTAAAAATCCACAAACTCACAACTGCCAATACAGCCACTGACGCTGCCGCTCCAAGCGCAAACCGCAAATATTTATAAGACGTTTTTACAGGTTTTAAGTTGGTTTTACCCAACTTTATTTCATTCGATTTTTCAAAAATAAAGGCTTTGGTTTGTAAAAACTCTTTTTCTAAGGTGTCGGTATCCAACATCATTGCTCCTTCGATAGCGTCGCTGCATAGGGCGCAATGCGCGAGATGACGGTCAATTGCCCGAATCTCTTCGGGTGACGTCTTGTCGCGCAAATAACGCAAAATCTGGTCTTGCGTTAAGCAGTTATCGTTAGGAAGAATGTGTTTCATTATTTAGTCATCATTTTTTTTAAATTCAATTTGCCGTTTTGGATATGTGATTTTATTTCATTCAAACTGAAACCTGTATGTCGCATAATATCTTTATAGGATGTATCTTTCAAATAAAACAACTCAATACAGAGCCGTTGTTCATTTTTAAGGTGTAAAATATTTTTTTCAAGTGTCTGAATCAGTTTTTCTTTATCCTCAAAATCGGCCTCTTCGGTCACATACTGAGGGGGGGTAGGCAATATCTCCGGAAACTCCACATCCAAGCCTGCTTTACGCAATTTCATTAGACAATGATTCCGAGCCACCATATACAACCAAGACTTGGGATGCTCGACATTGTTTTTCTTTAAATCAAGATGCAGTTTTTCGAAAATTTCCATAACGGCATCTTCACTATCCGGCAAATTTTTTAAATATTTTAAACAAACCCCCAAAATCAAGTGCGCATAGCGGCGATATAACTCCCCTATGTACTGCACATCATGTGTGCTGTGGTACATTTTGACGAGAGAAATATCTTCCTGATGATTGAGTTGTTGAAACATAAAAAAAGATGTTGATTTCTAATTTCTACGATAAAGGTATAAAAAAGTGTCAAAAAAAATTAAAACCTGAAAATATCATACCCATAACGCAAAATCATCAAAAAAATGACCACTAAAAACACTTTTCTCACAAATTTATTACCCCTCAGTAGAGCGGCTCTTGACCCAAAAAATGCGCCACTGAGATTGCAAAATGCCATCGGCAAGGCATAATACCAAACGATATTGCCCGACCAACCAAAATATATCACTGCGCCGACATTCGTTGCCAAATTCACTACTTTGGCGTGGGCAGAGGCTTGCAAAAAATCGAAACCCACGACCGATACGAAAAATAAAATCAGAAAACTGCCGGTTCCGGGACCCAGAAATCCATCGTAAACACCTACTATAAAACCAAAAAGAACACTATATAATACGGCTTTGGGGTGAATATCAACAGTTAGACCCGTTTGTCCAAAATCTTTTTTGGTGAAAAGATAGATGAAAACAACGATTAGCAACACAAAAATAACCGGCTTGACGACCGAAGGGTGTAAAAAACTGATGAGCCTCGCCCCGATGAATGCCCCGATGATTGCCGATACAATGGTGGTCGCTAAAACCCGTGCATTGAATTTTACCCGCAGCGCATACTGTATGGATGACATCATTGAGCCTGCGATGGAAGATATTTTGGCCGTTCCCATAATTGCCGGAACCGGTACATTGGGCAATGTGATGAGCAATGCGGGCGTTTGAATCAAACCGCCGCCACCCACAATCGAATCAATAAATCCTGCTAAAAAAGCGAAAAAACACAGTACCAAAATTTCTGACATCATACAACTTTGCGTTAATACGCACAAAGTTTATCTTTTCTATACTTATAAGGAAATTTGATAAGCAGAATATTCATCTAAAACTGTAAACATGGCGAAAAAAACGAGAAAACAAATACACATTTCAAACCCACATGATAGATTTTTCAAATGCTTTTGATTATTGGTTGACAAATTTACAGTATTATCCCGATGATATGATTAAGAGCTTCAATGCTGTCTTTCTTCAAAAGTCACTCTTAGCTTTTAAGCATTACAATGAAGAAAAGTACATTAGGGAGCGTTTTGTGGAGTGGCTTTTAGAAGGTTATAAGGATATGAATGAGGAAGAAGTATTGCGATTTGTTCGATTTTTTAATTTATATTTGTATCAACTTTCAGGTGAGATAACGGATGAAGAAATTGATATCCAAATCACTCAATTAGATGACAATATAAAACAGACAGACATGACTATAATTGATAAAATAATGAATAAAGGTATCGAGAAGGGTATCGAAAAAGGTATCGAAAAAGGTATCGAAAAAGGTAAAAAACTCGCTATCTATGATGCTTGGCTCAAAAGTAAAGATTTAGAATTATTATCTAACCTTTTTTCACTCTCGCCCAATGACATCCAAAAAGTGATCAAAGAAATTGAAAAAAGTAAGTAAAAACAACTGCTTTGGAGAGTCAAATTGAGGGAGTTAACAATTCTGAACTTTTTTTTAACGCTGATGATTTTAAGCATTTTGCAACGGTCGTTCTGCCGATTACAACACCGAAGCCTTATACCTATCATATTCCAAACGAATTGGTGGCTAAGGTGCAATTTGGTGTGCGGATAGAAGTACAATTTGGCGCGGGGCGTGATTTGTATTCAGGTTTAGTGATAGAGATTACAGATAAAAAACCCGAGCACCATACC